>DAOWOP010000019.1 GCA_030642005.1 Planctomycetales bacterium
AATTACGAATTACCAATTACGAATTACCAATTACGAATTACGAATTACCAAACGAGGTTTTTATGAGTCATTTTTGTCTTCTGGCTGATCCGGCCGGTTACGCCGTCAGCGATTTTGATTTGATCGGCGACGTCGAGGCGAGGCGGTATTGGCTGAAACTGTTTGAGGACCACTTTGCCGACACGCTGTCGGCGGCGAAGGTCGCCTACGGGCGCAGCGCCGCCGAGGCAATTGAATCGGCAAGACGCCGGTTCGTCGAAACGATCGCTTTGCTTCGAGAGAACCCTGGCCCGGCCGATTCGCTCATCCCCGACCGGTCCGACCCGGCGGCCCCGGCAGGCCGGCTTGGTCTGGTGGAACTGTGCCGCCTGCGCGAAAAGGTACTCCGCGACAACGGTCTGGGCGATTCTTTCAGGCACATCAAGCAGCGTGAGGACATCTCGGCCATTGAGTCTTATCCGGACGTCATCGACTCGGTCAAATTGCTGCCGGCGTCGCAGCGGTGGGAGCATCTCATCCGCAGCATCTTCGCCGGGAACATTTTCGACCTCGGCAGCACCGCCACGATGGGCTACGCCAGGGATCGCGTCGATTTCGCCGCAGTGCTTGAGCGGACGAAAGGCCGACCCTGGGCAGTGGACGACTTCGATGAGTTGGCGGCGATTCTGCCGACCGGCGCCGCGTCGGCTGCGCCGTGGGCCAAGGCGGTGGTCTTCGCCGACAACACAGGGGCGGACTTTATCCTCGGCGTGATACCTTTCGTCCGGGAACTCGCCGCCCACGGTACGCAGATCGTTCTGGCGGCCAATGAACTGCCGACCCTCAACGACGTTACAACCGATGAAGCCGTCAAAATCCTTTCCCAACTCGCCGACCTGGACGACGAACTGGCTTCTTACATCTCCGCCGGTCTGTTCGAGGTCGTCTCGACCGGCAATGGCATCCCGCTGATTGACCTGGCGGAGGTCTCCGACGAACTGAACTGCGCCTCCAAGGACGCAGACCTGGTTATCCTCGAAGGGATGGGCAGGAGCGTCGAGAGCAACCTCAACACGGAATTCACCGTCGATTCGATCCAACTGTGCCTGCTGAAGGACCCGATGGTAGCCGCTCGCGTCGGTGGAGAGGTCTTCGACTGCGTGTGCAGGTACAGAAGAGGGACTAGGGACTTGGGACTTGGGAAAAACTGAAAGAGCAGAACCGATCAACCGATCAACCGATTCACTGATTCACCGATTCACTGATTCACCGATTCACCAATCAACCAATCAACCAATCAACCAGTCAACCAGTTACAAGTCTTGACGTCGAAGGCTTGGTGGGCCTATGATATACGGTCGTAACAATGGGAAAATCAGCCTGCTATACTGGGACCGATGTCCTGACCGGGGCAGCGAGTTCGCGCAATTTTCTCCGGCTGCAAGGCCTGACGGTGGCGGCGTGTTGCGGGACTGTAATCGGTCTGGCGGCGTGGCTTACTCCTGCCGCTGCTGGGAGCGGCACGCACAGGCAACTGGGCTTGCCGGCATGTTCGTTCCTCATGCGGACAGGCTACCCGTGCCCGACCTGCGGCCTGACCACGTCGGTTTCGGCTATGGCTCACGGTCGGTTCGTTCTGGCCGCCAGGAGCCATCCGTTCGGGGTGGCGTTTTTCGCCGGTCTGGTTGTGCTGGCGGCGTCGGCGTTAATCGAGGTCCTGACCGGTCAAAGCGTCCTTTCCCGCCTCGGCAGGCCGGCGTGGTGGGCCTGGATGTTTATAATCGGCATCCCGGCCGGATGGGCGCTGAAATTAATCTGGGGCATAGCCGACGGTACGCTGCCGATGTGACAAACCGCCCAAAGGAGTTATTATGCGGAAGTGCCTGCTCATTGCCCTTTTGTCATCGTCGGCGTTTTATGTTACCGGCTGCGGCATGGCCAACTGGCTCATGCACGCCTTTGCCCCACCGGTTCCGATGAAGACTATCGAGGCGAAGTTCGGCGATCTTCCGGGCAAGACTGTCGCCGTGGTAATCTTCGCTGGGCCGGAGATACAACTGGATTACAATATGGCCCAGTTGGAACTCACCGACGAGGTCGGCGCAGAACTCCGCAGGAACGTCCACGGCGTTACAATAGTTGATGCCAGAAGGGTCATTCGTTACCAGGCTGAAAACCCGCGATGGGACGCGACGCCGCCGGAGAAACTCTGCAAGGCTTTCGACGCCGATTATGTCATGCTGATTTCGGTGATGGAATTCTCAACGCGTGAACCGGGCAGCATCCACCTGGCGCGAGGGCGAATCACCGCAGAGGTCAATATATATAAAGCAAATCTCTCTTCGACCGGCGGCGGGAATCCCGTCTGGCGGACCGGACCGATATACATAGTCAATCCGCCTGAATCCTCCATGGGGATCCCTGCCGGAAACGACTGGAAGATGCGTGTTCAAACTGAAAGATTATTCGCCTGGGAACTGGTAAGGAATTTCTACAAGTACAAGGTGCCGAAAGAATCATGATGAAACGAAGGTTATATTTACTGCTGCTGGCCTCGGTGATGCTGCTGCCGGTCGGCTGCCAGTTGCCCTTTGCCATTCTGGCAAAATTATTCCCGGAGGAGAAGGTCCAGCCGAGATTTGTCCTTCCGTCGGACAGGACGATTCTGGTCTTTCCCGACGACATAAAGTGCCCGCTGGTCTATCCACCCGCCAAACGGACGCTGGCGGAAAAGGTCGATAAACTGCTCATCGCACACTCGCTCGCCGCCGAGACGATACCCTATGACAAACTGATCGACCTGCGTAACGCCGAGCCGAAGTTCAACCTCATGAGTATCCCGAGGATCGGGCGCAGGCTCGGAGCGGACCTGGTGATCTATGTCTCAATCGAAGAGTTTTCGCTCAAGGACAATCCCGTCGATGCGCTCTGGCGAGGCAAGCTTGTCGCCAGGGTAAAGGTCGTGGACGTCCTGAAGGGGCGTATCTGGCCTGACGAATCGGCCGGCTTTCCGATCAGCATTGCCGAGCCGATGACGGAAAATACTTCGGAGACCTACGGTTCGCAACTGGCTCGCAAACTGGCTGAACGCATGGCCGAGGAAGTCTGCGGGCTTTTCCACGAGCGTTATATCGAGCGCGCCAAGCCAAAGGAAAAGGAAACCGACCTGTCCATTCCAATCCAATGAGTCAGTCTGATCGCACCTCCATCATGGTTGCACCGCCGGACATCAACGACATTTCCAGCCGCCCAGCCGTTCGAGATCGGCTGGGAATCGCGCCCGGGGATATAGTTATCGTCGCGGCGGGGCGTGTGCACCGCCAAAGCGGGCATCGCTTTGCCGTATGGGCCGTCTCTATCCTGAAAATCGCCGACCTGCCTGTGTGTCTTATTATTCAGGACACCGGCCGGGGCGCAAGAGATGTCGCCGAATTCGCCGGAATGACCGGCTTTGCAGAGCAGATAATCCTTGCCGGCGCCGAATGGCCCATATCAGACCTGCTTGCGGCGGCTGATATAGCGTTATTCCTGGACCCCGACGACCCGCCGTCGTCGGCGATGCCCGCCCGCCTGCCGATTGTCGCCGCCGATACGCCCACGGCGCGGAACCGACCGGCAAACGGAAAAAACGTCCTGCTGGTCCGACCGGACCGCCCTCGTCAAATCGCACAGGCCTTGTTGAAGATAATCGAAGACATCTCGCCGGCAACAGTGAACGACAAATGACAACCGACAAACACCACATGCCGGACGCTTCGGAACTATTCGTCGGCCTCGACGCCGGTGCGGTTCGCTTTGCCGACGCCGACGCCCGCCGCCGGCTGGAACCGCTGCTGTCAGGCTCGAGCGACAATCGCTGGTCAATGGTCAAACACAATGTCTCCCGGACCGTCTATCGCTGCGAAGCATCGGGTTCCGCCGGTGTGCTGTACCTGAAGCATTTCCATAATCCGTCGCTGCTGCATCGCCTCGGTAGCCGCATCGGACTTTCGGACTCACGCTGCGAGATGCGCTTCAGCAGATACCTCTCCGGCAACGGCGTGCCGGTCCCGAAGGCCCTTGCCACCTGTTATCACAAGGGTGCGGAGTGGCTGATAAGCGACGGGATCGAACCGTCCGTCCCCGCCGACAAATGGCACGCCGAGAAGTTGTCGGCCGGCAACCACGCCGCCATTGACGCCGCGATAATCGCCCTGGCTGAAATGGTCGGCAGGATGCACGCCTGCGGAGTAATACACCGTGACCTGCACTGCGGCAACGTGCTGGTACGAATAAACGAATCGTCCCGTGGGCGGTTCGGCGGGTTGGTCCTGATGGACCTGCACCGTATGCTTCGCCGGCGCCGGCTGACCCGGCGAAGACGGGCTGCCAACCTCGCACAACTTTTCCACGACCGCCGGCTGTGGACTACGCGCTCGCAGCGACTGCGGTTTCTCCGGCGATACCTCCGCGCCGCCGGAGCCGAAGGGACGATCCGCGGGTGGGTCCGCCTGATCGAGATGCTGGCTCACCGCCACAGCCGGAAACTCCACGCCCAGCGCGACCGCCGAATCTTCGCAACCAATCGGTATTTCGCCAGCCTGTCCGTTGCAGGTCGGCGCACGCATGTGATACTGGCGTCAAAACGCCGCCTGCCCGGCTCGAGCGCCTGCGAACATACCTTCGACGCCGAGGACTGGCTCAAAGTGCTGGGCGACCCGGACGCACTCTTTACCGGCGGAGACGCGAAAGTAATCAAAGATTCACCCAGCAGTTTCGTCGTCCGGCGGCGACTCCGAATCGGAGCCGCCGAGTTCGACGTGTACATCAAACGCGCACGCCGAAAACGAACCATCCGGTGGGTCGCCGACCTCTTCCGCCGCAGCCGGGCGCTGCGAGGCTTCTACCTCGGTCACGCCCTGTTGGGCCGGCACATCCACACAGCGCTGCCCCTGGCGGCGATGGAAAAACGACGATGGGGTTTTCTAATCGACTCGATCCTGATTACCGAACAGGTAACCGGTCTGCACCTCAACAGGTTCCTCAACCGCTACCTGGGCGGTGAACAATCCGACGGCTTGCCGATAGAGCCAAAACGCCTGGCCCGCCAGGTCCTCTGGCAACTGGGGCGCCTCCTGCGCCGTCTCCACGAAGAAGGATTCGCACATCGCGACCTGAAGGTATCCAACCTGCTGGTGCACTGGGACGGTCACAGGGACCACCCGCCCGAATTGATCCTCGTGGACCTGGACGGCGTCAACCGTGTCCGCCGTGTTACGCGACGCCGGCAGTTCCGCGGACTTATGAGACTGAACGTCTCGCTGCTGGAATGCCCCGTGGTCAATCACGCAGGCAGGCTGAGAATGCTGATGGGATACCTGCGAAGCCCGGGAGCAGGGCGGATCAACTTCAAGCCCTACTGGCGATTCCTCCAGGACTGGTCCAGCCGGAAGATACGCCGGCAGATTGCCTCTCGCCAGCGACGCCAGAAAGCCCAGCGCCTGTCCGCCTCCGCCAGGCAGGCAGGGAGGACCACGCCGTGACCGACCCTCCACTGCCACCGCCCGAAAAAATACTCATCATCAAACCGTCCAGCCTGGGCGATGTGATTACCGCTATGCCGGTCCTGGCCGGGCTGAGGCGAACCTTCCCGCATGCCCACATCGCCTGGCTGGTAACGCCGGGCTGTGCGCCCATCCTGACCGGGCAAAAAGATTTGGACGAGACGATCCTCTTCGACCGCCGCCGGTACGGGCGAATCGGGCTTAGCGCCGGAGCAACCAGAGATTTCCTGACCTTCTGCCGGGACCTCCGCCGCCGACAATTCGACTGGGTTATTGATTTGCAGGGGCTTTTCCGTAGCGGATTCTTCGCCCGCGTCAGCGGCGCCGGCGTCCGCGCCGGCTTCGCCGACACCCGTGAATTTGCCGGCGTCTTCTACACACACACAATCGGCGTCCGGGCTGACCACACCGTCCAGCGCAACATCGACCTCGCCTGCGCACTCGGCGTGGACGCACACGCCGACGACCTCGTTCTGACCGTTACGGATGAGGCAAAGGCGTTCGTCGAATCGTTCCTGAACGAGCACAATCTCGCCCCAGGCCGGTATCTCGTAATCGCACCGGGGACGCGATGGCAGAGCAAGTTGTACCCGCTTCGCCACTGGCAAAAGGTCGTCGCCGAACTGTCTCACGACGTGCCCGTGGTGCTGACGGGTTCCGATGATGACCGCGAACCATGCACCGACCTGGCTGCCGGGAACGGGAAGGTGTTTAATCTTGCCGGGCGGACGACGCTGCCGCAGGCAGTCGCCATAATCGCATCGGCCGGGGCCGTCGTCTGCTGCGATTCAGCCGCTAATTTTATCGCCCCTGCCGTCGGGACGCCGTTCGTAACATTAATCGGCCCGACCCGTCCCGAACGCACCGGCCCGCTCGGCCCGCTGGGCTTGGCCATCGTCGCCGACACGCCATGCACCGGCTGCCTTAAACGCCGATGCCGACATGTTACATGTATGCAACTAATCGACCCGCAACAGGTTGCCGCCGCCGCACGCAAGGCGCTCAACCGGAAACCATAGGTAAGAATCTATGCCGCGAATCTGCACATTATGGATTGTCCTGTCGCCGCTTATGCTGTTTTCGTCATGCAATTGCTCCGGTCAAGGCGACCGGCCGCAGGTGCGTATCGGAGAGCACGTCTGGCAGGTGGAACTGGCAGCCGACGAGCAAAACCGCCGCAGGGGCCTGGCCGACAGGCTCGAAGTGCCCGAAGGAACCGGGATGTTGTTTGTCTTCCCGCGCGAAAGGGTGCTGACATTCCACATGCTCAACTGCCGGACCGGTATCGACGTAGCCTTCATCTCCAGCGACGGAACGATAGTCAACATTCACACAATGCCCGTCGAAGACGACCCCGGCAATCCCAAATGCACCTATTCGAGCAAATATCCCGCGCGATACGCCCTTGAGGTCGCCGCCGGCGCTTTGGCGCGGGCCGGCGTAAAAGTCGGCGACAAGGTCGAACTGCCGGACCTGCGTCCGTAAGCAATTTGACATACCGACAGCTACGTAGATAGAATTGTATTGAGGTGATCTCATATGAAACTAATTGTAACTCTTGAGCGAGACGAAACGGGCATGGTTGTCGCTGAGTGTCCGTCTATCCCGGGGTGTGTTTCGCAAGGCGAGACGGAAGAAGATGCCCTGGCGAACATACGCGAGGCCATTGGCGCCTGCCTGGAAGCCCGCGCCGAAGCCGGCATGCCTTTGACTGTGGCCATTTGTGAGGTAGAGGTCGCGGTCTGATTATCAAGAATCAACGTCGGGAATTGCCTGGAGCGATTCGATCAAGGGCGGGAGGTCATTTGTTAAAATTTCCCAGAGAATGTCCATGTCCACCGAGTCGTACCCATGTATGAGCCGATTGCGGAGACCGACAATTCGCGGCCAGGGAATTGAGGTTTGTTCAGCCCGCAATCCTTCTGATATTCGTCCCGCCGCTTCACCTACGATTTCAAGTAAGCGAACCAGCCCCAGCCCAAGAAGCCGGTCTGTATCAAGGTCCGAACGACTATGCGACCTCGCCAAATCGGCTGCCTCGCAGGCATAATCCAGCATATGTCGAAGACGAATTCTATCTTCATCCTGCAACATATTGCACCTCGGCCGACACCTCCACGTCGTCTCGGAAATATCGGCTCAGGAAATTGGGGGTATTGAGATCGACTTTCCGGCCTATGATTTCAGACAGTTCCAATTCCATACCGAAAAACGCCAGGCCCGGTACATGGCCGTCCTCGAACTCCACCAGCACGTCCACGTCGCTGTCGGGGCCGAAATCGTCCCGAAGGACCGACCCGAAAAACGACAGCCGAAGTATGTGATTCCTGCGACAGAACTCCGCTATCTTCTCTTTGTCAATTTCCACTTCGGACGTCATAACGTATAGCATTATACCATCCGCCGCGCGATCTTGAAAGCCTCACTTCGCGGGGCTGTTAAAGGCGCACGCCGGGCGGGTCGATGTAACTATCGGCGCCGGCAGGGTGTGCGAGATGGTCCTTGTTGCAGAAAAACATAAACTGCTCTGGTTCGGGCCGGGAGATATGCCCGAAAACATCCTGGCTGCTATCGGCGGCGGATGGGATATAACCGCCTGCGATTCGCCCCAGCCGCACCCGCGGCAACTCGACGAGGCCGAGGTCGTATTGATCGGACCGCCGGCCGGAGACCCGTTTGACGCGAGGCAGTTGTCGGCGCTGCTGGACCGGATTGATCGCAGCGGGGCAGTGGCTGTAGTGCTGCTGCCGGCGGGTTCAGCCGGCAAGAACCTCCTGGCCCATCGCCGCGGTCAGTTCATAATCGCCGATGCCGATGCCCCGCCCGGTGAACTTGTCGCCCGAATCGAGTCAGCGTCGGCGCTTCAGCCGACTATCAAGCATCTTCAGACCGATATCGCCGCCGTGCGTGGTTTCGGGGTGGGCGCTGCCGGCAACTTCGAAGAACTCGACGAAGAGATGCGTCTGGCGGCCAAGCTCCAGCGAGACTTCCTGCCCAGGTCGCTGCCGGAGGTCGGGCCGGTGCGCTTTGCCACGCTGTTTCGCCCGGCAGGTTGGGTCAGCGGGGACATCTACGACGTCTTCCGCCTGGACGAGACCCATGTCGGCTTCTACATCGCCGACGTTGTCGGCCACGGCATGCCGGCGGCGCTGCTGACCATGTTCATCAAAAAAGCCCTGCAAACCAAGCAGATCAACGGAAGCCGATACGAGATCGTCCCGCCGGGCAAAGTTCTGACCGGTCTGAACGCCGACATCTGCGAGCAGAATCTCAGTTCATGCCAGTTCTGCACAGCAGTCTATGGAATTATCGATACGGACAACCTCCTGCTGCGGTACGCCCGCGGGGGCCATCCCAGCCCGTTATTGTTCGACGCCGACGGCGCAGTCCAGCGGCCTGACGCCGTTGGGGCGCTGCTGGGCGTCTTTCCGGAAGAGACCTTCAGCCAGCAGGAAATCAACCTCCATCCGGGCCACCGGCTGATTGTTTTCTCCGACGGCGCGGAAGAGATGCTTTCGGACGCCCCGGTTTCTGGCGTCTCGACCCTGGTTCCGACACTTCAATCTTTGCGCAGGCATCAGCCCGACGAGATGATGTTGCACCTGGCCAGACGGATTGACGAACACCGCCAGGCCGGGCGGCGAGATGACGACGTTACCGTGCTCGTGATGGATATCGCGGACTGATTTGAGATTGCGGATTGCGAGTGCAGTTCTTTCTGTTTTTTTGTTTTTCCCTAATCCCTAATCCCCAGTCCCTAAACCCTATCCTTTATAGCGCTTGACATACGGCGTCCTGTGGGCGACATTGCGTCCTGCAAGAAGGTTATAAGCGTATGTCAGATCGTCATCAGCAAAATTACTTTGCGCCTTTTTTGGCCGGGATACTGGCCTGGCTGATTCCCGGCGCTGGGCATGTCTATATCAGGCGCACGCTGCGCGGCGTTATAATCTGTATCTGCATCAACGGCCTGTTCTGGGCGGGTGTGGCCTTTGGCGGGATATTCACCGTCGAACCGCTGCGTCAGCGTTGGTGGTTCACCGCCCAGATGTGCACGGGCGTTTCGGGCGTCGCGGCGTGGTATCGCCAGGAGCAATACCGCCGGGCGATTACCGACCAGTTCAACGATCCACAACTGCGAACGCCCACACCCCCGCCTTGGACCCGCCAGGACCCGCACCTGCCCGGAAAATGGTGGCACACTTACAAAGAAGCGCTGGCGGAAGATGGACTGAACCTCAGTTACCCAGCCGCCACCGTTGCCCGCGCCTACGCCGGTGTTGCCGGAATGTTGAACCTTCTGTGCATATTTGACGCGGTCATTCTGGCTGCGTTTGGCCGGTTCGGTGAACCGGCGCGCAACAGACGGGAGGAAGACGCATGATATTCGTCCATCCCGTCCAGATAGGAGTCAACCACGTCTGGCTGGTCCTGCCGTTGTGCATGGTGCTGGCTGTGGTGTACAAGACCGTTCGTGTCCGGTATCTCCGGCAGCTGCCGCTGCAAATCCTGGGCTTGTGGGCATATATCTTCGTTGGCCTGACGGTCCTGGCTGCGGCCTTCTGGCTTCTGGTGGAGTACGCCGCGTAACGGCGCATAAAAAACGAGCGACCCGGTTTTTCCCGGATCGCTCGTCGCCTTAGTTGGTTCAGATTCCCCGCTTTATCGAATCGCCGCTCGGCGGCGTCTAATCAACAGCCCTGCCGCCCCAATCGCCAGCAGCGTCAGGCTGGCCGGTTCGGGAACCATATTCATAACCTGTGCGATATAGATGCGGTTCTCCGGAAAGTAGAAGCGTCCGCCCATCCCGTCGTCCCAGTATATCTGCCCATGTGCAATGGTTTGGTTAAGGTCAACATTGAAGATAATGGGGACGGGGTTCACCTGTTGGCCTGTGGTGCTGCCGTGGTTCGGGTCACCGAAATCCCAGAATACGATCTGCTCAATATTGCCGCAGGTATTCGGGTCGCCGCTCAGGAGCATCTCTTGTGATATGTCGATGCGGATTACCTGCTGGTCGCCCCAGTTTCCGCCCTGGGGATCGGGGACGTAATCGCTCTGTCCGGCCAGGCCCGCGATGACCCCGCCGTCGGAAGCGCCGTCGTGATAGAAAGAGTCGTCCAGGAAGGCGTCCTCATAGACATACGCGGCACCGTTGTGATCGACCAGGTCTGCCTCGATTTTGCTGGGCCTGCGGTCGTCCCATATCACGTCGCTGGTGCCGAGGCTGGCCGCATCGCGTTCCTCGATCTCCATCGAATTGATGATGTCGGCGAGGTCGGCGGCGGTGTAGCCGTTGGCGAGCATCCGCGCCGCGTTGGCACCCCAGGAATATGTCCCTGTCGCATCGTCAAACACCGGAGGATGGTACCGCTTGTTCGCGGGAAGACAACCGGCGTTGTCTATCGCCTTGCTGCAGATGTCATTGCTGACGGAGACCTGTGGGTTGGAGTAACTCTTACCGAACCCGGAAATATCCACGCTGCCGTCGGCGGCGGGGGCGAGCCCTCTGCCGTTGTGGATGAAAATGTCCATATCGACAAAACCCGCGTAGGTCTGCGGGTTGCTGTTGTCGGGTTCTTCAGCGTGCGTTACCCACCCAAGGGCATAACCGTTGCGGGTCTCGTGCCGCTGCTTGACGATGGCCCGGGCGGTGGCGTCGGTCGAGTCGTATTCGTAAGTGCCCTTCCAGTCGTTATTGTCGAACTGGCTGTAGGTCATGTAAAACTGCATGACGTTTTTGTCTTCGGCGGGACTACGACCCAGCCAGAAGTTCTCTTTGGTGGGGTCGTTGTGCGTGGCGTAGTTGATCGGGCCGGAGTGAATGTCGCTGTCGGCGCCGTAGGTGAAGCCTCCGCCGTCGGGACTGTAGTTGTGCTGCGAGTGGCTCGACGCCGGGGTCCACCAGTTCTTGAAGGAAGTGATTTCCGTATCGCCGGGGTCCAGGATGCCGTTGGTGCCTTCGATCAGGTTGTGGTCACTGTAGATGTGCCAGGTCTTGACATAACCATTCCTCAGGCCCCTGAACGATGCGTCGGGTTCCGGTTCCGACGGCGCCGCACGAGCCATAGACGGGACAATCATGAGCAGCGCGACGAGCGCTATTAAAACCTTACCGAGCAGTGAGTCTTTCATTGAAGTTCCTCCTTCCAAGGCAAATTGTGATATTACGAGCATTGCGTTATTCCGGATTTAACGATCCGTCACGAGCACATCTTCATCCATGACGAGCCGCCGAATAAGCGTGACGAGGTGCTTATGAGCGAGCATTCCAAGCAACAGGCGCTCCACCGCATCTCCTCTCCAGTGGCACTGCAACCTGCTTTTACTTCACGTTGTATTATAGGTCCAATGCCTGAATTTGTCAATATGGAAAAACGAAGAAAATTGAGTTATTTTGTATCGTGGCTGATAATAAATCGTATGCAATATCGGTAAAAAAGCAGAGCGGGCGTTATTATTACAAACCACAGGTCGGGATATTGCTTCAGGTCCGGTGTGTACCCAAAGCCGACGGATAGCCATCCGTCGGTTCTGAAGCCGTTTAGGTGAACATTGTCATTTCAGATAATCCGCGGCGTTTTTGAAGATTGCCAGACCATCGGCGTCGGCGAAATTGCTTCCCCGGCGGGTCCAGGTGGGGTGCTGAGTGGGATCCACGAACCGTTCAGGATGCGGCATCAGGCCGAAGATTCGACCCGTCGGATCGCATATGCCGGCGATGTCGTCGGTGCTGCCGTTGGGATTGTCGCCGTCGTAACGCACCGCTGCCTGGCCGGCGTCGCGGATGCGATTGAGAACGGCCTCGCCGGTTGTAACGAACTTGCCCTCGCCGTGTGCGATCGGCAGCGCGAGTGTTTGACCTTTGGTCAGGAATACGCACTTGTCGCTGTCGGCGCGAAGGTTCACCCAGCGGTCAACAAACGTTCCGCAGTCGTTCCACGTCAGTGTCGCGTCGCTGCCGGCTTCGTCAGCGCCGGCCCGGCCCCACGGCAGCAGGCCGCTCTTGAGCAACACCTGAAAACCGTTGCATACGCCCAGGATGAGTCTGCCCGCGACGACGAACTTATTCAACGCCTCGGCGAGGTGATGAATCATCTGGTTGGCCAGTATCTTCCCAGCCGCCACGTCGTCGCCGTAACTGAAGCCGCCGGGAATCATCAGCAGTTGATACTCATCCAGCAGGGCCGGGTTTTCCATCACGCGAAAGACGTGCACCCGCTCGGCCTCAAAGCCCGCCAACTCCAAGGCGTACTGCGATTCCTTATCACAGTTCGTCCCCGCTGCTCTCAACACCATTGCTTTAGGCTTTGTCATGATTCATTTTTAGCCGCGAACTACGCGAACTTTTTTCTTTTTTTTACTTTTGATCTTGTTCGCGTTGTTCGCGGCTATCCTTATATCGAATTACCAATCAAACGTTCCCTGCCAAGCCGGCGCTACTTGATCTCCTTGAATATTGGCTGGGACCGATCCTTCTGACCCGTCAGCAGCAGGAATTTCCACATCCGCGCGGGGGTTTTGATTGTCAATGTCCGGCCCTTTGTGGTCTTTGCTGTCTTGGCCGTAATGCGAAACTCGCTGCCCGCCGGGGCGGCATCAAGGACGGTGATGAACACGGCGCTCTTGCGTTTACTCTTATTTGACAGCACGAGGGCATCGATTTGCCCCCTGGTGACTTCTATGTCATCGGCGCTCTTGAGCGCCTGCTTCATTGTTCGGGCGGTTACGTCCTCCGGCCATAGCGCCGTCAGACGGAGCGTGCCTTTTTTGCCGCCGGCGACGTATTGCCCTTTACCTTTCGGCTTGAATGGAAAATCGCTGTGAAAGAACAGTTCAAACTTCGCCGGTTCCGCCGTGTCGAATTCATCCACGATTATCCAGCAGTCCGGCTTAAGATAGAAGACGTGCCGGAGGAATTTCTCTAGTCCGGCCTTGTCCTTGTAGGCGGCAGTAACGTCGCCAATGGCGTAATCGAACTCCCGACCACCGAAGGCGCGAAGAATGGCCGCTCCGCGACTTGTGGCACAGAGCAAATTGCCCTGAAACCCCAAGTCTCCCTCGCCGATCTGGCCGATACCGTTGATCAGGGCGGTGTTCTGACAGGCCGTGAACTTGGCGGAATATCTGTCGTCGGCGATCAACCAATCACCAAAGGCGAACAACTGGAACGCTCCGGCGTCGGGATGAACGTGCCAACCGCCGGGGTCGCGTGAGAAGGCCTTTACAGCGTGGCGGCCGACGTGCGGGCCGCACTTGAAGGCGAAGACGGACTCATTGCCTCCCCAGCCGCTGCGCATAAAGACCAGTTCCATGTCATTAAAATGCTTGAACATCGGCAGGTCTGTCGGCGACTCGGGCTTGACTGTCGGGTCATACCACAGAAGATTCAGGAAGCACGCGGAACATTTGCAGACGCCAGCCTTGTCTGTTTCATCGGCAAGCCACTGGGCGTGTCCGTCGCGGTACTCTGCTGCAAGTTTTCGGAGCATGTAATCCGGGCCGTACCACCAATAGCGAGGAGCATCTGCAAAGGACATCAGGCTCGATTCGCGTGTCCAGAATTTCCGCCCCAGCATGGAATACTGAACGAACGAAGTGGTGTTCCTGAACCAGGCGTTGTCTTTGAAGAGGTCCTCTCCCAGCAGGTCGCGCGATAAGTCCATGAACTTCAGCATGAACTCGATCCCATAGGACCAGTAGGGTACGCCTTCGTGGCTGGCACCGTCCGGGCCGAGCGAGGCCATGACCTTCTTGTATTTCTTCAGCGGTATCGTGATCCAGCCATCGACGTTTTCGACCTCGCCGTAGAGGGCCAAGCCCGCCGCGGCCAAACCGGTTATGTTCACCCACTGGTGGTTCTGGAGATAGGCGTTGTGCCAACCGACCCCTCTGGTCGCGATTTTCTCGAACATGAATCGCCCGCGCCGCTGGAGGCAGTTGCGGATGGTCGTTCGGGTCTTTTCGTCCAGGTCGTGATAGAGCCAGTCGTAGCCTAATGCTATGCCGTACAATTGATGCCCAGCCGCCAAATCTATGCCTTCGTATACTCCCCAACCCCAGGTCTTGTAAGAAGCCGAAGCGAGCATCCAGTCTTTCGCAACGACGAGGTACTTCTTCTCGCCCGTCAGGACATACATAATCGCCAGGTGGGGCATCATGTTGCCGACTTCCCGCTGCCACAACTGCTCGTCGTTGAGTTTGGCACCTGGGTCTCCGTACCTTGGCGGGCCGGATTTGACGCCGCGATCGACCACTTGGCGGACCTTGGCAAGGAATGAACGATACGGCTCGGTGCGTATTTTGTTTCTCATGTCGGCGATCCGCTCGGCCGTCAGATACAGCCGGGGATGGACATCTCGCTTGGCCGCAAAGCCCGCCAGTTCCAGCGCATATTGCGACTCCTTGTCGCAGTTCGTCCCAGCCGCTCGTAAGACTATCGCTTTAGGTGTAGCCATATTATTTCTCGTTTAACCACAGAGGACACAGAGTAACACAGAGATTTTAAAACAACAGATTCGAACTCACAGCACAAGTCTCCGCACGCCGTCAATTAATCGCGACATATTGAAATTGATGAGTAACCCCAAACGCAAACCTGCCGCCTTGAGATAACTTATTATTTGCGCCTCGTGAACCGGCGTAAGATATTCGACAGCCTTCAATTCAACGATAATTTTACCTTCGACGAGCAAGTCCAATCTTTGCCCACCAATCTGAATATCCTTGTATTTGACGGCAACAGGCACCTGCCGCTCGACGGTCAATCCTCGTAGTTGCAATTCGTGGTCAAATGCAACTTCGTATATACTTTCCAACAACCCAGGTCCGATTTGGCGATGAACCTCTATCGCCGCACCAAGGATTTGTCCGCTCAATTCATTCAGTTCCTGCGGAAAATCCGCCGGCAAGGAAAGATCAGGCTCTCGTCTCGGAGGCATTATCTCGGCATCCTTTTCATCTCTTTTTTCACTCTCTGCGACCTCTGTGTCCTCTGTGGTTAAAAACGACTACCAATCAAACGTTCCCTGCCAGGCCTGTTTTGCGTCGTCGATGGAAACATCGACAACCGTTTCTGTGTTATCTTTGATTACAACCCTGCCGGTATCGGTTACGCATCCCAACTTGCCACAAGGAATGTCTTTGGTCATTTCCGCAAATGCTCCGCAGTTTTCCGGTGCGACCTCGACGAGGAATCGCCCGGCGTTTTCGGCGAAAAGTTTAGCCGCAGGCGGAACGCCCGTGCCACAAATATCCAGTTCCACGCCAAGCCCGCCGGAGAACGCCATTTCGGCGGCGGCGACGGCCAGGCCGCCTTCGGACAGGTCGTGACAGGCGCGGACAAGTCCGGCAACGATTGCTTTTTGCACCGCTTCCATAACCTTGCGAGACCCGGCCGGGTCCACCGGCGGAACATCGGTACCGCTTTCAGCGCCCTCGACCAGCAGGTAATGGCTGCCGCCGAGATGATCGGTAGTCGTACCCAGCAGGAACAGGATATTGCCCGGCTCCTTGGCGTCGGCGGTAACGCAGCGGGAAACATCCTCGATGACGCTGACAGCCGAGATAAGCAGCGTCGGCGGGATGGCGATAGTTTCGCCGGTTTCGGTTTGAAACTCGTTATTCAGCGAATCCTTTCCGGAGATGAACGGCGTGCCGTAGGCCATTGCACCGTCGTAGCAGGCCTTGGCCGCGGCGACCAGAGCGCCCATCCGGTCGGGTTTGTTGCAGTTGCCCCACGAGAAATTGTCCAGGATGGCCATCTGCGCGAGGTTGCCCCCGACGGCGATGTTATTCCGCAGGGCCTCGTCTATCGCGTGCAAGGCCGAATTGTACGGATCCAGTTCGCCGAGGCGCGGGTTCATCCCGCAGGAAATCACCAGCCCTTTGCGAGAGTTCAGCACCGGTCGAACCACGGCTGCATCGCCGGGGCCGTCGTGAGCGGCGCCCACCAGCGGCTTTATGACGCTTCCGCCCTGGACCTCGTGGTCGTACTGGCGAACGATCCACTCCTTCGACGCAACGTTCGGCGCTGCGAGAATCTTCAAAAGAATATCGTTGTAATTATCCCTTGTTTTCGGAGAGGGGCTTGTCCGTTTCGCGCTTTTGATAACTGCTTCTTTTGTCGGTCGCGGCAGCCCGTTATGCAGAAACTCCATCTCCAGTTCGCCGACGAGTTGCCCGTCGTAAAACAGCCGGAGGTGTATGTCCGGCGTGCCGTAATGCCCGATGACAGTGGCCTCGACGCCCTCGGCTGCGAATATTTTCAGGATTTCCTCGACGTTCTCCGGCGGGACAGCCAGAACCATTCGCTCCTGCGCTTCGGACTCCCAGATTTCCCAGTAACTGAGGCCTGCGTATTTCAGCGGCACGCGATCAAGGTGGACTTCAGCGCCGAGGTGCTCGCCCATCTCACCGACGGCGCTTGCCAGCCCGCCGGCTCCGCAATCGGTAATGGCCGAATATAGCCCCGCGTCGCGGGCCTGGATGAGCGTATCGAGCATCTTCTTTTCGGTGATGGCGTTTCCGATCTGGACGGCCCCGGAAAATTCGGTTTCGTGTTCGTGCGTCAGTTCGCCGCTGGAGAAGGTTGCACCGTGGATGCCGTCGCGTCCGGTCCTGCCGCCGACACAGATAATCGCGTCGCCGGAAGCGGGATTCCCGAAGCACTTTTCCCTCGGCAGCAGGCCGACGGTGCCGCAATAGACCAGCGGATTTCCGATGTACTTTTCGTCAAAATAGACCGCTCCGTTGACTGTTGGTATTCCCATGCGGTTGCCGTAATCGCGTACGCCGGCCACCACGCCTCGCATAATCCGTCGGGGATGCAGCACGCCCTTCGGCACGTCGGCCAACGGCATATCCGGTGGGCCGAAGCAGAATATATCCGTGTTGGCCACCGGGAATGCGCCCATGCCCGTGCCCATCGGGTCGCGGACGACACCACCGATGCCCGTGCCCGCTCCGCCGTAGGGGTCCAGTGCCGAAGGGTGATTGTGCGTCTCGACCTTGAAGCACACCGCCCAGTCGTCGTCGAACTCGATTACGCCGGCATTGTCCTCGAAGACGCTGATGCACCATGGCTTGTCGAGTTCCTTCGTCGCGCCGAAGACCGTCGTCTTGAGGAGGTTGGGAATTCGCTCGATTTCGTTTCCGCTTTCGTCTGTAACCCGCACATCCGAGCGGAATGTCTTATGGCCGCAATGCTCGGACCATGTCTGCGCGATGGTTTCGATTTCCACGTCGGTCGGCTCTCTGCCCGCATTGCGATAGTGGTCCTGGATGGCCTTCATCTCGGTAAGGTTCAGGAACAGGTCGCGGGTTTTGCTGACTTTTTCCAGAGCGTCGTCGTCGAGTTCGCGGATGGGGATTTCGACGATTTTTAACTCATATTTTCCGGTGCGTGTAACCGGCGGGGCGTAAGCGGCGAAGTGGACATCCTCGATTACGTCGTTCGCTAGTAATCGCCGGGCGATGGTCGCCCGTTTCTCGTCGCTGACCTGGCCGATCAATTCGTACCGCCGGGCGGTGCGGACCGAGGCGACCTCCAGTCCCATGTCGCGGATTGCCTGCTCCGCCGATGCCGCCACCGGGTCCATCACGCCGGCCTTGCGGTGAACCTCGACCACCGCGGAACCGCTTGCGGTTTTGCGCCGTTCCAACAGGAACTCCTCTGTTACCGGGTCGGTCAGTAATTCAGCCGCCACTCGCCGGGCGTCGTCTTCGGTTAATTCGCCTTCAAGGAAAAACAACCTCGCCGACTGCACAGCCAGGACTGTTTCTATCCCCAATTCCTGTATTTGAGCGAGTACGCCCTCGGCGTGCGGGTCGCCAAAGCCGCTTCGCAACCTGACTTCAATGCGATGAATCATTGTGCCGTTGATTGCCGACTGTGCCATTTACTATTCCTCTTCTGTGTTGGAGAAATAGACTCTAAAGCCTCCGCCGGACTTGTCAAGATTGAGTCGGTGTAATAGAATGCTGTGCATGACCTTGCGGAGGTGTCTAAAGTGGACATACCGGTAGAACTTTCGCGGATAGTGATAACGGAGACCTCGCCGCAGCAGGTGATTTTCCTCAAGGAGATCGGCGGCGGGCAGCGTAGTTTCCCGATCGTAATCGGCATCACCGAGGCCTTGGCCATCGACCGCCGGCTGAAGGGTATCGAGATGCCGCGACCGATGACGCACGACCTGCTGGCCCAGGTAATCGAGGCAATGGGCGCAGAGATCGAAAAAATCGTCGTCAGCGACCTGCGCGAACACACCTTCATCGCCACGCTCTTCGTCCGTCGCAACGGCGAAATAATTCAGGTTGATGCCCGTCCCTCCGACGCAATCGCTCTCGGCGTGGGGCTGGAAACGCCGATATTCGTAGCCGAACACGTCATAGACGAGGTGATGAACGAATCAATCAACCTCGCAGGCCAGCGGGAAAACCTCCAGCGCCGGCGCGATGAACTGATCGACCAGATCGACCGGCTGGGACGTTACATCGAAAATAAACTAACCGACATGTCACCCGGTGCCGACAGCCAGCCCCTGCGGGAACTCCAGGGACAGTTGAAGGAGATGCAATCCGAACTGGAGGCCATCGAGGAAATTCTCCAGCACCTGCCTGAGTGAAGACAGGGACCAGGAACTAGGGACTAGGAAAAAAACACAGTCCGCAATCGATTCATCCTCGCGGGTGGAATTTTTTATGTATGGCCTTGAGGCGCGAGGCATCGACGTGGGTGTAAATCTGCGTGGTGGCGATATCGGCGTGTCCCAGCATTTCCTGCACGCTTCGCAGATTGGCCCCGCCGGCCAGTAGTTGCGTCGCAAAGCAGTGGCGGAGCGTGTGCGGGCTGACTCGCTTGCGAATCGCCGCCCGGCGGACGTACTTGCGAACTATGCGAAAAATATCCTCCCGCCTCAAAGCCCTGCCTGTGCGCGAAAGCAACAGCGCGCCCTCGCCGCCGGCGCTCGGACGGGCCTGACTGACGTATCGTCTGACAGCCTCCAGTGCCGGCGCTGCGACCGGGACGATCCGTTCCTTGCCGCCCTTGCCGAAGACGCGGACGATGCCGAGGTCGAAATTGATGTCGCCGGGTTTCAGCCCCGCCAGTTCAGCCGCCCTCATGCCTGTGGCGTACAACAAGGCCAAGGCTGCACGGTCGCGGAGCCAGTGCTTATCCTCATCGGGCGCGGGCGTTTCCATGAGGGTCTGGAGGACTTTGTGGTGCAGTGTCGTCGGCAGGCGCGACCATTTGCGGGGCGGGTCAATCGCCCCGGACGGGTCGGAATCCATCAGCCGGGTGAGGACGCAGAACCGGCAGAAAGTTCTCACAGCCGCCAGTGCGCGGGCGGTCGAGGCGGGGCTTTTACCGGCGGCGCTTTGTGAAATGAGAAAATCCTCGATCATTCCCGGCGTGATTTTCCGCAGTCCCGATGTACATCGGGACAGGTCGGTATCGGCCAGAAACGAGCCGAACTGGATAAGGTCGCGTCGATACGCCCGGCAGGTGTTTTCAGCCAAGCCGCACTCGCCGCGAAGATAGTCCTCGAACGCCTCGGCCGCCGAAAGCATGTCAGCCGGCGGCGCGGAGGAATTCGCACCCCCGGCGGTAGTTGCGGCTGTCGTGGGCATCGTCGAGAAGTTTCTTCCGATAGACAGGACACTGCTCGTAATGGTCGCCGCAGAGTCCGAGCGCATCGTCAAGCCGGTGGAGCGACAGACACGCTGCGCATCGCGGGTCGGACTGTTCAAGAAACGGACACATATAAGTCTTATCGACGCGATGGGCGATTCGACTTTATTAATCCTTTTGTCAGATTGCCCCGACGGGATCGTAATGCAGGATAATCAGATGGTCTTCGTTGAGGGCGGCTGTGGCGTAAGTACGTCCGTTGTTGTCGCAGAATTCAACCTCGAACACTCCCTCGGCCAGTTTTTCCACTACCGTTCCTACCTGCCCGAGCACCAACCCGTGTTGCGGCAAATCGGATGCCAGCGCCACAATATCAAGAACTTTTACTTGCCTGTCCATAACACAACCTTCCCCTTTTTCATAAAACGTAGCAACTTGTTAATCGGGCAAAATCCTCGCCGGTGCGAACAATCCACACGCTTCGAACCATAGTCTGTCCGTAAGGCCCCGACACCTTATAGTCTATCACATAACGCTGTCCGTATTGGTCTTTTTTGGTTAAAATCGCCTCGGCTTCACCAGCAGCCGACAGGAGGGCGTCCCGTAATTCGTCGGCGTTTCGGGCTGTTATACCGAGAACGGAAGCAAATACTCTGGCCTTGTGCCGGCCACGCGGATGAGCCGGATTCAGGCAATAATCCCGAATTTTCCGCAGGTCCACAACGGCGCGCCCGGCATTCGGCAACTTCATATGTTTCACCCCGCAACAGCGATTTTATCTTCCAGCGGGGATGTCCCCGGAGAATCGACCCGTCGGGGTAATTCTACTTAATGCGCCGGTCTTCCGGGTAGCGATTATCGATCCATTTTACGATGGCTTTGGCCAGACCCTGCGCCTTCTCGGGCACGCCGAGTGTTACTCGCTTGCTGGTCCATCCGGCGCAGTTGGCTACGCCCAGAACCTGCCCTGAATCCTTATCAACCAGTTCAATCCGCGCGACGACAAATTCGACACCGGCCGTAGCCACCGCCATTGATGACGCGCCTTGGTAATGGAGGATTTTACCTTGAATAAGCAGCGTTTTCCCGGAGTGTGCATTAGGGATTTTTTCGTCTTCCAATTCCTTTGCGAATGCGCCCGGAAGCAAGGTGAGCAGTTCACGAGGAACCTTTCCGCCCATATCGTCGGTGATTGTGCCCAACTCAAATCGCTGATAGACACCCAGGTTGGCCGAGACCGCCTGAATGGTAGTCGGTTCACCCTTCGCACCCATCGCCAAGGCTGCGCCTTCTCCGATAGCCGTGCCGCATCCGCCAACCAAAGCCAGTAACCCAACCAGTGAAACCATCAGCATTGCCCGTCGATTCATAATTCATCCTTTCATTTGGTCAATAACCTGTTTAGCAGTCGCCGGAACGGCGACTCCACGGCGACGATATTCTAATCCTCTTCTGATAAAACAATCAACTATTACTTGTTGCAGTTGTTGTATTTGTGGTCGGAGTCGTAGATGGCGCAGTTGCCGGCGCAGTCGTGGGTTCCGCCGGCAGTATGCGGAACAGTCGCCAGTATCCACCCCATTTCCCGTTGGGCGAGTCGATTTGCTCGATTCTGTCGTTCGGCGTCGGGGCTGACTTTGCCTGGAACAGGATATACATCGGCACATCCGGCAGGTGCCGCTGCCGCCGGTATCCATCCGCAAACTCAATAATTTTATCGGCGTCCGCCCGGGCGCTTCGGCAAGGCCTGAGGACACTGCGCTGCGCACTGATTGTTTCGTCCCATTCTCTCGCGCGTTCAGGCCACAGGTGCAGCATGTATGGCAGGTCGGCTGGACACGCCAGCAGTGATCGCCGCCCATAAAGTCGTATTTCCGCCCGGCTGCTGATGAACAGCGCGTTCTCGGCGGTATGCCGGCCCGCCCATGAGGCGACCTCGCGGAGTTCGGCTTCGGCGGCGTAGCGCAGACGGTGCCGGCTGAATCGGTCTCGTTCGGCGACCTGCACTGCTAAGTCAACGACCATGTGCCGGATCGGGCGGGTGTTGTAACTTGAGCCGAGATATACCGCCGTCAGCAGTCCCGCCGTTACACGCACCCACGCTTGATGCCTGTGAGTCATCCTCAACAGATGCACCGTCGCCTGGGCCAGAAGGACATACAACGGCAGCATGGCCAGACGAAGCGCCTCGAACAGTTCAATCATCACGGCCCCCCCGGAAACGGGGCTGAACCAGCGAACGGCTATCTGTGCAAGCCCGTGCAGGCCGAAGGATACGAACACCGCCGAGATCAGCATCCCCAGCCATTCGCCCAGGTTGCTCGCCCGATACCGCCCGGCCAGGCACAGAATTATCACCACCGGCGCAACCAGCGCACAGGCCACCGGAAGCCAGCGCAGCGCCTCTATCAACACCTCCGGATAGAGCACGTTCATCCCGCTGTGGTCGAGCACTTTCCTGAGGCTCTGCCAGGTCATCGCGGGCAGGCTGAATGTTCCGTCCGGGCTGAAGGTAACGTAATAATGATAAATCGCCGGCAGCGCACCAATCGCCGCAGCCGCCATGGACGCCGCCGCCCTTGCCCACGCTGAGGGCTTAAGACGTCCCAGCCCCAGCATCGCCACGAACATAACGGCTGCGAGGTTGACCGCGGAAGTCAAATGGATGTTCCCGCAAAGCCCGACCGTGAAGAACACTATCAGCACCGCCGGCTTCCTGTGCGTCCGAACGAACCCCAGCGCCAGCAGCGGCACAACGGCCAGGTACAGCGACGCCGGTGTAACGGTAAATATCGGCCCAAGACCCCAGTACGGTCTGGACGTCGAGAAAATCGCCATGGACGCCGCCGCCACCAGCGTCGCCACGGACGTACTGTGCGTCTGGCGGTACAGCAGGACGTACATGCCCAACAGGTACAGCAGCAGCATTCCCGCCCCGAGCAGCCGGAGGGCGTTAATCGGTTCGTCAGGCCCGCACAGGTCAATGGTCGATGCCAGGACGGACTGCCACGCCGGCAGATGGAGCCGCCAGGCCGCATCAGCGCCGGAACCGGCGAATACGCCGTCGCTGCTGTACAATGCCGGGTCCTGCCGCTTATAAACCTCCGCCAGCAGATTGGCCTGGCTGCCGGTAATGTGATTCTGGCGAAACGTTACCAGCGTATTGATCGCTACGACCGCCAGGATTACCACAACGGCCCAGTGATGTTTTTTCGCAGGAATCGGCCTCATGGAAACGGACTTTCCTAATATGAAAGGTAAAAAACAGTATAATCAGTGGACTGTAATCGGGAAGATAAAAATTGGCAATCGGCAATCGGAAATACTACTCTGCGAAGCGGCGCTTCGCTGCGAAGCACGAGTTGGAAATTGAGATGGAGGCGTTTATCGCCCGTCATGGCCTGTTGGAGGCCGGGCAGGTCGTGGTGGTCGGCGTCAGCGGCGGCGCCGACAGCGTCGCCCTGGCTGCGGCGCTGCGCCTGATTGGACGATATGTCCTGCATATCGCCCACATCCACCACGGCATCCGGGCCGACGCCGACGGCGATGCGGATTTCGTCGCCGAACTGGCCGAGAAGTGGCAAACGCCGTTTCACCTCGAACGGATTGACACGCCCTCGCTGGCCCGAGCCGAGCGGATCGGCATTGAAGAGGCCGCAAGGACGGGACGGTACGAGGCCCTTTCAGCGATAGCGGCCCGTGCCGGCGCTGACGCGGTCGCCGTGGCCCATCACGCCGGCGACCAGGTCGAGACGGTCCTGCACCGCATCGTCCGCGGCACGCATCTCCGCGGCTTGGCCGGTATGACGCCGAAACGAAAACTGAATGAAAACCTCGTTCTCATTCGCCCGCTGCTCTGGGCCGGGAGGGAACAGATTGAGCGGTTCTGCCGGAGCGAGGGGCTTTCCTGGCGGACGGACCACACCAACGCCGAGATGGACTTTACGCGAAATTTCATCCGCCACGAGTTGCTCCCGCTACTGCGGGACCGCCTGAACACGCGGGCCGACGACGCGCTGCTGCGTCTGGCCTCGGCGGCCGGTGAAGCCGAATCGGTCCTGTCAGAACTGGCCGAGCGGCTTTTTGAACGAGCCTGCCGAAAACGGTCGGACAGGGAAATTGTCCTGCGAACCGCGCCGCTGAAGAAGGCCCCCGCCCTGTTGGCAGCGATGGCTTTGCGGTCGGCACTGGCTGCGATGGATGCGCCGCAGCAGGCGCTTGGGCGGGAACGGTTCGACGACCTGCTGGCCGTTCTGGACGGATCGGTAACCGCCGTGGACCTGCCGGGACAAATCCGGGCCGAACGCCATAGCCGGGACATCCACCTCTTCCGACAAGGGTGATAACCCGCATTTTTCATTAACCACAGAGGACAGTGCCCTTTAGCCAATTATGCGGCCGCGCAAAGGGCGTATTCAACGGCCTTCAGTAACTTGTGAACTTGTACCCGTAACGTTGAGTTGGATGAGATTCGATGACGCCACAGCACGCCACGCAAGCCCGAGAGCATATC
>DAOWOP010000157.1 GCA_030642005.1 Planctomycetales bacterium
GACTTGGAAAAGAAATCCACAATCCGCAATCCGCAATGGTACGTTGGGCCGTTTGGGTAAGATAGGCGAGACGGAAAATTGAAAAACGGGGTGTTTTTCGGGACGAAAATGCGTAAGTGCTTGATAGTAAAGGAATTACGTGTTTTTAAAACTTTCCCAAACTTTCCGAATCTTTCCGAATCTTTCCGAATTGTTCCGTATCTTTCCCAATTGTTCCGTATCTTTCCGAATCTTTCCGAATTGTTCCGAATCGTTCCGCATTGGCCATGAAGATTACTGGCGATTCGGTCGGTTCCGCTTTCGTGTATAATGATTCTCATGGCGTCCCAACGCGAGAAGGTGCTAACGCGGCTGCGAGATAAGGCTTTGGCCCTGCCGACGGGGGCGGGGGTGTACCTGTTCAAGGACGCCGCCGGGCGGGTGCTGTACGTCGGAAAGGCCAAATCGCTCCGCTCGCGCGTGAGTAGTTACTTCCAGCAGGCAGCCGATTTAGTCAAGTCGCGCGGGCCTGACATCGCTCGCATGATCGCCGAGCGCGTCGCCGAGATTGACGTTCTCGAATGCGACAGCGAAGTCGATGCCCTTCTGCGGGAGAACCGCCTGATAAAGGACATCCAGCCGCCGTTTAACGAACGGCTGAAGGACGGCAAATCCTATCCCTACCTGCAAATTCGCACGGGTGAGGATTTCCCGCGCGTCCAGATCACGCGGCAGCCGATGACAAAGGGCGCCAAACTTTACGGGCCTTTCGTGGCGGTGGCGGATTTGCGTTCGGCAGTGCCGCTGCTTCAGCGGGTCTTCCGCTTCCGCACGTGCAAACTGGATATAGCCGACGGCGACGATAAGCGACTTTCGTTCCGCCCCTGCATCCTGCACACCATCAAGCAGTGCAGCGCCCCGTGCGCAGGGAGGATTTCCAAGGCCGACTACCGCCGCGACATCGGAAACCTCCGGCGATTTATGGAGTCGAAGGGCTTTGCCGTTGCCCGCCGGCTCAGCAAGGAGATGGACCAGGCCTCTGATTCGCTCGATTTCGAGCGGGCGGCGGTCCTGCGGGACCAACTCGGCGCATTGGAAGGCCTTCAGAAACGCGGGCTGGTGCGCGAGCACCTCCAGCCGGAGGTCTTCTACGTGGACCCGGCCGAGGGACTGGCGAGGCTGGGAGAATTGCTCGACAAGGACGCTCCGCCCCGGACGATCGAGGGCATAGACATCGCCCACCTCGGCGGCGGAGAAACGGCAGGGTCGCTGGTGTGCTTCATCGACGGTAAGCCTTTCAAGAGCGGGTACCGGCGGTACAAGATTCGCACCGCCAGGCCCGGCGACGACTACGCCGCAATTGCCGAAGTCGTCAGCCGACGGTACAGGCGGGCGGGTATGGACGAGGAACTCTTCCCCGACGTGATTCTCATCGACGGCGGCAGGGGGCAACTTGCGGCGGCGGCTGAAGCGCTGGAGCGGCTGCCGTCGGCCCCGCCGGCGCTGACCTCACTGGCGAAGCGCGAAGAACTGGTCTATATCCACGGTCGGCCAAGAGCGATAAGGCTGAAACGAAACGACCCGGCACTCCGCCTGCTCCAGAGCGTCCGCGACGAGGCGCACCGTTTCGCACAGGCCTACCACCACATACTGCGACGAAAAAAGACGCTTGGGAAATAGGCGATAAAGGAATGGCGATAAGAGAATATTCATCTTTTCCGCGCTACGAAAAGTCCGGCTTCGTAGAGCAGGTACATCGGGACGGACATCGCGACCATGCTAAGCCAGTCCGGCGGGGTTATGAAAGCGGAGATGAGCATGATCACCAGGAACACGTGCCGGCGGAAGCGGCGAAGCGCTTCGATGGTAACGATGCCGCTGCGGACGCCGAACAGCACCACAAGCGGCGTCTGAAACGCCAGGCCGAACGAAAGCGACAGGACCGAGACGAAGTGGAGGTATTCGCTCAGCCTCATACACGGCCTGACGAAGCCGGTACCGGCGGCGGGGGCGGTGGTAACGGCTCGCCCGCCAAGCCAGCCGGCCCACCAATTCGGCGGGGCGGGGAAGTTGCCTTCGGCAAAGAGAATGAAGAAACGGAGCACCAGCGGCGCGACGATAACGAAAAAAAACGCCACCCCACCAATGAACAATCCGATGCTCGGTCCGAGGTATCGCAGGACGGTCCGCCGCTCGCGCCGGTAAAGCCCGACGGCGACGAATTGCCAGGTCTCCCAGAGCACATAAGGTCCGGCCAGGATTGCTCCGACTATCATGCAAAGGCGAATCAGCGTAGTGAACGCTTCGGCTGGGGCGAGGTAATACAGGTTCGGCGGGTCGCCGCCGGTCGCCACCGATAGAGGCCAGGTGAGTATCTGAAATAAAACTCGGCGAAAGATAAAGCAGACCACAACGCCGCCCGCCACGCCCGCAAGCGCCCGCAACAGATGCCGGCGCAACTGCTCGACGTGTTCGCCGAGGGTCATTTTGACGTCGTCGTCGTTGGGCATGTCGCGGTCCGCTCATCGGACAGAATGGTCTTTATAACCGCCTTGTCCCACTTTTTCGCCAGGACGAGCGGTGCGACGTAAGTAGCGACGAAGTAACGAGCGCCGCTGGTGGGGTGGCCTCCGGTATGGCCGGTGCGGGCCATCCGTTTATGCCAGGCTATCTGGAAGAGTTTACCGTAAAGCCCCTCATGTCCGGGGCGGGCGGGGACATCGAACCCGACCATCCCGGCAGAGGATGTATGCCGACCGTCCATCGTGCCCCACGTCATCGTGCCTGCGCCGAGAAAAACCCAGTCCTCGCGGGAATGAAAACTGACAATGCCTCGCCGCGAGTTGTGGAGCGATATGTCCAGCAGGTAGCCGGGGCTTAATGAGGCCGACAGCAGGATTATCCCGTCGATGCTCCCGTCCGGCGGCAGGGCCTCGGCGATCCAGACGGCCATCGCGCCGCCGCCGCTGTGACCGACGAGAATTACAGGCCGACCCGGACGCGACATCTGATACCGCGTGATACGGTTGGCGATGTCTTCAGCCTTTTTTCGGTTGCGTTCCTGGTCGCGCAGATTATGCAGATAGGCTACGGGCATGGTCCAATCGACCAGTTCGATCGCACAGTGAACGCCGGCGTCGGCCAGTCCCCAGCAGATCCCCTCGTTAATCCGCCCTCGGCCCTCGATGCCGGTCAGTACCAGCAGAAGTCCGCGGTCCAGTCGCTGCGGCGTAACAAACGGCTGCGCCGGCGTACAACCGACCAGACCCGCCAACGCCAGAACCGCACCTAATACTAAATGCCTGGTCCCTGGTCCCAAGTCCCTAATCCCTCTCCTTTAAGCCCATTGTATTCCCGGTCCGCCTTTGACGACTTTTCCCGCCAACCAGCATCGCTCGCCCGCCTTTCGCAGGCGCGCCATTACCGGTGCGGCGCAGGCTGGCGAAACCACCATCACGAATCCGATTCCCATATTGAACACGCGATACATCTCGACCTGGTCCACGGGACCGGCCTTTGCGATTAACTCGAAGATTCCCGGCGGGGTCCACCCGGAACGTTTCAGGCGCGCCGTCAGCCCGTCCGGCAGCACGCGGGGCAGGTTTCCGGGCAGCCCGCCTCCGGTGATGTGCGCCATTGCCCTGACAGGCCGCTGCCTCTTGTAAGCCCGCAGCACCTCAAGGACGGCCTTGACGTATATCCGCGTCGGCGCGAGCATGGCCTCGGCCACGGTCGCGCCTTCCAGTTCGGCCGGCGTGTCGGTGAGTTTCAACTTCGCCTTCTCGAAGACCACCTTCCGCGCCAGCCCGAAGCCGTTGGAGTGCAGCCCGTCGGACGCCAGGGCGATAATCGCATCGCCGGGCTTGACGCGCGATCCGTCGATTATCCGGCCTTGCTCGACGACGCCGACGGCGAAGCCGGCCATGTCGAACTCCTTGGCCTTGTAGAAATCCGGCATCTCGGCCGTCTCTCCGCCGAGCAGCGCGACCCCACCCTGAACGCACCCAGCCGAGACGCCCGCGATGATGTCGCGCATCCGGTCCGGGTCGAGCCGACCTACGGCTACGTAATCCAGGAAGAATAACGGCTCTGCCCCGACGCAGACCAGGTCGTTGACGTTCATCGCCACCAGGTCGATCCCGACCGTGTCCAGTTTGCCGGCCTGGAACGCGACCTTCAGTTTCGTACCCACACCGTCGCAGCATGAGACCAGGATCGGGTCGCGGTAGTTCTGCTTGAGGAGTTTCTCGCTGAAGTCGAGGCTGAACAGCCCTGCGAACCCGCCGAGCGTCCCGACGACGCGCGGCGAGTAGGTCTTCTCGACCAGCGTGCGAATGCCCTCGACCATCGCCTCGCCTGCGTCGATATCGACACCGGCGTCCTTGTAGGTCATTGGCGTCCGGCCAGGCCGACGCTTCCTGGAAGTCTTCTTCGCCATGAGCGACATAATAACAAAGGCAGTCGAGAAAACAACGACTCGTTTAGCCGTCGCCGGATTTCGGTGAGCGTAGTTGAATCGTACGGCGATGGCTGAAATGGTGAGCGTAACGCCGTCGCCGTACCGGCGGTACGTATTCAGCCTCCTAAGGGGGCGATCGTTTTTAGCCCAGACCGCCTGCCTGCCGGTAGGCAGGGAAGGTTTGGGTTTATGGATAAGCGTTTTGAACCCGACGCTTAATCAACTTGCGAAAATTAGCCTTGCGGATGTCGGCGGTAACTGTACAATTAAGAGTGTGTTCGCTATGGCCGATAAGTACAAGGGGGTATAGAACGCGACAATGTTTTATTTCAACGTCAAGAAAGCGGCTCAGGCGACGGCCTTGCTGATGGGGCAGCCCGGCAAGGATAACAGCAATTACTATAAACTCATCAAGCTCCTGTACATCGCTGAACGTGAGAGCCTGCAAGAGACAGGGCACTCGATTACCGGAGATCGAACCGTAGCGATGCCGTATGGACAGGCGCTTAGCCACATCTGCGATTTGATCCGAGGCGAAGACTCGCGCCCAGAATGGGCAAGGTACTTCAAGACGAAGGTTGAGTCTGACTTTGCTCTTGAGCAGGTCGCTGATCCCGGCGATGAAATGCTCTGCAAGTATGAAATTGACAAACTGATGGAAGTGGCGCGACGGCACCAGGACGACGACTGGCGGGCAATGGGAAAGATCACGCATGATCTGCCGGAATACAAGAAGAATGATCCTGGTAAGTCGTCTAAAGAAATACCTGTCTCTGATATCTTGGCCGCAGCAGGGAAGCAAGAACGTACTGACGCCGTTGCGCGAGCGGCCAGCGCCGACTTGGCTTTTGTGCAGATATTCGGCAGGTGATAATGTTCCGACAAGGAGATACCTTCTGGATTCCTTCGTCGGACAGTGGCATTGAGCATTTGCACGTCATAATCTCTGACCCCGAAATCAATCACGAAAGCGTCGTGGTTGTACCCCTGACGACTAGCGACGGTTGGGCCGAAGAAACCTGCGTACTCTATGCTGGATGTCATCCGGCAATCGTGCATGACACTTGCGTTGATTATCGTCGGGCTGATCTTGTCTCTGCGATTAAACTCGATACCGCGCTAACAAATCGGCAGATTCGCAAGTCTGCCCCAATATCCAGTGAAATCTTGAAGGATATCCTCGCTGGTGCGAACGAGACGAGATTTTTGCCGGGACGATGCGACAAAGTGTTGTCTGCGCAAAAACTGATCGACTGATTAGAAACATTAGGGGGCGAATGGCCGTCTAATCGTCAAGAGACTGCAATTTGCGTGGCGGGTCTCCTGACTCGCCACGATTTTCTACCATTCCCTCTTTCCATTCACCCCGTTGACAGAAATAGTTCATCGGAAGATAATGCTGTTATCGGCGCACCTTTTCTTGAATCGCCGGGACTTCGTCCCAGCCTACAACTTTGCCGTTGAATACGGCAATAAGCGCAGATGCGAGTCCAGGTCATGATGCCCAATCTTACAAAAAGCGAACTGGAGAAGCAGCGTACTGCACGCGAACTCTACGAATGGGTCCAACGGATCCATGGCGAGTTTGGGCAGACTGCCGGCGGGTGGCCGGGGCAAGTGTAGTTGCTCGTGCTACGTAGCGGTGCTGCTTCGCAGAGTAGCAATGGTGGGTGGCACCTTCAAGCGGAGCTTGTGGGTGCGTGCCACAAAAACAAACAACGTCTTCGGGACTCGCAATTGGCCGGC
>DAOWOP010000163.1 GCA_030642005.1 Planctomycetales bacterium
ACCCATTACAGGAATCTTCAGTTTCAACGAATCGACGAAATAACGCCCGCCGTCGGACAGACGCAGCAGTCTGAAAATGAGGAACAGAGCAACCGGTACAACCAGTATTTTCGCCCAGCCATAACTCTTCGTGAACCAGTCGGACATGCCCATGAGCATCCGCGTAGCGGCGGGAAGTTCGCCGGCGCCGAAACGGTCGAAGATGTCTTTGAACTTCGGGATGATGAATATCATGATGCCCATAACGATTGAGACCGCGGCGAAGAGAACCACGATAGGATAGATCATCGCGCCGGTTATCCTTCGTTTGAGTTTCTGTGACGCCTCCATGAAGTCGGTTAGGCGGCGCAGAACCACGTCGAGCACTCCACCGGCCTCTCCGGCGGCAACCATGTTGGTGAAAAGTTTATCGAAGGCCTTGGGATGCCTGGCCATTGCTTCCGACAGCGTTGCCCCGCCCTCGACGTCTTCAGCCACCAACCGGATGGCTATGCGGAGCATTCCGGGCTTCTGCTGTTCTTCAAGGACCCTCAGGCTTCGCAGCAGCGGCAGCCCGGCGTCCTGAAGCGTGGAAAGTTGCCGGGCGAACTGAGTCAGCAGTTTTTTGGAAACTCTGCCTACGGTCCGCTGTCGGGTTCGTCCTGCCGGTCCGGCCGCAGCACCGGCGCCGGCAGCGGCTGGGGACTTTCGACCGGAACGCTCCTTGATCTTCGTGGGAAAGTGTCCCATCCCGCGGATCCTGGAGACCGCTTCTTCGCTGCTGCCGGCATCCACCTCGCCCTTGACGGCCTGGCCGACACTGTTCATCGCTTCGTACTGGTAAATCGGCATCGCTTCATCCCTTATTCCAGTTGCTCGTAGATTGTCTGGGAGACGACTTCCTCAATCGTGGTAGCGCCGTCAAATATCGCCAGCAGCCCGCTTTCACGCAGCGTCCGCATTCCCCGGCGTCTGGCTGCCTCGCGGATCGCATTGGTGCTGGCCTGGTTGGTAATCAGCTCGCGAATCTTATCGTCCAGCAACATAATCTCTAAAATTGCCGTTCGTCCACTGTAACCAGTGCCCCGGCAGTAATCGCACCCGCTGCCGCGGAAGAAAGTCCTGCCGACCACGTTCTCAGGGCGAAGTTGCAGTTCCCAGAGCATCTCCTCGGTCGGGGTGAACTCCTCCTTGCACCTCGGGCAGACGCACCGCACTAGGCGCTGGCCCACAATGCCCTCCAGCGTCGCGGTAATCAAGTACGGCTCTATCCCCAAATCCAGAAGACGGGCAATAGCCGACGGAGCGTCGTTGGTGTGCAGCGTCGTGAAGACCATGTGCCCTGTCAGCGACGCCTGAACGCTGATCTCGCCGGTCTCCAGGTCGCGAATCTCGCCGACCAGGATGATGTCAGGGTCCTGGCGGAGAAAGTGCCTCAGGCATCGCGCGAAGGTCAGACCGATGGCGCTGTTGATCTGCACCTGAATCAGCCCGTCAATGTCGTATTCGACGGGGTCTTCGGTGGTGAGAATCTTGACCGCCACGTCGTTCAACTCGTTCAGCGCCGAGTACAGCGTTGTGGTCTTGCCGCAGCCGGTCGGGCCTGTAACTATGCAGATACCGTTGGGGCGGTGAATCAACTGCCGGAAAACCCGCAGGTCGTCCTCGCGGAAGCCCACCTGTTCCAGGTCGAGGTTAACCTGGCTTCGGTCCAGCACACGCATCACGACGCTCTCGCCGAACATCGTCGGCAGGACGCTTATGCGTAAATCTATGGGCTGGCCGTTGACAACCAGTTCGATACGCCCGTCCTGAGGCAAGCGGCGTTCGGCAATGTCAAGATCGGCCATTACCTTGATTCGACTGGCGATTGCCATCGAAATCGACTTGGGCGGCGGGATCATCTCGTACAGCAGCCCGTCGATACGATAGCGAATCTTGAACTCGTCCTCGAAAGGCTCGAAGTGGATGTCGCTGGCGCGGTCGCGTATCGCCTGGAGCAGCACCATGTTCACCAGCCGGCGGATCGGATTGGAATCGGCCGCCTCCTTGATAGTCTCCAGGTCGATGCTCTCGCCACGATTTTCCAGAGCGGCCAGTTGCTTATCACCGGCAATTTCGTTAATCAACTCGCCGATGGACTCCGGCTCGACGTCGTAATACTTGTGCAAGGCCCGCTCCAGGGCCGAAGGGTCGGCGATCCTGGCGACAACATCAAAACCCATCAGCGTCCGAAGGTCGTCGGTAGCGTGGAAATTATCCGCCGAACCCAACGCCACCACTAATCGTTTTTTCGCTTCGTCGTATTTCAGCGGGACCACCTTATAGGTGTTCGCTATCTGGGCGGGAACCCGCTTAACTACGTCGTCGGGCACGTCAAGCCGCTCCAGGTCTACGAATTCCATACCCGCCTGGAACGCCAGGGCAAAGGTAAGGGTGCTCTCGTCGATATAACCCAGGTCGATCAGAATCTGGCCTATCGGGCCACCCTTTTCCTTCTGAATACTGAGCGCCTCGTGCACCTGATCACGAGTGAGTTTGAGCATCTTCACCAGCACTCTGCCGACGGGCCGGCCTCGAAGCTCATCAACATTTACGGCCAGTTGTGTCATTTCCGTAGTCATCGACTAACTCCTGAAAACAGGCTCTACCTGCTCGCTGGGATTAACCGGCTCAGCGGGAGCGACAATTGCGCCTTTCCGGAATGCCTCAATCTTGTCGTGTAACTGACCCGGATACTGGGCCTGATCCACAGCGTCCTCATCGGAAATCTTGCCCTCGCTGACCAGGCCGAAAAGATGCTCATCCAGCAACTGCATACCGAATTTCTTACCCGTCTGGATGGCGGAAGGAATACGGAAAACCTTGTTCTCGCGGATAAGGTTGGATATCGCGCCGGTAACGACCATGAATTCATAGGCCGCCACTCGCCCGCGAACATCGATCCGCGGTATCAGCGCCTGGCAAAGAACAGCAATCAGCGTTGAGGCCAACTGTATCCTGATCTGGTTCTGCTGGGCGACCGGGAACTGCTCCGATATTCGCGTTATAGTTCCCTGGGCGCTGGTGGTATGCAGCGTGCCGAAGACCAGGTGCCCGGTTTCCGCCGCCCGCAGCGCCGATTCCATCGTCTCCAGGTCGCGCAATTCGCCGACCAGGATTACGTCCGGGTCCTGACGCAGTACACGCCGCAGGGCCTCGGAGAAACTCGGCACGTCCACGCCAACCTCACGTTGATTGATCATCGACTTGTGGTGCTGGTGGTAGTATTCGATCGGGTCTTCAATGGTAACGATATGCTTATCGTAATGCCGGTTGATGTGATCGATCATCGTCGCCATCGTAGTGGTCTTTCCGGAACCGGTAGGTCCGGTTACCAGAAAAATACCACGGGGTCGCCGGCAGAGACTTTTGACGATCCCAGGTAAGCCTATTTCCTCGAAGGTGAACAACTTGGAGGGAATAAGCCTCAGCGCCAGCGAGATATTGCCTCGCTGGTGAAAGACGCTGACGCGGAAGCGTCCGGCGTCCCCGAAGGCAAAGCCGAAATCCGTTCCACCCTCTTCCTGAATTTCCTGCTGGGCGCGTTCGGGTGTAATGGCCTTCATCAGCGCTACGGTATCGGCCGGTTCGAGGACCTTCGTTTCCAGAGATCGCAGCCGGCCATGAAGCCGGAGGGTCGGCGGCCGGCCTACGTGCAGGTGCAGGTCGCTGGCGCCACGTTTGATGCAGGTCTCCAACAGTCTGTCAATGTGTAAAGTCGCCATGGGTTTTCCTTCTTTCTGACCTTTGGCATTGAATTATTCGTCTGCACGACCCGCGCCGGGCCGGCAAAAAGGTATCTTTTCGGGCGATTTCCGTTTTCCTTTGTAAATAAACGAGTTACAACCACCGGCAGGACAGGTCAGTCCATCACCAGTTCCGAGACCTGGGTAATTCTGACCAGTTCTTCCGGTGTGGTTATGCCCCCGAAAATCTTCCTTCGTCCATCCTCCAACAGCGTTCTCATACCCGATGCCCTGGCCTCCCGCCGCATCTCACTGAGCGGGGCACGCTTTATCGCCAGTTCAGCCAGGGCGTGATTCATCTCCATCAGTTCAAAAATACCGAGTCTGCCCCTATAGCCGCTACCCCCGCAGGCTGCGCAACCCGCGCCGCGATAAACAGTTGCGTTCTGCAATTCATCTTCACTGAAGCCCAGCACCCGCAGGAGTTTCATATCCGGACTGGGGTCAACTTCCTTACATTCACCGCATATGACACGGATCAGACGCTGGGCCAGCACCGCCTGGATTGAACTGGCCGCCAGGAACGGCTTGACCCCGATGTCAATAAGACGGGTCAGCGCGCTGGGCGCATCGTTCGTATGGAGTGTACTGAAAACCAAGTGTCCAGTAAGAGCGGCCTGAATTGCGACCTCAGCAACCTCTAAATCGCGAATTTCGCCCACCAGAATGATATTTGGGGCCTGTCGCAACATGGAACGGAGAATGGCCGCAAAGGTCAAGCCCGTTACCTCGTTGACCTGGCACTGATTAATCCCCGTGAAATTATACTCAATGGGGTCTTCAGCCGTGATAATCTTGCGGTCGGGACGGTTCAGTTCGTTCAGCGCCGCGTACAGCGTGGTGGTTTTACCCGATCCGGTCGGGCCTGTAACGAGGAATATCCCATTGGGGCGCTTGATGATGCGATCAAATTTCTCATGGTCGTCATCCCCGAAGCCCAGCCCAGCGATACCTATACGTGCACTTTCGGGCCTGAGAATACGCAGCACGACGCTTTCGCCATGATAGCCCGGAATGAAACTGACACGGAAATCGACTTCCGCACCGCCGACGGTCATCGTGATCCTGCCATCAGTGGGCAGGCGCTTTTCAGCCAGGTCCACACCCGACATAATCTTGATTCGGTTGATCACAGAGCCTTGCATCCGCTTGGGAATATTGTCCCTTTCCCGGCAAACACCGTCGATCCGGTAACGCACGCGGATACGGTTGGACATCGGCTCAATGTGTATATCGCTGGCCCGCAAATTGACCGCCTCGGTAATGAGCATGGAAACCAGGCGGATTACGGGGGCGCCCTCGGTGTCAACTTCCACCTTGGATTCCACATCCGAGTTCACATCCGATACGATGTCGCGTTCCAACTGGTGGACCGTTTCGTCGATACTCACGTCCGAGCCGACAAACCGCTCGATAAAGTCCCGAAGTCTGGTCCTGGAGGCCAGGGCGCATTCAATCTCGGCGTTCAGCCGAAACCGAAGCATGTCCAGCGTCTCCAGGTCAAGCGGGTCGGTAATGATGACCTTGAGCTGGTTGCCCTCCCGCGCTATCGGCAGGACCAGATGCCTGCGAATGATGTCGGGGGGGATTGCCTCCATCAGATCCGGTACGACAACCTGACGCTCGAGATCAACGTACTCCAGGTCGAACTGCGTCGCCAGGGCCTTGGTAACATCTTCCTCATCGGCCAGACTCAGCGATACCAACGCCTCGCCGATCCGCAGACCTTCCTTACGGGCATGTTGAAGCGCTTCATCCACACCGGCAGTCGTAATCACGCCCCATTCGACCAATATCTCGCCCAGTTGCTTCTTCTTTCTGGCCATAACCTCTCCCACGCGCGCCTGATCAAGCCTCTACCAAAAGCCTTCGATCGCTTCACGTACATAACCGGAGGCACGCCTTCGCTTCCGGCAGCCTGCATGAGGCTACGCTAAGGCATAAGTATATCCGACTTATCCTGAGGCGGGATAACGAATTAATGAGGACATCTGCAACCTGTGGCAGGGCGGGACCCTTCCATGTGCAGAAAAAGCCTCAGTTCCAACGCAACATCACAACATCAATTATAACCCCCCGCCCGCAAACCGTCAACATCCCTTCTGCGGTAGCTCGTGTAAAGTATTGTGTGTAAGTTGACGGGAATTCGCCCAAAGATGATTTTGACGTTCGTCGGTGCCAAGCCCAGCCATTGCAATGGCTGGGATTAGAGCATCTGACTCGAAGAAGCCTCATATTGTCTGAAAAACTTAC
>DAOWOP010000264.1 GCA_030642005.1 Planctomycetales bacterium
AATTCGTAATTGGTAATTCGTAATTCGTAATTCGTAATTCGTAACTGGGCATCGGGGATTTTTTTTACTAATTACGAATTACCAATTACCAGTTACTATTTTTTCACGCGAATCCCGCCTGGCGGAGATTTTCTATTGTCAATGGTGCGGCTCCGTTCACGAGGCTCTCCAGATGCCGGCGGACGTACTTGCCGATGATGTCCAGTTCAACGTTGAGGCGGTCGGCAACGTGCAGTTTCCCCAGCGTCGTCCGCTCCAGCGTCGTCGGCACCAGTGCGACGGCGAACCGTCCAGCCTCCACACCGGCCAATGTCAGGCTCACGCCCGCAAGGGCCACCGAACCGGCGACAACCATTTGGCCTGTCAGTTCATCGTCGGCGGCGAAGGTTATCAGCAGGCTATCGCCCCGGCGGTCAATGCCGACGACTTTGGCTGTGCCATCGACGTGCCCCTGGACGATATGCCCGTCGAGCGGACTACCGGCGGGGACCGGCAGTTCCAGATTGACCTCGCCGCCGCCGGCGAGTTCGCCAAGCGTCGTCCGCTCCAGCGTCCGGGGCACTACGTCGAACTCGGCCAGGTTTCCGGCGATTTGCGAAACCGTCAGACAGGTCCCGTCAACCGCGACCGACGCGCCGATAATGATTCGGCCAGACAGCGGGCCAAGGTCAATCACCATGCGCCTGCCGCCGGAACGATCGGTGGTGCTTTCGACCCGGCCAACATGCTGGATAATCCCTGTGAACATTCAGGTTATGCTAAACATCGAGGTGGAAATTAGCAAGATGCGCGCCGAGACGACCTGTGAACAAAAGCATTAGCAGGGATGCAGGGGATGCAGGGGATAAAATCTTTTTTTTGTTTCTTTCTATTAAAATATCATCCCCTGTATCCCCTGCATCCCTGCTGATCTTTTTCTGGAAAATGCCGCCCGGGCAACGACTCCTCGGGGTCGGGGTCGTATTGAAACGACGGGAACCGCGCCCGGGCTGCCGATTTCTCACGGAGTATTTACGTCATCTGCTGTCCATTTGGCGAATCTATGATTAAGTTCACCGGTCCGGCGGCCTGGCTTCGGACGGCCATCTCTGCTCCGAACAGTCCTGTCTCGATCCTGACGCCCTGCCGGTCGAGCGCGTCGAGGAAGGCTTCATGCAACGGCTTGGCCTGTTCGGCCGACGCCGCGGCGACAAAGGCGGGGCGGCGACCCTTACGGGCATCGGCAAGGAGCGTGAAATTGGAAACCACCATAACGCCTCCGCAAACATCGCGGACCGACAGGTTGAGTTTGTCGGCATCGTCGGCGAAGATTCGCAGGTTGGCGACTTTTTCGGCCAGCCAGTCCGCCTTATCAGCGGTATCTCCGGCGCCGATGCCGACATACACCAGCAGCCCGGCCTCGATTCGCCCGGTAATCCGCTCGTCGGTTTCAACTTCCGCCCACGCCACTCGCTGCACCAGTGCTCTCATAATTCATCTCCTTCCGCCCGCCGGTTTGGGGCAGGCATACTGGGCTGCGACCTTCTTCGCCACGCCCGCCACACGGCGGGCAAGGGACGCCGGTGAAATAATCCGCACCTCGTCGCCGTAGCCCAGAATCCACCACGTAATCTCGCCAAGTCCATCCACCCGCACGTGAAAGTCGATCGCCCCGTCGTCGCGCCACTCGACGCGCTGGCTGTGATGCCAGTTCACCTCGGCGACGTTGCCGGCTACCTTGGGCCTGAAACGCAGATGCACGTCGTAAAGCCGGCCTTCGGGAATCATGCACCACGCATCGCCGAAATCTCCGCCGCCTTCAGGCTCGGCGTGATCGGCGGGGTCAAATGCCCTGTTCAGGACGGTAAGTTTCTTTATCCGCCCGAGTTTGAATGTCCGCCGCTGCCGGTGCCTGCGGGAGTAGCCTGTCATGTACCACGCCCTGCCGATGAACATCAGCCTCGCCGGCTCGACCGTAACGGTAATCTGCCTGCGTTCGTGGAAACTGATATAGACGATCCGGCAGACCTTTCTTTGGGCGACGGCCCCGGCCAGGCGGTCGAACATCCCTTCCAGCCCCTCGTGCCTGGCCGACGGCGGCGGGACCATCGCCAGGCGGTCCATTATCGTACCGAGGTAGTCCCTGACGGCCTGCGGCAGGACGCTTTCGAGTTTCAGCGCGCCGCGGGCGCGTGCGGCGGCCAGCGGCCCGGACGCCGCCCTGCCCCCCCGGCCCGCCGACACCATCATCGCAAGCGCCTCCGAAAGAGTCAGATTGACGGGGGAAAGGAAGAAAAAATGATTGATGCGGTACGTCTTCCTGTCGTGATCGAAATAATACGGAATGCGAGCCATTTCGAGTACGTTCAGGTCTCGAAAGACCGTTCGCCGACTGACTTCGAGTTCTTCGGCCAACTGCGCCACAGTATAACTCCGACCACTTTGCAACATCGTGATAAGACGAAGCAGCCTGTAGATTCTGCTTATCCTCATTCGATTTTCTCCCTGGTATGCTCGCATAACGGCGGTGACAACTGTCATGTCACTGTTAATTATTTTTTAATTTTTTTTCATCTCGCAGCAGTGGGCGAAACGGCTGTTATATGTAAGGATATGCACAGGTATCATATCATAGATTCCGCCCTCCGACCCCGGCCAAAATGTCATTGAACGCCAAATATCGAAAAAAATCATGCGGGGTACAGGGGTGTGTGGTTAATTTCCCCGGCCCCTGTGCGACGGCGAATTCCGTGGCGTTCCGGTTGACTGAAGCAATTAGCAATTAGCAATTAGCAATCAGCAATCAGCAATCAGCAAACCGCAAACAGCAAACAGCAAAAGAAAAAACTGAACACTGAACGCCCTCGCTTGCCGTG
>DAOWOP010000120.1 GCA_030642005.1 Planctomycetales bacterium
CTGTCGCAGCGTCTATGGCCGCAGCCATGAATTTTTCATCGTCCATTCTCGCGCCCTTATCCTGGAAGAATGTAGGCGATTCTTTTCAGGTCGGCAAGCAAAAGCAAGCCGGAGCAGAGGTGCGATTGACGCAGGAGCGTTTTACGCCGACATCGCCAGCGGTCGAGCGACGGGTCGGCGGGTTGGGCAAAGGGCGTTTTGTCTTGCGCTCATGATGGCTGTGTGCAACTCGCTGGAGTGCAGCAGCGGTTTGAAGAGCACCTCGTCGCCTCCGCGCTGCCAGGCTTGCCAGGCCTTGGTGAAATCGGTCATCGCCGAGGTCAGGAGGATAGCGGGGCGAGGCTGGAGACGGGAAAAATCGGACAGCAGAGTGCCGTTGCAGCAGGATTCATACTCCGTGGAGACCATGATGACGTCGGGTCGCCATTTCAGCAACCGCTGAAGCGCCCGGTCGGGGTTCGCTTCGTGAACGACGTGATGCCCGCGAGGCTCCAGAAGGTCTCTTGCCTTGCGGAGGAACTGACAATCCGAATCTACGATTAATATTTTCATGGACACAGCGGCTTCCTTTGTAGGTCTTGCTTACATTACACCTGATCTTCCAACATGCCATCGCTCATAGACCCCATCGGCCGGAAGCCGGGCCGGCTTAAGTAAGAGCAGCCGGTGAAAGTTTATTGCTCTCCGGCGCGGACGATAAACGGCGATCATCGTCAAGAAATGTTTATGACTTTGCCTTCACTGCCGGCCTGGTAGATGGAAAGGACAGCCTCCAGACATCTCAGAGCTCCCTGCCCGGAAATCGGAACGGGACGGTCATCGACGACGGCATTGATGAAATCCTCCACCATGTCCCGGTAGAAGGAGAAGTCCGTGTTTTTGTCGGATGGGAACTCATTCCACTGATTGGGGACCAGACCCACGTTGTCCCTTACGGTATAGACCTTCATGGGATCGGCTACCAGTACCATCTGCCCATCGCTGCCCAGGAGGCGAACGTGGCATTGGCCGCCGCCGTGAGTAACGGTTGAAGTGTTGATGCCGCCCACGGCGCCGTTGCTGAACTTCAAGGCCGCATTCAGTGTATCTTCGACCTCCACGCCGGCGGGCGAGCCGTAAGCGCCGTATTCGGCGCTTACCCTGGTTACTTCCAGGCCGGTCAGATGGCGAACCAGGTCTATGTAGTGGCTGAAGTTCATCATCAGGACCCCTCCGCCGCTTTTTTCCCGATTGCCCCGCCAGTCGGTAACGGACCTGCCTTCGTATCCTTCGGTCCAGTATGCCTCTTTTTTGAACCCGAAAAAGACCATGCTTATGTTGAATATCTCTCCTATTACTTTCTTCTCCAGGAGTTCCCTGGCCTTGACCGAGGCAGGGTGATACCTCAAGGCATAGTTGACCCCCAATTTTACACCCGCCTTTTTGCATTCCGATATCATCTTTTTGCCGTCGTCCAGGGTGGTGGCCAGAGGCTTCTCGCACATCACGTGCTTACCGGCCCTGGCGGCCTGAATGGTTATCGGGGCATGGAGGTAATGAGGAACGGCCACAATTACCATGTCAATCTCTCTGTTGGACAGAATGTCATTCAGATCGTCGGTATGGGGAACGCCAAACTCCTTACCTAGATTCTCTGCCACTTTTTTCTGGGCGTCCATGACCATGACGAGTTCCCCGGCGTCTATGTCCCGCAAAGCCTCCGCGTAGCGCAAAGACACATCCCCGCAACCAATCAGTCCTGTCCTGACCTTTTCCACGTCTTCTCCTTTTTATCGCTTCGCTCTGTCTTATGGATATTCGTATCCATCCACCATATAGATTTGCAGGTTGCCGTCTATGTCTGAATTGAAGAACGCCTTCTGTCCGTCGGGCGACAGGAAGGGATGAGGATGAGCCAGCCAGCCGTTCCAGGAACATCCCGGATGCAGGAGATACTTGACCTTCAAAGACGCGTCCTCTCCCTCATGGAGGGTTCCGATGAAGAGCTTGCAATTTTCACCTTGCCTCTCTTCGGCTCCGTAGCATATCCAATCGGAAATCATTTTAGTACCCGAAGGGTCGAATGCGAAGTGATTGAAGCCCGGATTCTCTATGTTGCGGCTTATGAGGTTCCTTCGCGCGTCGGGCAGGTTTTTGCCCTGATGCGAGGTTTTTTCATCGGTCGGAATCGGCCAGGACTCGATGAGCGGCTGGTGAACCGGGTCTCTTCCGGCGCCGATGTACACCCCTCCTATAGCGGAGAGGCCTTCTCCCCGCCAGCACTCGTGCCCGTGGATGAATTCCTCGCCGTCACGTCCCCAGGGCATATCCCGCCAGTTAGTCCCGTCGTCCCGGATGACGTGGATGTCTGCGCCAAGTTGTTCATCGAGCGGCGTTACGCTCTTTCCCTGGCTGTCATACAGTGAGCCGTGATTGTGCTGGATCATGATGTCGTGACTGGCCTGGGCGTCTTTCGATTGGCAGTACTGGGAGTGCATATTGTGAAATTCCGGGTGTTCATAGACCAGCCTCACCGAGCAATCGACCAGGTCGAAGACCAGCAGCCCAGTCGGGGCGCCCTCTTTCCGCCCGTCGCCGAGGAATGCCGAGATGGCCAGGCGTTTTCCGTCCGAGGAGATCGTTGAGAGAACGTAGAACCTGCTTGGACGATAATCGGTTCCCGGAAGCGGCGAGTCAATGACAAGCAGCGTCTCGCGCTGGAAGGAGTCGAGCGAGACCCGTTTCAGCATTGCCTTTCCGCCGCCGGGGACTGTCTGGTCCACGATGTAATAGACGTATTTGCCGTCGGGGCTGACCGAGGGGGCCGTCGCGCCGACCTCGTCGGTCAGTTGCCGCAGGCTGAAGCCGTCTTCGATATCGCAAAGGTACAGGACGGCGTTACGGGCGGCCTTGCTGTGGTTGTCGGGATAAAACTTACTGAATCGCTGATAGACAAATCGCCTGGAGTCCGGAGTGAAAACATGCGATTCCATGTAGATGTGGCTGTTGTTGGCCTCGGGGTCCGTGGTGATCTGGACGACCCTCAGGCCTTTCGGCGACTGTGGTGTCAGCAGGTCCGGTCTTTGGCGGCTCTGGCGAACAACGGGAGCGTCAACGAGTGATTCCATACCTTATCTCCTTCATCTTTTTGGTCTGCCGACACTGATCCGTCGGAGTCGGTATATTAATGAACCAGCGTGGAAATACTACAGTTTGAACTCTTCGAACGGCGCCCGGCACGGCGGCCCGTCGCTTATGAGCATCTTCTTCTGTTGCGGGATCATGATACGGGCGCTCTGGGTGGTTGGGTGGCCGATTTGCCAGGGTTCGTGTCGGCAGACCGAGCCGGGATGCTCGGCATGATGCGACAGGAGTTTTTTCATTCCCTCGAGGCTGAATTCAATTTCTCCCCGTTCGTAGAGGTCGCGGATGGTCTGCCGCCGTGCGTCCTTGGCCTGAAGAGCTTCCGGGTCGGGCGCAGGTTCGATCTCACCCGATTCGTAGCCGGTCGAAAATGCGAACTCCCCTTCGATGGGAAGTGCGACCCTCTTCTGGTCGGACTTTTCTATTAGCATCGCCTCGCCGGTGGCGTCGCACAATATCGAGCAGCCGCCCTTGCCTATGATGCGGTGGCTGCGGGTGATCTCGAGGGCCTGATGAATCGTCTCCGCCCTCTGGACGATGTCGGCCCATATGATGCTCCCTGTCGTGCCGTCCTCGTGCCGGACGTCCTTTGGTGAGGCCGAGACGCCGGCGCCGCAGAGGCCTCGCTCGTTGATACAGTTGCCGGCCCAGACGGTCCCGACGAAAGAGATACCTAAATATCCGTATCCCTCGTCCGGCCTGACGTGCTTTACGATGTTAACCTCCTGCTCTATAGGTTCGGTATCGAGGGTCTGGGCGACAATTGGCCCCACTTCCGTATTGCGGAAATAGACCGGCGTGCAGCCCGAAGTTGCGTAGAATACATTGTAGAGAAGCATCTGCTGATACGACATCCCCGCGCCCTCGGCGATGCCTTCGATCTCCTCGGCGAGCCGCGGGCACCGCTCCTCCAGGTACTTCACTACCGATGGTTTAAGCATGTCCGGCGTCTTGCCCTCTCGCAGGCAATAGAACTCGTAGCATCTGTAAATCTCGTTGGCGAACGCCTCGCCTTGCTGACGTCCGATCTCCCTCGGCGTTCCGTGAAGCTTGATCGTGTGCCGAATAGACATTTGTCAGTCTCCTGTCTTTGTGTCTTCAGGTGTAGTCCGACATTTCCCGGATGATGCTTGCCCACGACCATCGCGGGCCTTTCCGATGATCCTATACCTGTTCGCCAAGGCTCCGACAAGACTATTTGCGATAAATTTCGCTTTTATACGCCTCTGGCGGTGGACAGGCAGGTTCAATATATATAGAGTTGCCTGCCGATATAAGAAAGCGTAAGAAAGCGGTGAGCATTGTGAAGATTTTTCGGCATATTTGTTCGGTAGTCGTCGGCGTCGTCGTGGCTGTGGGCGCAATGTCTTGCGCCGCCGGACCTGACATGCCGGCGCTGACGCCCGACCAGCAGGTCGAACTGGAGACCCTTACAGCCCAGTTGTCCGACCCTGATCGTACCGCCATGACGAAGGGCGAGGCGGCGCTTTTACTGCTTAGTCGGACCTATCCCCAGGCCGGTGTCGCCCTGCGTGATTTTCTGGCGGATGCGTCGAACCGACCGGCCCAGGTCGCCGTCGCCGGCGCTATTGTCCGATCGGGACGGGCCGACAGGCAGTTTGTCAAGCCGCTCGCGGCGATGCTCACTTGCAACGAACCGGCGGTTCGGTCCCCCGCTGCCGAGGCCTTGGCAGTCTGCAAGGACTGCGGCGGGCTGGACGAATTGATCCGCATCTTTTCAAACCGTCGAACCGGCCACGACATCCGCATGGCGATAATTCCAGCCATGCAGCGGATGCTGGACAAAAAGGCCATCGATGCTTTGGTGTCGCTTCTGGACGAAAAAGACGAAACAATCCGACACGCCGCCTGCGACGCTTTGACCAACCTGACGAGCATCCACACCTTCGGAAGGGATGCTCGGCAATGGAAAAGGTGGTGGTCGAAGAACAGGAATAAGCGTCGCAGCGACTGGCTGGCGGGTCTTGCCGAGGGCTTCGCCGAAGCGAACCTGAATCTGAAGCGTAAAAACGCCGAACTTCGCCGCCGCCTGGCGTCGGCTATGAACGACTTGTACACCGCCACCGGCCCGGGTGGGCAAGACGCCCTGCTAACAGAGATGCTGTCCGACCCGCTGTCCGAAGTACGCCTGGTGGCTATCCGCCTGGTCCAGCAGCGACTTGCAACAGGCAAAAAGCCCGGTGAACCTTTAAGGGCGCAGGTGCGGGCGAGGATAACGGATACGGATCCCGCCGTCAGGGCCGTCGCCGCCGTCCTGCTGGCGAGCATCGCCGATAAACAGGCATTCGAACTTCTCACAAGCCGGCTGAAAGTCGAACAGTCCAACGAGGTCCGCCGGGCAGTCTATCAGGGACTGGGGCTGATTGGTAACGCTTCGGCGTGGGAGCGGCTTCTCGCCGGTATCGCCGAACCTCATCGGCGGGTTGCATCGGCGGCGGCTGGAGCGCTGGCGCGGATAGCCGAGAAGAATAGTCTTTCCGACGATCGCCGGTCTGCGGCGTCTGCGGCGCTGACGAAACGCTACAAAGCCTGCGCCGGCGACGGTTCAGCCGGTCTGCGCGAGGCGCTGCTGGAGGCGATGGGCGTGCTGAAGGACGAGCGTTTGGCCGGACTGCTGAGGTCAGCCCTGAAAGATACTTCCGCGGCGGTCCGTCTCAGCGGGATCAAGGCCCTTCAGCGTCTCCGGCTGACCGAGAGCGCATCGGCGATAGCGCCGCTGGTGCGCGACGGCGACCGTGGGGTGCGTCTGGCCGCCATAGCGGCGGTCGGTTCGCTGGGGCGGGCAGAGCACATCGAGACAATCCTCGCCCGCACCGATGCGAAGGTCGAGCCGGACGCCGCCGTTCGCAGGCAGGCATGGTCGGTCGTGATGAGCCTGCTGGCAAAGGCCGAAACCGCAAAGTTGCAGGCCCTGGCCGAAAAACTCACCTCCGGCGGCGACGCGGGCGAATACCTCATCGACGTATTGAAACTCTGGTCCGGCAGGATACCGGCCGAGCAGACCGACAAGTGGATTCCGGTTCGTCTGCGCTTGGGTCGTGCGCTGATGCAGGCCGACAGACCGGCGGAAGCCGCCGGCGAACTTTCCGCCGTCCACGCCGCAATGATCAAGACCGGAAAGACCGATGACGCGCGGAAAATCTGGGTCGAATGGATAAAAATCCTGCTGGCATCAGGAGACGCATCGGCCTTAGTGGAGATAGGCGAAGCCGGCGCTGGAGACGTCAAGCAGTTTAACGCGGCGATTGCTGCGCTTCAGGAACGTCTCAATGCTTTGTCGTCCGAGAAAGATTGGGACGCGGTTGTGCGCCTGGCGGCCGCAGCACTACAGCAGTTGCCCAAGCATCTGAGTAAGCCGCAGCGCGAAGCACTGATCGAAATCCTCCGCAAAGCGAAGGTCCGGCAGCAACTTGCCGACCGGCAGCGGGTCGAGACGCTGGTTGTCAGACTGACCGGCGCAGACGAAACCGCCGGTCAGGCCGCCGCCAGAGAACTGGCGACGATGAAGGAACGGGCCGTCAGGCCGCTCATTGAACAACTGCGAAAGATAATCTCTTCGGAAAAACCCGACCCCGCCGCCGAAAAGAGCATCCTCGCCGTCCTTTCGACGCTGGCGCCGCAGTTGAAAGGTTATGACCCCAAGGCCGATCCCGCCGAACGACTCAAAACGCTGGATGAATGGATTAAAGAAAGGTCGTAGGGCGTAGGGCGTAGGGTCAAGCCCACGGATTGCGTTCCGTGGGCAGTTTATGGAAAGGTGGTTGAGTGGCCAAGGTTTGCATCGGTATAGATTTAGGCGGGACGTTTATCAAGTTCGCCCTGCTGGATGAAGAGATGTCCATGAGGGGGTCGGCTCAGGTTCCGACGCCGGCCGACGCCGGTCCGGACAGCGTGATCGAGACGATGGTCTCCGGTGCGGCCGAACTGCTCGATCGTGAGGGTATATCGGCCGGTAACGTAGTGGGTGTCGGCATCGGCTCGCCGGGGCCGCTGGACCTCGACGCCGGCGTGGTCATCGGCATGCCGAACATCTCCGGCTTCGTCAATATCCCGCTTCGCGACCGCATCGGCGACGGGCTTGGTATTCCAGCCGTGCTGGAAAACGACGCCAGCGTCGCCGCGCTGGGCGAATACCTGTGCGGGTCGGGCAAGGGCATGGATGTGATGGTTATGCTGACGCTGGGAACGGGCATCGGCGGCGGGATGGTCATCGCAGGCCGGCTCGCCCGCGGCGCACACGGGATCGGCGCTGAAGCCGGACACATGATCGTCGAACCGGACGGCGAACCGTGCCCCTGCGGGCAGCGGGGATGCCTTGAACGGTACGCGTCGGCATCCGCCCTGGCGCGGTACGCCCGCCGGCTCATTGAACAGGACCGGCGCAAGAGCAGCCTGGCCGACCTGCTGGGGCGGAAAGGGGACCTTGACGCCGTGGACGTCAACGAGGCTCGCCGCGCCGGCGACGCCCTCGCTGCCGAGGTGTGGGACCGCTCAATCCGTTACCTCGCCGTCGGCTGTGTCAGTATCGCCCGCTTGCTTGACCCGGACCTGATCGTCCTGGGCGGAGGTCTGGCAAAGGCCGGAGACGACCTGCTGGGGCCCCTGCGACGTCATTTCAGCCGGCTGAACTGGACGATAGACGAACAGAAGACAGCCCTGGCCCTGGCGTCGCTTGGAAACGACGCCGGCGTTGTCGGCGCCGCCGGCGCCGCCTGGAAACGCTTCGGAAATTGCGCTGAACATTAGAA
>DAOWOP010000148.1 GCA_030642005.1 Planctomycetales bacterium
AGGCAATTGACGTTATAGACGAATCCGGTTCTCGCGTTCGCCTCAAGACCATGACCAAGCCGCCGGACCTGACCGACCTGGAAACCGAAATGGAGCGACTCGCCACTGAAAAGGATGAAGCCGTCAAGAACGCCGACTACGAACGCGCCGCCGAGAGCCGCGACAAAATCGAACAACTGCACCTCAAGAAGGAGCAACTTACCAACGACTGGCGCAACAAGACGAGCGAATCCGAAGGCGTGGTGGATGCCGAAGTAATCGCCGAGGTCGTTTCCAAGATGACCGGCGTGCCGCTCCGCCGACTGGAGTCAGAAGAGGCCAAGCGACTGCTGAAACTGGAGGACGAACTGCACAAACGGGTCGTCAGCCAGCATGAGGCCATTGTCTCGATCGCCAAGGCCATTCGGCGCGCCAGGTCGGGCCTGAAAGACCCGCGACGACCAATGGGGTCTTTCGTCTTCGTCGGACCCTCCGGCGTCGGAAAAACGCTGCTGAGCAAGGCATTGGCGGAGTTCATGTTCGGGGACGAGGACGCCCTCATCCAGATGGACATGAGCGAATACATGGAAAAGCACAACATCTCCCGCCTCGTCGGCGCGCCTCCGGGATACGTCGGGTACGAAGAGGGCGGGCAACTCACCGAACGAATCCGACGCAAACCTTACGCCGTTATCCTGCTGGACGAAATCGAAAAGGCGCACCCGGACGTGTTCAATATGCTCCTCCAGATAATGGAGGAAGGGCGCCTGACAGATTCCTTCGGCCGGCGGGTGGACTTCCGAAATACCATACTGATTATGACCTCGAACATCGGGGCTGAACTTATCAAGAACAAGGGCGGCTTCGGCTTCGGACGCCGGGACGAGGAAGCGTCCTACGAAAAAATGAAGGAAATGCTCTCCAAGGAAGTAGAGCGGCACTTCAGGCCTGAGTTCCTCAACCGCCTGGACGAAGTGATCGTATTCAAGTCGCTGGTGCGCGACGACCTGGTAACGATTGTAGATTTCGAACTTCGCAAGGTCCGCGAGCGCCTCGTCGAGCACGGGCTGGAACTGGAACTGACCGGCGAAGCCAATGAGTTTCTCATCGACAAGGGCTATAACCCCGACTTCGGCGCACGACCGCTGCGGCGAGCCATCGAGCACCACATCGAGGACATCCTCAGCGAGGACATCCTACGCGGCACGTACAAGGACAACAGCAAGGTCGTCGTATCGGTCAGGACGGGCGAAGACGGCGAAAAACACCTCTATTTCGAGGGCGTCCGCGAAGAACAACCCCAGCCCGAACCGGCGGAAGTTACCGAAAGCACGTAACGATAATTGACAGATAGGAACTAGGGACCAGGGACTTGGGACCAGGCAAAAACGAGAATACAGGGACTTGGGACTTGGGTCTAGGGACTTGGAAAAAAAAACGGAAAGAGCAGAACCGATCAACTCATTCGTTTCAGGTTCCGTTCTTTCTGTTTTTGCCTAGTCCCTAGTCCCTAGTCCCTAGTCCCTAATTTCTATCTGCGAATATCGCATTTTTTCCGGGAACATTGTGGTTGAAAGATCGTCTAAAGTTGTGGCGGGCGTGTTTGAGGATGCAGCCCTGTTGAGGCAGTGTCGCAAAGGCGATATGGACGCCTTCGCCCCGCTGGTGAAAAAATATCAGGATCGCCTCTTCAACTCGCTTCTGAGAATTTGCGGAAATTATGACGATGCCGAGGAACTTTGTCAGGAGACGTTCGTCAAAGCATTAGAGGGCCTGGCGGCGTTTCGCAGCCAAAGCGGGTTTTATACCTGGCTGTTTCGGATAGGGATGAACCTGGCGATCAGCCGGCGCAGACGCAGCGGGCGAGTGAAGTTTCATTCGCTCGAAACGACCGATTCGGACGGCGAGCAGTTGCTATGGTCGGCCGACGCCCTGGCGGACTGTCGGGAAATCGACCCGCAGGATGCAGCCGAACGAACCGACACAAACGGGCGCGTCATGGCGGCGATGGGAGAACTGGATGAAGAGTTTCGCATCGTGGTTGTGCTGCGGGACATCGAGGAAATGAACTATGAACAGATATCGCAGGTCATGAACCTGCCCGTGGGTACTGTTAAAAGTCGCCTCTATCGTGCCCGATGTATTTTAAGGGAAAAATTGACGGAATTAGTCCGCTGATTACCCGCCTTCGCCAGGCTACGGCGTGGCAAGCACGGATTACACTAAAAAGATGAGCGGTAAGGAAAAAATTTCGGAGCAACTTTCGGCATACCTGGACGGCGAGTTGACCGAAGGCGAATCTCGCCGGGTGGCCGAGATGGTCGCCGGTGATCCGGCCCTGTCAGCCGAGTTGGAGGCACTGCGCTCCGTGCAGTCTCTGGTGCGCAATCTTCCGACAGCCCAGGCCCCGGCCGATATGACCGACGCCGTCCTGACAAAGGCGCAGCGCAGGGGCGACGGATGGTGGCTGGGATACCTGGCGCGAGCCGCCGTTGTCCTGCTTGCCGTCGGGGTCGGTATAACTGTAACGACCTGGCTGAACAGGCCGACGCATTCGCGGCAGACCAAGCCGCAAACGCCATCCGTCTTAAAAACGCCGGTCCTGGCCAAAGGGAAAATCGGCGGACTCGCCAGCCCCGAAACGGCGGAAACAACAAACGTATTCATCAATACCGATAACCTCCTCCTGACCCAGCGCGAGGTCGAGCATGTATTCGGAAAAAACAGCATCAAACCGATGGTGGAAACCGAGAGCCCGGCCAAGGTCGCTGTAAGACCGCGCGGAAGGGCGAATTTCTACAACCAGACCCAGGTCGCGCCCACCCGGATACGCTACGAAGTCGTGATAGAAGAGAATCAGATGCGGCAGATCGTTTCGGAGTTGAACGAAATCCGCGCCAGGCAGAACGTCTCGCAGATGCCCATGAGACGCATTAAAGATAACAATGCCATAGCCCTGGCCAAGGCTGATTATCGCTCCGAGTCCACTGCGGGCCGGGCCGACAGAGACACGAGTTACAGGAAAAGCATGAGGGATAAAAGGCGGTCCGGAGAAGATAGCACTTTGAAGCATATTGCCAGTGAGGTTGAGGCTGTCAAAGATGCTGCTTCGCAGCCGGCTGCGACTCCCAGGCCGGGCCTTCTTGCACGGGACAGGCTGGCCGAACCGACGACCATGCCGGCTTCGACCTTTGTGGCGCAGCGGATGCGACAGAAGGCTGGTGATACTATGGATCAGAAGGTCGTCCACCAGCAGGCCGCTACGCTGGCGACCGCCAACGTCCGCCAGTTAGTAGTAATACTCAACGGCGTCGGTGGGGAGTGAAAGCGGCAGGCAAGGCGGATAAATACTCGATATTGCGAAGCGGCAAGCCGTGCGCCTTGCCGCTTCGCAATAAATCATCGTAAATCACCAATTATCGTCGTCGGCGGAGAATCATTCCCGCCGCACCCAGCGTAAGGAAAATCATCGTTCCCGGCTCGGGAATTGTATTATTGATCCATTCGCTGTAGGGACTGATGCGGATTCCCTGCGACCAGTCCGGGTCTGTGTTTCCGCCGGTATTGCGGAACCGCGTCTCGTCGAGATGCTCCACATACGCGCTCAAGGCGGCAAGTTGCCACTCGCCGCCGACATTTATGAACCATCCACCGCCGGAATCCCATTCGGTCGGAGAAGCCTCGAAAGCAGTGTCGCTCTCGTCGAAATCCGCCTTGAGCACATACGAGGTGTAACTGCCGGCTACTTTGGTAAAGGCGTTGTCAACTATGTTGGTGCCCCATCGTTGTGTCTCGTTATTGCTTCCTTCCCATAGGTAGCCATAGACGACGGGAGGCGTTCCGCCGGTTTCCAGATCATCTCCCCTGCCTTTGCCGAAGCCGCCGATGACGAAATTCTTGCCAATCTCGTCGTCGATCTCGCTTGTTTCCGTGTACAGGCTGACGTAGTTTGTCAGATTAGCGTTGTTGAGTTTGACGATTCGGATGTCCGCTGTGGGGTGGTTCCATATCTGGGCGATCGTGTAGGGATCTCCCCCAGTTAATGGATCTCCCCCAATATAGACGGTAGTCCCCGTGCCGCCGCCCTGGTGCCGCGTGGTGATGATGTAGTTCGGCGCGATCGCAACGCAGGAGGCGTTGCTTCCCCATCGTCCAACGACATCCTTATGAGGTCTGCCTGTCCAATCATCCTCCGGCTCACCACCGGGGTGCATGATGACGCCAAAGGCCGGCGTGAACGATGCAAGACACAAAATCGCTACTGCAACTACTGTCAGACCGATTGTTCGCATCATTTTCTCCCTCGCGAGGCTAACTGTTCCTGTAATTGCGGAGGGTACGAGCGTTTAGGGCAGACGAACTCCCGACACAGAAATCCATCAATCCTGCTGCCGGAAATCGCTTTCACCGATACGCCTCCTTGACGGACGAAAACTCTCTCACTTGGAGTCCCGAGCATCCTTATTATACCCTATTATAGCGTTTTTGCCAAGAGTCCTTTTTGCCTTTTTGCCGTTTTTTTTTCATCAGCGGCGCCGGCCATCGGAAATGAAGGATATTTAATGACAGATTTGCAGTGATTGTTTATAACCTCTAACAGAAAGAACATACGCCGGGTCGAATTAATTGGGAGAAAAGAAATGTCAGAAACCACGATGCCTCCGTTTGAAAGCGATTTGGGCCAAACCGGGCGGGTTGAGCCGCCCCCGCCGGTCCGGCCTCCGCCGCCGAGACGACGCCGGCCGCTCTGGAAGCGACTGCTGATTGTCGGTGTGGTGCTGTTATTTATTGTGGCGGTGATAGGGGGCGTTTCCCATGTCGTCCAGTTGAAGATTTCCCGGCTGGCTGACGGCGGAATGGACGTGAAAGTCCTGGAGCCGGGACACGATGATCAGGTAGTGGCCGTGTACGAGGTCGCCGGCGTGATTGACGGTAAACAGGCCGGCAGGATCAAACTCTTCTGCGATCTCGTTTCCGGCGATCCCAACGTCAAAGCCGTCGTGCTGCGCGTCAGTAGTCCCGGCGGTGGGATATCGGCCTGCGACAGGATTCACAAAATGCTGCTGGACCTGAAAGGCGACGGGAAGAAACTGGTCGTTTCGATGGGGGCCGTTGCCGCAAGCGGGGGCTACTACATCTCCGCGCCGGCCGAGTGCGTCTATGCCGAACCGACCACAATCACCGGCAGCATCGGCGTCCTGGGCTGCTGGATTGTCGTAAAAGGAACACTCGAAAAGTACGGCGCGAAGGCGGTAGTCGTCCGCTCAACCAAGACCCGCGCCTGGAAGGCGTCGCTTAATCCCTTTGAGGACCCTGCCGATTATCAGATCGAGTCGATCCGGAAACTGCTGGACGTCATGCAGGAGCGGTTTGAAGATGTCGTGCGCGACGGGCGGGGCGACAAACTTGTAACGACGACAGCCGAAAAAACCTACACCGGCGCTGACGGTAAAAAGTTCACCGTTACGGAGACCCTGCCGTTCAACGGGAGCATCTATACCGCCGATGAGGCAATGGACATGGGGCTGATTGACGAGGTGGGCTATCTGGACGAGGCGATAGACTCCGCCGCCGACCTGGCCGGTCTGTCCGACCCGAAGGTCGTCCAGTATATCAGGCGCAAGGGCTTCTTCGAGCAGATGAGCGAAGCAAAGGCAGGCCCGATAATCGACCCCAACGTTATCGACGAGATTCAGACACCAAAACTGATGATGATCTGGAAAGTTGAACAGTAGGAATTTCCGATTTCCAATTTCCGACTCGTGCTACGTAGCGAAACGTTACTTCGCAGAGTAGTATTTCCGATTTCCAATTGGGGAAACATGGTTTCCGTGGGTGGCCTGGGCAAATGTTGTTGAAGGTGGGTGGCACCTTCAAGCGTAGCGCAGCGAAGCTTGTGGGTGCTTTCGTACCCATAGGCAACGTCTACACTAATGACAGGTTACAGGACTCCTTGTCGATTGGGATCGGGCCTTCCTCATCAAGCATCCACGACCGACAGCTTGACCAAGGCCAGTCCTCCGGGTTCTCAACCAGGCCTCGCTTCACGGGGTTGCCGTGAATGTAGTCTATAGCCTTTCGGAGCGTCTCTGCCTTGCGGATGTTCCTGTCGTAACCGCCGCCGTCCTGCCAAAAGCGATACGGGTTATCCTTCTGGCCCGTCGCCAATTGGGCCAGCCCGGTCGGATTCTCCCGCCGCAACCAACCAATAGCCTTGCGACTGACAGACTGCTTGATTGACTTGAGAATTGCCGAGATCGAATATATCTCCAGTCTCGGCCAGATCAGCAGGTGAACGTGCTCGGGCATGATCACGTACGCCCACACGTCAAAGGCATGTTTCTCGCGGGCCTTTGCTACAGCCTCGGCAAAGTACACACAAGTTCGCTCGCTCAGCAGAAATTTGCGCCCGTGATAGCACGAAAAGGTCAATTCATGGGCATCCCATCGGTCATTCCAACGCCGACAACGCTTACGATAGCAATGATCGACCTTCATACACAGAAGATAAGCGATACCTGCGGGGCACACAACCTTCTATTGAGGCGCACCCACAACCTCCGCTTCGCTCCGGTTGAAGGTGCCACCC
>DAOWOP010000099.1 GCA_030642005.1 Planctomycetales bacterium
AATGGGACACGACGCAGGCGGCTCCGCGCACTGTCAGGACGCTGCTGGACCTTGGGTATTCTGTAACGGTGTTATGCTGGGACATGTCCGGAGAAGGCCCGGCTAGAGAATCGAGAGGGGATTTTGAGATAATTCGCTATCGGCGTCGCGTTGGTAAGGCCGGCGTGAAATACTTTAGTCTCTGGCTTCTCTGGTGGTTGTGGCTTATGCGGAAATTTATCGTCGGGCGGTACGATCTGGTTCACGTAATGAATCTGGACGCCATGATCCCGGCTGTAATGTCTCGAATTGTCTGCAAGCATAAAATTGTCTATGACATCCGGGATGCTTGGGGTCTTTGTCTGACGGGTCAGATGTTTCCGATTCCGCAGATTTTTTGCATGCTGGACAGGTTCTTTACTCCGTTTGCGGACGGATTGCTGCTCAGTCAGGGCGACGTCCGGTTCTGCGCCCATTTCTTCGGACGCCGGGCCTGCCAACGCGTTCCTGTTATTCAGGTATTGAATGTTCCCCAGCACGACATGGGACAAAACAGCCGGATTCCCGACGCCACGCCGCTTACAATCAATTACAGCGGGCGCATTTCTGCCCTGCGGGCGGCCTACGTCCTGGCCGACGGCATCAAGGGGCGAAAAGACGTTCGAATGCACGTGTACGGAAAACTGAACGACCCGGACGTACGCAAGCGACTGGAGTCCATGGACAATGTTGAATTTGAGGGACCTGTCGAGTACGATAAAGCCGTCGATTACATGGATCGGGCGGATTTGATCAGCCTGCTTTATGATCCGGCCTTGAAGGTTGTCTTTATCTCCAGCGCCAACAAGATGTTTGAGGCAATGATGTTGGCCAAGCCGTACATCTGTACCGAGGGCAGCTATCCCGCCGATGTGGCCGAACGATTCAAACTCGGATGGGCCCTGCCGTATGGGGACATCTCGGAACTGCGAAGCCTTTTGGACAGACTTGTTAAAAACCCCAAACTATTGGTGGCGGCGGGACAAAATGGTCGGGCTGCCTACGAAAAGCACTTTCGATGGGAGCAGCAGCGGGCGAAACTGATTGCACTGTACAAGTATCTCGACGGCAACGGAGATGTTCGCCCTCGCAAACATCTTGGATGGTATAGGTTTATCGACGCCTCCTCGGACGATATAAAGAACAAGGACTATATGAAAATATGAAACAAGTCCTTCAGAATCTTCGCAGCGGTGAGACGATAGTCGAAGAAGTGCCGGCACCGGGACTTGGCGGCGGGGGTGTGCTGATTCAGACGCGGGCTTCGCTTATCTCGGCAGGGTCCGAGCGGATGCTGGTGGAGTTCGGTAAAGGCTCACTCATCGCCAAGGCGCGGTCCCAGCCGGACAAGGTCAAACAGGTCCTCGACAAGATTAAGACCGACGGCCTGATGCCGACGCTGGAGGCGGTTTTCAGCAAACTCGACGAGCCGCTGCCGCTGGGATACTGCAACGCCGGCGTGGTGCTGGAGGTCGGACCCGGCGTGACGGAATTCAAGCCAGGCGACCGCGTTGTCAGCAACGGCCCACACGCCGAAATCGTCTGCGTGCCAAAGAACCTCTGCGCAAAAATCCCCGATGAAGTTACCGACGAGCAGGCGGCCTTTACGGTGCTAGCCAGCATCGGCCTGCAGGGAATCCGCCTGCTGAATCCGACGCTTGGCGAGAAATTCGTGGTTTATGGGCTTGGCCTGATCGGTTTGATTACCGTGCAACTGCTGCGGGCCTGCGGTTGTGAGGTGCTGGGGGTCGATGTCAATGCCGACCGGCTGAAGTTGGCTGAAGGTTACGGCGCGAAGGTCGTCAACGCTACGGCGGGTGGTGATCCTGTTACAGCCGCCGGCGCATGGACAGATGGCAAGGGCGTCGATGGCGTGTTGATTACCGCTGCGGCCAAGACCGACGAGATAATGCACGCTTCAGCCCGGATGTGCCGGAAACGAGGCCGGATTGTCCTGGTCGGCGTAGTTGGGCTGAACCTGCAACGAAGCGATTTCTACGAGAAGGAAATTTCATTTCAGGTTTCCTGCTCCTACGGGCCAGGTCGGTACGACGAAAAATACGAACAGGGCGGGCAGGATTATCCCAGCGGCTTCGTTCGCTGGACTGAGCAGCGGAATTTTCAGGCCATTCTTGATTCGATGCGAACAGGCAGGTTGAACGTGGACAATCTTGTTACGCATCGTTTCGATCTTTCGGAGGCGGCCTCGGCATACGACGCGATTACCAGCGGTCGCCAGACTCTGGGGGTGATCCTGACGTACCCGGTCGAGGCCGAGCGGACAGCGAGCATAACCGTAACGCAGATCCCTGCCGCCGAAGCCGGTCATCCGGTCGTTGGTGTAATCGGGGCAGGTAGTTTTTCCAAAATGGTGATGATGCCGTCGTTGCGCAAGACGCCCGCTCGCCTGGCCTATGTTGCGGATATAAACGGTGCAGCCGCCCAATATGCGGCAAAGAAATTCGCGGTCGAAAAGGCCGTCAATGACTACAAACAAATTCTCGACGATCCCAAAGTCAACGCGGTGCTGATTGCGGTCGGGCACAATCTGCACGCAAGATTTGTCTGTGAAACACTCCGGTCGGGCAAGCACTGTTTTGTGGAAAAGCCCCTGGCGATGAACGAAGCCGAACTGGCCGAGGTCCACGCCGCTGCCGCTGCTGTGCCGGACCGGCACGTGATGGTGGGCTTCAACCGCCGGTTCAGTCCGCACATCGTAAAGATGACCGAACTGCTCTCCGGAAGGGGCGAACCGTTGTGCATGAACATGACAGTCAACGCCGGAATTGTTCCACCGGAGCACTGGGTGCATGATCCGGTCCGCGGTGGCGGACGGATTATCGGCGAAGGATGCCACTTCATCGACCTGTTGGCCTTTATCGCCGGTAGCGATGTCCGGTCCGTCGCGGCGATGATGGTCGGCGAAGGCGTGGCTGTTCACGAAGACAAAATGTCCATCGTACTGGGCTTCGAGGACGGCTCGGTCGGTACGGTCAACTACTTCGCCAACGGTTCCAAGAAGTACCCCAAGGAAACGCTTGAGGTCTTTAGCGACGGGCGTGTCCTGCGGCTGGACAATTTCCGCAGGTTGCACGGCTACGGCTTCAGGGGATTCAAAAAGTTCAAGACATCTCGCCAGGATAAAGGCCACGCTGCGGAGTTTGCCGCCTTTATCGAACGGGTTGGATCAGGCGGACAACCTCTGATACCGCTGGAGCAATTGGAAAACGTTACCCTCGCGTCTTTTGCGGCGATGGAGTCCGCCAAGACCGGTAAAACCATCCAATTATGACGCCGAAGCGGAAGACAATTCTAATTATGGCTTTTTGATGATCAAAAAAATTGAAAAGTTACATGTATTGATTCAACAGTACGGGTTGAGGCGCTGTCTTTTCCGCCTCACTCACGATCTGAAGCGAAAATGCGGGATATTGAAGCAGAAGTTTCCCGCTTGGCAGTGGGACCAGCGACCCTTGGCGTACTGGCTTGACAGGGATGCCCCGGTCGAGGCGGCAGAATATCGCTCATTTCGTGAAAAGTCTGCGGTGAGATTCTTCTTCCCATCGGGCCAACCTCCGAAACCGAGCACAAAATGGGCCTCCGACGCCGTTGATCAGGCCGATATGCTCTTGGAGGGCAGGATGCGGTACTTTTCCAACGAAGTTGCCTGCGTTGGATATCCGGACATTGACTGGCACAGAAACCCTTTCACCGGGCAGCAGGCCGATGCGCAGCAGCACTGGTGTGATCGCGGCGACTTTGACGCCTCCGTCGGTGACATTAAGTTCATCTGGGAACCTTCACGGTTCGGATGGGCCTATGTCTTGGCGCGGGCGTATGCGGCAGGTCGGGACGATAAATATGCCGAAGCGTTCTGGCGGCTTATGGAATCGTGGATGGCCGCCAACCCGCCTCAAACAGGCCCGAACTGGCAGTGTGGCCAGGAAATCGCCATACGGTCGCTCGCCTGCATTTTCGCAGTGCACACTTTCTGGAACAGTCCTGCTACAACCGACGAAAGGGTATCGCGCCTGGTGTGCCTCCTGGCCGCTTTCGCCGAACGGATCGCCGGAAATATCAACTACGCCCGGGCGCAGATGGGAAACCATGCTGTCAGTGAAGCGGCTGGGATTTGGACGATCGGGCTGCTCTTCCCGGAACTGAAACACTCGGACCGCTGGCGGGAACTGGGTCGGCGGGTGTTGGAAGAGGAAGCCCGCCTTTTCAACTGGCCTGACGGTTCCTATACGCAGCACTCGATGAACTATCAGCGCCTGATGCTGCACAACTATCTATGGTGCCTGCGGCTGGGCGAATTGAACGGCCAGACGTTCTCCGACCTGACGGTCGAGCGGCTGAAAAAATCATACGAGTTTCTCTACCAGTTACAGGATGGCGACACCGGGCGTGTTCCCAACTACGGCCCGAACGACGGGGCTAACATATTGCCGCTCGATGGTTGCGACTATCTCGATTACCGCCCGATTATCGGGAGTATGCATTACCTCTTCCATCACGAGCAGTTGTATCAGGAAGGCCCCTGGCAGGAAGACCTGCTGTGGTTGTTTGGGCCTGAGGCGATGGAGTCTGATGTGCGTTCGGACGAGCGGGTAAGCAGCGATTTTCTCACGGGTGGCTATTTCACCCTGCGTGGGCGGCGGTCGTGGGCAATGACGCGGTGTCATACCTATCGCAATCGCCCCAATCAGGCCGACATGCTGCACCTGGACTTATGGTGGCGCGGCATAAATGTGCTGAGGGATTCCGGCTCGTATATCTACTTCGACCCGGACGAACACTGGAACACGTATTTCCTGTCCACGTTGGCTCATAATACCGTTGTCGTTGGCGACGTGGACCAGATGGTCAAAGGTCCAAGGTTCAGGTGGTTCTCCCTGGTTAAGTCTCGCTTTATCGAACATGTTCAGAAAGGTCGAATCGAGATATGGCAGGGCGAGCACTACGGATACGGGTGTCTGCCCTGCAAGGCTACGCATCGCCGAACAATCTGCCGTCTCGGTGATAAGTATTGGTTGATTGTTGACGATATTATCGGGCATGGACGGGCGGACGTGCGGCTGTTCTGGCATCTGGCCGACTTTCCGTGCCGGCTTGAGGATAAGACGGTAATGATGGACGCCGACAGCAACGAGGTGTGTCTGTTTGTCGATAGCAGTAGCCGCAATATGGATGTCCGTCTGGAACGAGGCTTGGGCGACCGGCATCGCATGGGTTGGCAGTCGCTTTATTACGGGCAGCGTTCTGCGGCGCCGACGATTTGCGCGAAGGCCGACGAGGTTCTACCTGTGCGTTTCGTTACGCTGGTGAGTTTGTCCCGACCTTGTGTGGTAACGGACAGTTCGCCTGATTCCGTAATCGCCTGGTCCGAACAGGGGCGTGCTGTCGGTCGCGTTGAACTTATCCCGCCGGGCGGTGAAGGTCAGGTAATCCGCGAGGTTCAATTCGATCCTGATCATTGGCGACCGTTACTATCAGTGAAATCGTAAAATTATGAGAATCCTGGTAATTCATCAATATTTTCTGGGCAAGGGCGACGCCGGCGGGTCGAGGTGGAACCAGTTCGCAAAATACTGGGCGGCGGCGGGGCACAAAGTAACGATACTGGCCGGGATGGTGCACTATGCCACGGGTGCCAAGCCGCCGGAATACAAAGGCAAATTCGTCGTCCGCGAAAACGAACAGCCCGGCGTAACAGTCTATCGCTGCCATGTCAGCGAAGCGTATAATCGCAGTTTCCTCGGGCGGTTCTGGGCATACCTGTGTTTCGCCTTTTCCTCGACATGGGCCGGAATCGCTCGCGCTCCCAGGCCCGACGTTATTATCGCCACCAGCCCGCCGCTGACGGTGGCGATTACGATGTGGTTGCTGTCGGTCTTCTACGGCATCCCGGCCATATTCGAGGTCCGCGACCTCTGGCCCGAAAGCGCTGTCGATACGGGCGTACTGACCTCAAAACCGATTATCTGGATGAGTTATCGCCTGGAGGAACTGGCCTATCGCCGCGCATCGTGGATTAACGTCCTGACGCCGGCGTTTGAGCAGGCCCTTATAAAGAAAAAGCGAATCCCGCCGGAGCGGATAAGCATGATCCCCAACGGCGCGGATCTTGACATAATGAAGCCGGGGCCTAAAGACAATGAGGTCCGCCGGCGTCTTGGGCTTGAGGGCAAGTTCGTCGTTAGTTATTTCGGCGCTCATGGTCGGGCCAACCGCGTCGGGCAACTGCTGGACGTGGCCGAGCGCATCAAGGATAGCCACCCGGACGTTCGCATCATGCTCGTCGGCGACGGGATGGAAAAGCCGATGCTCGTCGAAGATGCAAAGCGGCGCGGGCTGGATAATGTTATCTTCGTCGATGCCGTGCCCAAGGAGCAGGTAGCAGACTACATCAACGCCTCGGACGTATGCACAGCCGTGCTGATGAAAAACGACACTTTCAAGACCGTTTATCCCAACAAGGTTTTCGATTACATGGCCTGCAAGCGTCCGATAATAATCGCCATCGACGGCGTAGCCCGCAAACTCGTCGAGGACGCCGGAGCAGGTCTTTACGCCGAGCCGGAAAATACCGAATCAATCGCTTCTGCAATCCTGAAAATAAAGGATGCTCCCGAATGGGCCGAGAAGATGGCTGGGGCCGGTTTTCGATACGTCGGTTCGCGTTATAATCGCAGGAATCTGGCCGACCGTTATCTTGCGGTGCTTGAAACGTTAGTGAAAAAGGAAAGCCTCCGAACGTGAGCGTTTCATCGAAATTGTCGAACAACCCGCCTTCGGTTACTGTCGTACCCGCTAGGCGTGAAGACCTCGAAGGTATTGCGAGTTGCCATGAGGCCGCGTTTCCCGGCGAGTTCCTTACCCTGTTGGGGTCGGGTTTTCTGCGGGCCTTTTACCGGTTCTATATCGACGATCCTGACGGTATTTGCATGATGGTGATCGACCGGGAAAACAAGCGAGTTGTCGGACTGGTTGCCGGTGGAAAACCCGAGTTGCGGGCCGCGTTCACGAAAAGGCATATTCTGCGCTTTCTAGGTACGTCTTTCTGCAAATTTTTCATTCATCGTCGGGTTCGCCGCCGCCTGGCTGAACACTTTGTCGGACTTCTCCGGAAGGTCGGGCGAAAGATTCACCTCGTGCCGCCGGAGAAATATCCGCCGCTGCCGGAAGACCCTTCAGGGACGTGGTCCAACCTGCTTTCAGTCTGTGCGCATCCTGACTATCGCGGCTGCGGCGTGGGGAAAATGCTCATGGATGCGTTCCGTATTGAGAGCGGCCGGCGCGGTTACAGGACGATGCGTCTGAGTGTGCATAACGATAACGATGCAGCCATTGCCATGTATAAAAAAAGTGGGTGGACGCCGGTTCTTACCGTACCGACCGGCACGTACTTCAAACGTTCCGTTGGAAACGAGACATGAAACTGCTGATTCTCACACAATACTTTCCGCCGGAGATGGGCGCGCCGCAGGCGAGACTTTATGAATTGGCCACGCGCCTGCGCGACAAGGGGCATACGATTACTGTCCTGACGGCCATGCCGAACTATCCGACCGGCAGGGTATTCGACGGATACCGACGAAGGATATACTCGCGGGAAGATATGGACGGGATTCGCGTCATACGCACGTGGATATATCCGTCGAAATCGTCGCGTACGCTTCCGAGACTGCTGAGTTACATGTCGTTTGTATTCTCGAGCGTACTGCTGGGAATGTGGGGCCTGGGCAGGCAGGACGTTGTGCTTTTCGAAAGCCCTCCGTTGTTTCTGGTTCCGTCCGGCCTGATTATCGGCAAGGCGACCGGAGCGAGAATTATCATGAACGTCTCCGACATCTGGCCTGATATTATTGTACGCATGAGGCACACCACGGGCGGGCCTTTCCTGAAAGCGATGTTTTGGCTTGAGAGGTTCGGCTACGAGCATTCGGACGTTGTGGCCCTGACGAATCCCGGAGCGGCGGGTCAGATTAACGAACGGTTTTCCCGTGTCCGCACGACCGTAATAAGTAACGGAGTGGACACAAAGTTCTTCAGGCCTGATTTACGCAGCGATGAAGTTCGGGCGAGTCTTGGAGCGGGGCCGGATGATTTTCTCGTCGGTTACTGCGGGCTGCACGGGTTGGCGCAGGGGCTTGAAGCGGTCGTCGAGGCGGCGGAACGACTGAAAGATCGTCCAGAGATCAAGTTTGTTATGGTGGGAGATGGTCCGACGAAAGAAGAGTTAGTGGGCATGGCGAAAGAGAAGAACCTGACCAACCTGAAGTTCTTCGACCGCAGGCCCAAGAAGGAAATGCCAGCCGTACTGGCTTCGTGTAATGTGAGTTTGGTGCCACTGATGACGCAGTTGCCGGGGACCATGCCTTCGAAGGTGTACGAGGCTCTGGCGGCCGGGACGCCGCCGATTGTGGCCAGAGGTTGCGAAGGCGACGCTCTCGTAACGCAATTCAACGCCGGGAGGACATTCGAACCACTGGACGGAAAAGAAATGGCCGAAGCCATTCTCGACCTGGCTGAAAACCCCGCCGAGTTGCAGCGCGTGCGACAGAGCTGCCTGGAACTGGCAAAACGGTTCGAACGCGACGTTATCGCCAAACAAACTGAAGCGATTCTTGCCGCAGTTGCCGAGCAGCGTCCGCTGGGCGATGTTTCATGGTAAGCGGTGTGTATCTACTCGCCTTTTTGAGGTGAGGCTTCTCCGACGGATTGCACGAATTCCACACTGCTAACGGCTGTGGCTTGGCTTGCTCGGAGATGGGTCGGCAGATTGACGACTTCCCGGCAAGCCTGCTCGGCCACCGGGCACATCCCGTCGTGATAGTCATACATGCCCATCGGTGTCTCGATCGGATGCAGAGGGCATTCGAACCATGTGCCTAACTCAATAAACTTACCCGGCGCTTTGGCGATTGCACGTTCCTTGTCGGCTACGCGAACCGGATAGCGAACCAGAACCGGGTCCATGTAATCAGGTATCTCCGGAACGTCCCATCCGGCTTCGGCGAGAAGGTTGTCGTAAATCGAATTCATTTCCCGCCGGTGGGATATGTTCTTTTCGATTTTCTTTATCTGCCGCAAACCTGCTCGTGCCTGGCCGCTGCTGATACCCATGAAAAAGTCATCCGCCATCACCGGTTCAAACTCGCATGTCGTTGATGAACCGACAACAACGCCTTTTTTCGTCAACCAGCGAAAGAGACTCGTCGCCATGGCCGTAGTGCGCGGGTAGATAAACAGCCGATAAATCACGCGCTGAATCGCCAGCATCAGCGAAGCCTTGACCGGCGGGCGGACGAGTTCTTCCCGGTGGATTGCTTCGATCTTTTCGGCCAGTTCACGATCGTTCGTCGTGATCATACCACCGATACCGGTGGTGAA
>DAOWOP010000111.1 GCA_030642005.1 Planctomycetales bacterium
CCTCGGCGACAGAGGACAATGCCCTTCTTGTGCTCGCGGGTCAACTCGTCAAGGGAGTCTATTGCTCTGACCTCCGTCTTTCCACCGAGACTTGCTATCGTTTCGGCAAGGCGCCTCGCGCCGGCCAGTTCGATCTCCAGCGCGTCTTTCTCCACTGCGATCAGACAGCAGTCGTTTTCTCCGGTCAGTACGACAAAAGGTTGTTGCGTATCTGAATTTTGCATGGTTCGTCCTTTCTTTGTCTTTTGATTATCGCCTGGCGGTGATTGCCGCGGCGATTTGCGGAGGATTCATTTTTTCGGTCCGGCTGCATGGAACTCTCAACGGTAGGGGTGGGATTCGAACCCACGGTGGACTCGCGCCCACACCGGTTTTCAAGACCGGATCCTTCAGCCACTCGGACACCCTACCGAAGTTGCTGAAAACGCAGAAAAACCCTGTCCCTGTCGGACGAGGCTTTCGTACAACTTGACCAGTTGCCATCTTCAGCCCACTGAATACCGCCGGATACCACCGCTGTCCGATAACGTCAAGTATTTTGTGTAATTTCTTCAAGCAGCGGGTGCGTCCCATTTGAGCAGGCGGATCGTGGTTAAGCGTTGAAAAACCTCCACTCGGCATAAAGCCGACGGATTGCTATCCGTGGGAGAGCTACCGACGGATAGCAATCCGTCGGCTTTGGATTTAGCAATCACACGCTCGGCGAGCAACGGGATGTCCTCACGCTTCTCCCGCAGGCTGGGCGGTTTGAGGGAGATAACCGACGGTGCATCGTCCACCGAAAAAAAAATGTCATTACAGTTGACAAGCCTCTGGACCGATGTTATTATGAACGTGGGTTCATAACGAGATGACTATGATAAGACCCCGGTTACAACGGATAGTATCAGGCCGGCAGGGCAACTGATATTGCAGAGTGGCGCAGGTTTGTAATCTGTGTCAGCCGCAAAAGGAGATTTATTATGCCACAAGGTGATGGAACAGGACCGACAGGTAAGGGGCCGCGAACCGGCAGAGGGCTTGGACCCTGCGGCGGCGGTCAGGGTCAGGGTCAGAAGCCCGGCCGCGGACAAGGTCGCGGGCAGGGGCAAGGCCAAGGTCGCGGGCAGGGCCAGGGACAAGGTCGCGGTGGCGGCCGCGGAAGAAACAAGTAAAAAACTCTATTCCAGTTTGCAGAAAGGAGTAAAATCATGCCAGGTGGAGATGGAACAGGCCCAGGTGGAATGGGATCGATGACAGGACGCGCAGCCGGTTATTGCGCCGGGTACCCGGTTCCGGGATACATGAATCCGGTTTCCGGACGCGGTTTTGGTGGTTTCGGTCGCGGACGCGGCGGCGGTTGGGGTTGGCGCAACCAGTTCTATGCAACCGGCCTGACCGGTTGGCAGCGCGCGGGGATGGGTGTTCCCGCATACGGTATGCCGCCGGCATATCCGACGCCCTACGCCGCGCCATTTGGCCCGACTCAGACAGTCGAGCAGGAACTGGATGCGCTGAAGGGACAGGCCGAGTACTTCGAAGACGCCCTGGAAGGCATCAGGAAACAAATCGAAGAACTCCAGTCGCAGGCTCCTGAAAAGGCCAAATAACCGACACCACAACAATTAGCACAACCGGGGTGGCAGCAGAAAGTGTGTAGCCTCGATTGGTGCGCTCTTACGGGAAAGGAATGGTTATGAACATAGCGATTACCGCAACAGGGCCGTCATTGGATGCGAAAGTCGATCCTCGTTTTGGGCGGTGTCCGCATTTTCTGATTGTTGACACCGACACTATGGAGTTTGAGGCCTTGGAAAATCCCAACCTGTCGCTTGGCGGCGGTGCGGGTATCCAATCGGCCCAACTGATGGCGGAAAAGGGTGTGCAATTCGTCCTGACGGGCAATTGCGGACCCAATGCGTACCAGACACTCTCGGCTACCGGTATCGACGTGATTATCGGATGCAGCGGTACTGCCGCAGACGTGGTTGAACAATTCAAGGCGGGTCAATTAAACGCCGCCGGCCAGCCCAGTGTAGCAAGCAAGTTCGGTGTATCCGGTACGCAAAGTCAGGCTCAGCCGGAAGGACTACAGCAGCCACCGATGATGGGTGGAGGAATGGGCATGGGACGTGGAATGGGCCAAGGCCAAGGCGGTGGTATGGGCCGTGGCGGCGGTCGGGGCATGGGCGGAGGCAGAGGTCGCGGCCAGGGCATGGGGGCTGCTTTTGACCAGGGACCCGCCCCGATACCGCAACAGCAGGCCCAGGGTCCGACCAAAGACGACGAACTGGACATGCTCAAGCAGCAGGCTGATGCAATGAGCCGGCAGATGCAGCAAATGCAGGAACGAATAAAGCAGTTGGAACAGGAATCAACTCAATGAAGATAGCAATCGCAAGCGGCAAAGGCGGAACGGGCAAAACGACGGTTGCGACGAACCTGGCTTACGTGGCCTCGCGCAACGGACAAAGCGTAGCATATCTCGACTGCGACGTTGAGGAGCCCAACGGCCACATCTTCCTGAAACCGGAGATTAGCGAGAGCAAGCCCGTCGGCAACCTGATTCCTGAGGTTGACGAGGCCAAGTGTATCCATTGCGGCAAGTGCGGCGAGATATGCCAGTACAGCGCGATCGTCTGTGTGGGCGAAAAGGTGCTGGTCTATCCCGAGCTTTGCCATGGTTGCGGCGGCTGTGCGCTGGTCTGCCCGGTCGATTCGATTACCGAAACTCTTCGGGAATTGGGCAAGTTGGAGACGGGCCAGGCCGGTCCAATCCGATTTGTGCAAGGCTTGCTGAATATCGGCGAGGCGATGAGCCCTCCGCTGATCAGAGAGGTCAAGGCCGCTGCGCCCGAAGTGGACCTGGTAATCGTCGATGTCCCGCCGGGTACTTCCTGCCCTGTCATTGAAAGCGTCAAAGATTCGGATTTTGTGCTTCTTGTAACCGAGCCGACACCGTTCGGCCTGAATGATTTGAAACTGGCTGTCGAGATGATTCGCGCCTTGAAGCTGCCCTTTGGCGTGGTTATCAATCGCGCCGACGTAGGCGACCGGCAGACACAGTCTTATTGCCGATCGAACCGGATCGAAATACTCGCCGAGATCCCCGACGACCGTCAGATCGCCGAGGCTTATTCCCGTGGCGAGATGGCGTGCGAGGCGATTCCAAAATACGGGTCGGTGTTTGCCCGGTTGCTAAGTGACATCGGCGAAAAGGTGAGGATGAATGCAGGATAGGGATTGGCCTGATACCAAGCGGCTGCCGGATAAAGAGCCGACCGACGGAAAGTATAGGCTGGATAACCCATGGGGCTATTGGTGCTGGTGGCGAGAAAAGTACTTCAATCAGACCAACCAGGAAAGAATCTATACCTTCTCATGTGGACGTAGGAGCAGGCGGAAGTGAACCGCTTCGTTTATAACTCGAAAGAATTCCTGGATGAGCTCGAAAACAGTCCTCACCACGTGGGAGAGGTAAGATTCCTGCAATCGATTACCAAACCGGGGATGCGTGCATTGGATGTCGGGGGCAACAGGGGCGTGACGGCCGTTGCCATGGCCAAACAGGTCGGTAACACAGGACGCATCTATGCCTTCGAACCTGTGCCGGAATACTACGCGGAACTGAACGAGAACCTGTCGCGTAACGGCGTGGAAAACGTAAGCGCCCACATGCTGGCCCTAAGCAACCGGACGGGACGTATCCGGTTCTACAAACATGGGGAGGGAAGCGGCATCACGGCGACCGAGGACGCCGAGATGATCTGGGTGGAAGCTACGACCATAACAGACTTCTTTGCGGACCAGGACATCGATAGAATCGACCTTATAAACCTGGACTGCGAAGGCAGCGAACTGCTCGTTTTTCAGGGCGCGAAAGCCATTCTGGAGGAGCAATCGCCGCATATCTTCTGTGAAATCCATCATGGTTATCTCAAAGACCTGAAGCAGTCAATCAAGGACGTCGTAGGTTTTCTGAAAGAAATCGGCTATAATGTTCAGCCTCTTCAGATGGACGAACGGGACGCGGAAACAAGTTTTGAAGAGTGCTCGCACATACACGCTGTAAGATTAGGGGTCCAAAACAGGCCCAAAGCGATCAGGAAAGAGATAGGCGACCTGAACGACGGAATGTCTGCCGGCACGCTCAGCGTCCCTACGATACAGAAGCCGAAGGAATTCAAGGAAGAACGGAAGCGGACAAGCAAGAACTGAACGAGAGAAACAGGAGACTGAAAATGCCTATTTTTGAGTATCAATGTAAAAAATGCGGCCACGTGACGGGCTTTCTGGAAAAGGCCGGCGGCAGAAAGGCCCACGCGTGCGAGAAGTGTGGATCCGGCAAGACCGATAAGGTATTCTCGACCTTCGCCGCAAAGTCCGGCTCCTCTGGCGGGGCGAGTTGTCCGACGGGGACATGCCCGCTTTCGTAACAGACGTAGGGAGCAAGGAAAGACGGTATGGCCGGAGAGAATTTACCGGAAAACTTCTACGAGAAGATCAAGCCGCGTTTGCATAAACGGATCAGCCGCGAGTTACGTCTTGCCGGTCACGTTCTCGACCTTGGGTGTGGGGCATGTGAACTCGTGCAGTATCTGGCCCGGACATATCACCAGCGTGTTACCGGCGTCGATATATCAGGCGGAAGTTTTCCAAGGCGTCGCCATACATCCGATGGCCGACGGTTTGGGTGCATCCGAAAGAATGCAAAACGCTTGGGATTCGCCAGAACCGGGACCCATGACGCGGTGGTTATGATGTGGGCCCTTCACGAGATGGAACATCCCGATGCGATCCTGGACGAAGCATACCGTGCCCTTCGTCCTGGCGGGGAAATATTGATTGTCGATTTCCCCCGTGGTTCCCTGGCCCAGACACTCTGGAATGAAGATTACTACCGCCCAGACCAGATCAATCAAATGCTGATTACCGCAGGTTTCGCCGAGGTTCGTGCCAAACTTATTGAACGGAAACAAATCATCTGGGCGAAGGGTTTTCGCCCGGCGGCGGATAACGGGAATACATAGGTCGAAAAGACCATAGGAATAAAAACTGTGACGGAGACTATTGTAGTTGTAGGTGGCGTGGCGGGCGGGGCGTCGTTTGCCGCCCGTGCGCGCCGGCTCAGCGAGTCCGCGACGATCGTGATGTTCGAACGCGGCGAACACATCTCGTTTGCGAATTGCGGGCTCCCCTATTTTGTGAGCGGCGAAATCGAAAGGCGGGACAAACTGCTCGTGGAGACGGCGGAGCATTTTGCGCGGCGTTTTCGCATAGATGTCCGCATCAGAAATGAGGTGCTGTCCATAGATCGACAAGGCAAAACTGTTGAGGTTTTGGACCATCTCACCGGACGGAACTATCGCCAGTCTTACGATAAACTCGTGCTGTCGCCCGGAGCCGAGCCTGTGCGTCCTCCGCTGCCGGGCATGGACAACCCGAAGATATTCTCCCTTCGCACCATAGAAGATGCCGAGAAAATCCGTGGCTTCGTGGAGCAGACGGACCCGCAGGAAGCGGTGGTCGTAGGCGGAGGGTTCATCGGCCTGGAAATGACGGAAAACATCGGTAACATGGGCATCCACGTTACCCTTGTGGAGATGGCCGATCAGGTCATGCCGGCGCTGGATCGGGAGATGGCTGAATGGATTCACCAGCACCTGCGGCTCAGCGGCGTCGAGTTGATTCTTGGTTGTCCGGTCGAGTCTTTTCACGAAAACGGGGAGCATCAATTAGTGGTTACCGTCCGCGGCGGTCGGCAGATTCCCTGCGACATGGTGATTTCCGCCATTGGCGTCAAGCCTGAAGCCGAACTGGCCCGTCAGGCCGGTCTGGAAATCGGCGAGCGGGGAGGAATTCACGTCAACGAGCACCTGCAAACGACGGATGAGTCCGTCTATGCCATCGGCGACGCCATAGAGACCGAAGACCGCATTCTCGGCGGTTGGCGATTGATGCCCCTGGCGGGCATTGCCAACAAGCAGGGTCGGCTGGCTGCCGACCACATCTTCGCAGAGGATGTTTCGTTCCCGGGCGCATTCGGCACGAACATCGTGCGGGTATTCGACTTGTCCGTGGCCTCGACCGGCGCCAACGAACGCAGCCTGAAGGCCAAAGGCGTCGCCTACCGGAAGTCGTACACGCATCCAGCCTCGCACGCCGGATACTTCCCCGGGGCTACGCCGATGGTGATGAAACTCCTGTTCTCGCCGAAGGACGGGAGGATTCTCGGCGTCCAGATCGTCGGCATCGACGGTGTGGATAAGCGAATCGACGTCCTCGCGACGGCCCTTCATGCGGGAATGACCGTCTTCGACCTGACCCGGCTGGAATTATCGTACGCACCGCAGTACGGCACGGGAAAAGACGCGGTGAACATAGCCGGCTACGTGGCCGCCAATATCGTCCAGGGCGACGTGGAGGTGTTTCACGCGGACGACATCGATTATCTGATCGAGAAGAACGGATTTCTGCTTGATGTTCGTACAGAAGGCGAGTTCCGCCGCGGGTATATCGAAGGCGCCGTCAACATCCCCATCGACGACGTTCGCGACCGCCTCGGCGAATTACCCAAAGACCAAACGCTCTTTGTGTACTGCCTCACGGGAATCCGCAGTTATTATGTCTGCCGGATACTCAAACAGCTCGGGTATTCCGTGCTAAACCTCAGTGGCGGATACATGGTGTATTGCGCCGCGTCGCCGGCGAAGTGCAAAGAGATCCCAGGCCTGCATCGCTGGAAAAGGTCTCTCGCGCTCGAGACGTTCTGCTCAACGCCGGAAGAAAGGAACATCGTTCGCAACAGTAAAGAATCAGTGGATTGAAAAGGAGAAATCAACTGTGCCATGGGTGAATCACGAGATGTGTACGGGGTGTGGAATCTGCATCCAGGAATGTCCGGTCGGGGCGATTAGCATAGAAGATTCCGGCTACGCCGACATTAACGAAGACGACTGTATCCGATGCGGCAAATGCCACGAAGTCTGTCCGCAGGAGGCCGTGCGCCACGACGGCGAGAAGATTCCGCAGGAAGTGGCGGCCAATCTGCGATGGGTACGCAAACTGCTTGGGCATTTCCAGGAATCGGCCGAGCAGGCCGCTTTTATGGAACGCATGATGCGGTTCTTCAACAAAGAGAGGAAGGTGAACGAGAAAACCATCGATGCGATCAAGGCCGCCAAAGATGATCCTGTCAAGGGCATCGATGCCGCCATTCGCGATTTGCCTGCGGAACGGAATACCGGATAATCGAAGGGATAGCGAGACAAATGGAAACAAAACCAAAAGAGTTGGTTGTTATCAGCGGTAAGGGCGGGACGGGAAAGACGTCTATTGTCGCATCGTTCGCCGCCCTGGCCGAAAAGGCGGTGCTGGCCGATTGCGACGTGGACGCCGCCGACCTGCATCTTGTCCTTGATCCGACCATAGTCAAACGTGAGAAGTTCTCCGGCGGCTCCCGTGCGAGGATCAAGACTGGGCATTGCACCGCCTGCGGAAAATGCGAAGAGATATGCCGCTTCGACGCTATTTTCTTCGACGGGCCGGGCAACGGCAAGGCCGACAAGACGTATCGTGTCGATCCTGTAGCCTGTGAAGGGTGCGGCGTATGCGCCTGGTTCTGCGCCGAGAACGCCATCGAGTTCGGCCCCGTGGTGAATGGCGAGTGGTTCATCTCCGATACCCGTTGCGGGCCTATGGTTCACGCCAAACTCGGCGTGGCTGAAGAAAACTCCGGCAAACTCGTCAGCATCGTCCGTACACAGGCGAAGAAAATCGCCGAAGATCGCAAGATGGACCTGGTCCTGATCGACGGTGCGCCCGGCATCGGCTGTCCGGTTATCGCGTCAATCACCGGCGCTGACCTTGTGTTAGTGGTAACCGAGCCTACACTCAGCGGCCTGCATGATCTTCAGCGCGTGATGGACCTGACCAGGCACTTCGGAATTGAAACGCTCGTGTGCATTAACAAGTGGGATTTGAACGAGGACATTGCCTCGCAGATTGAAGAGCAGGCCCGCCGGCGTGGCCTGAAGATAGCCGGAAGGGTCCGCTATGACCGCGCGGTAACCGAAGCACAGATCAAAAGCAAGTCGATCGTGGAGTATCAAAACAACGGCGCTGCGACGGAAATCAAGCGGGTTTGGGCCGAGGTCGTCAAGACAATCGCCGCGCCGAATTCTTAAGACTCAAACTGACCGTTCTCGAAAACAAAAGCAGGATTACAGGACTTGATATTATTATGCGCCGAATACATAAATGACCAATGACCAATGTCTAATGTCTAATGAATGTCTAATGCCCAATGTCTAAAAAAGCACGGCGATGATTTCAGGCATTAGTATGACAGCGCTACCTTCTCAATAGCCCCAGACGGGGCGGTCGTTTTTAGCCCAGGGCGCAGCCGAAGGCAAGCCCTGGGAAAGGGATTTTC
>DAOWOP010000076.1 GCA_030642005.1 Planctomycetales bacterium
CCGAGCGGCGCTGTCCCGGAGATGATTGAAATGCCCGGCATGGTCGCGGTGGTCCAATTGGCGGACATGATTGCCCGGCGGAAGCGGCTGGGTTTCAGCGGTAATTATACCTTCGCGCATGACAGCGAATCTTTAGCGGCCCGGATCGGAATTTCGAGCAAGGATATCACACGCGTTGAGGCCGAGGTTGTCGGGCGTCTTGAGGAGCGGCTGGCCCCTGTCGGGCCGACGACACGCCGGAGTGGTGAATTGCAGTACCGCTCTGCCCTGGCGGATGCAGGGGCGGAACTGTCGCAACTCAACGAGTCGCTGGCGGAGCGGGCGGCGGTCCTTGCCCGATATGCAGTGGGGCTGAACAGTCTGGGCGAATTCACAACGCACCTGTCGCCTGCATCATCCTTGCCGAAAGTATGCGTGGAACTCGTTCGTATATTCTCCGACGTCCTTTCGATAGAGCCGAGTCGGGACGCCCCTGTCTGCGCGTTTGCCGCTTGCGACAATGATCGCATTGTCCTCGCCGTTTGCAGCGGCCTGGCTGCGGGACTGACTCATGACGGCGAGACTGAGTTCCGCTTCAGCCTCTTCAGGCATGAGTATTTGCCGCCACCGTCCGGAATCTCACCGGCAGGGGAGCTGGTAAGGTCGCTGCTGCGAAACTCCAATGACTGGTCGGACCTGATTGACCCGGATAGTTACATCTGCCTGCCGTTGCTCGCCGAGGGTCGTCTGGTCGGCGGGGTCCTCCTGCCGAAAAAGACCGCAACCGGAGCGGACGATGAACTTCTGCAAACACTGGCCCGGATAACAGCCTTTGTCCTCGCCGCTGTCGGCGGGCGAGGCAGGGCCGACCGTCTCGCCGAACAACTTGCCGGCGCCTCGCAGCGTCTTGAGCAGGCATGGGACGCCCTCGCCCAATCCCACGCGCTGGCGGAGGTGGGCGAAATGGCCTCCGGCGCAGCCCACGAAATGAACAACCCGCTCGCGGTCATCTCCGGGCGCGCCCAGTTACTGGCCGGTCGGGCAAAGACCAAAAAGGACCGTGAGTCAGCCGACCTGATCGCCGTCAAGGCCCAGGAAATCAGCGATATTATGACGGACCTGATGGCCTTTGCCCGTCCGAGTCCGCCCAGCCCCGAAGTATTGGCCGTCGCCGACCTGCTGGGAAGGGCAAAGAGCGGGTTCGAATCCGAAGGACAACAAAAGCCGACCCCCGCTGCGGTCGATATAACCATTGAACCGACCTGTCCGCCCGTGCTGGTCGATGCCGGACAGATGGAGGAAGTTCTGGCCGAATTGCTCCGAAACGCCGCCGGCGTTGGCGAAAAGGTCAATGTGAGTATCCGGGCGGGCAGGGCCTCGGCCTCGGTCTGTGTCCTGATCCGGGTGGCGGATGACGGGCCGGGAATGGATGAATCGACACTGGCGTCGGCGTTCACGCCGTTCTTCTCGCGCCGGCCGGCAGGGCGGGGCAGAGGCATGGGACTGACGAGGGCGAGGCGAACCGTCCAGAACAACGGCGGGCGAATATGGATTGAAAGCAAGCCCGGCGAGGGCGCGACCGTTTTTATCGAACTACCAGCCGTGAGCAAGGTCGAACGGCCAGCCGGATGAAGGCAAAAAAGCAATGACTACCAAAACCGCTCCTCACGCACACCTTACTCGTCGCAATCACCGTCTGCGTGAATTGAGCCGGCGGCGAAAAGTTGCGTATCGGCGTTTGTGTTCAGCCTGCGCCGACCTGACGAGCACCTGCCGGAACCTCCAGAACCGGGTGGATCGACAGGATGCCGTCATTGATTACCAGAAGCGCCTTCTGGTCCGCGACGACGACCACGAGGTCTTCCGCCGGTTTTTCCACCTGTTTGTCGAGCGCAGCGGCCCGCTGTTCGGCGTGGCGATGCTGTGCGACGAAGACGCCGAATTGAAACTTATTGGGAGGTTCGGCGTGCCCATACCGGACGGGGTGAATTTCTGCCAGTCTATTGCCGAAGCCATGGTGCCGGATATGCTCGAACGCCCGGAAGTGATGGTGCTGGACGCCTTCGAGAATATCCAGAAATTCCCGACCAGCCTGCACAGGTTCCTCGTGGGCGTCAGCGTCCTGGTAACGCCGCTGATGGTGGCAGAGGGTGCGCTCATCGGCGTGGTGGTATTGTATCGCAAGGGCGAGCAGCCGTTCACGGACGACGACGTCGCCTTGGCCAAGATGATAGGCCCGCCCACCGCCGCGGCGGCACAACAAACATAACTATTTCCAATTTCCGACTCGTGCTACGTAGCGAAACGTTACTTCGCAGAGTAGTATTTTCAATTTCCAATTGAAAAAAGAAAAAGCCGGGTGCTGTGGCTGCCCTTATGTTTTTCTTTTTCTCCAATTGAAAATCGGAAATTGTCAATCGTCAGGTTTCCATTTCAGATGAAGCCCGTTTTCCCGCCGGCGAAATGTGTTGACGATGTACGGCGTCTCGCTATAATTTTCCCGGACTACCAGGCACGGAGAGCCAATGCGAGAACCTTCCGTGCGAAGGCGTTGCGCCCGCGTGCGTGAGGGGTTCACGCCCACAGCGGCGCAGCAGCATCGCTTGATATTGGTGATGTCTTGATGAAAAGTCTAATAGGTTTTTTCAGCGATCCTGTTTTGATGCTGTGGAAGTACCGTGGTCTTCTTCGGCAGACGACCTTGAGCGATATACGCGCGCGCTTTGCCGGGTCGGTCCTCGGTATGGCTTGGTTGGTTGCATATCCGCTGATATTCCTGAGTACGTACGCGATGGTTTATCTCTATGTTATGCCGGTGAAGTTTCCCGACCTGCTTAATTCCAGCATGGAATATGTAATTGTGATTTTCTGCGGCCTGGTTCCGTTCATCGGGTTCGCCGAAGCGTTAAGCCTCGGCGTGGTCTCCGTTACCAGTAATGTGAGCCTGATAAAAAACACGTTATTTCCCATCGAGTTAATCCCCGTCAAGGCGGTGCTGACAAGTCAATGTACGCAGGCTGCGGGCATGGGTCTGCTCCTGATCGCTATTGTGCTGCTTGGCAAACTTTCGTGGTGGATATTGATGCTTCCGGCTATCTGGATGCTGCAACTGATGTTCTCTATAGGGTTGATATGGATTCTTTCGAGTTTGAACGTCATCATGCGCGATCTTCAAACGGTCATAGGCGTCGTGATCCTGATTTTGATGATCGGCAGCCCGATTGCCTGGACTGTCGAAATGATCCCCGATAATCTCAAGTCGTTAGGTTGGCTTAATCCACTCTACTATAATCCACTCTATTATATGATCCTGTCCTATCAGGACGTCCTGATGATGGGTCGGTGGCCCATGCACAACATTTTCTGGGTGCTGCTGGCGCTGGCGGTGGTAACTTTCTTTGTGGGGTACTGGTTCTTCAGCCGAATGAAAAAGGTGTTCGTGGACAATGTCTGATGTTGCCATACGCATGAGCGGGCTGGGGAAGATGTACAAACTCTATCGTCACCCTGCCGACAAGGTCGCCGACGCGCTTGGCATCAACCGCCTGCTGTTCTGGCGGAAACATTACTACCAGGAGTTCTGGGCGCTGCGGGACCTGGACCTGACGGTGGAGAAGGGCGAGCGGCTTGGCATCATTGGGTGGAACGGCGCCGGCAAGACGACGCTGCTGAAGATACTCATCGGCAACGTCGCGCCGACGGAAGGGACAGTAGAGGTCAAACGCCGCATCCAGGCCTTGATGGAACTGGGCACGGGCTTTCATCCGGAATTCACAGGCCGGCGAAACATCTGGGCGAGCCTTTCATATCAGGGACTCACCGGCAGCCAGATCAAGGCAAAGGAAGGCGAGATCATCGACTTTGCCGAACTGGAAGAATTCATCGATCATCCGGTTCGGACATATTCGGCGGGGATGTACGCGCGCCTGGCGTTTTCGGTGGCGACCTCGGTCAAGCCGGACATCCTCGTCATCGACGAGGTGCTCGGGGCGGGGGACGCCTACTTCGTCGGTAAATGCGTGGAACGCATGAAGCACCTGACCGACGAAGGCGTTACGGTGGTGTTCGTCTCCCACGACATGGCGTCCGTGCAGCGCCTGTGCAATCGGTCGATCTGGCTGCGGCGCGGGCGCGTCGTGGCCGAGGGCGACACGCTGGATGTGGCCAAGCGGTATCTCAAGGACACTCGTGAGCGGGAAGAAAAGCGAATGCGGGCCCTGAACATGAAACTCCGTGAGGACGGCTCGCAAACGTTTCTGACTCAACCCGTCGAGTTCAAGAAGATGATAGCCCATTTCGTTACGTCCAGCCGGCTTTCCTGGCGAAGTCCACACCCGATAAGCCGCGTAACGATCCGAGGGGCCGATTCGGTTCTGGCTGAAGTCCACGTCGGGGAAACGATGGATAACGACGTTTCCTCGCCCAGTCACACGATAATTGAGCCTGGTGCGACCGGCTGGGGCGAAGCGGTAAAGGTGGCGGAGCGGTACTGTCGTGAGTTCAAGTCGATAGACTACAAATCATTTCACGCCGCGCTGCAACTGGGGCTGGATTCCAGTGCGCTCGAGTCCGGCGGGCCGTACTGGGTGGAGATAGAGCACTTTGACGTGGAATCCGAGCCCTTCCAGTTTGAACTGTTCGACGGCGAAAAGTATCTACAGGCCGGTACGATCAAACCCGCGGGAACGGAGAGGTGGTGCGTGGCGAAATTGCCTCTGGATGAGGTCTGGCCCCTGATTTTCAAGGATAGTCGCGGCGACGCTGCCGCTGGCGCTGCTCAGCCGACCGCCGAGCCGACCGAGGAGGCCATTGACATCCACGGCGGAGAAGACGCCCGAATCGAAAGCGTTGACTTCCTGGACGTTCAAGGTCGAGAGCGGTTCGTCTTCTCGCTCGGTGAGCCAATGAGGCTGAGAATCAAGTATCGTGTCCTGAAACCCCTTGAAAAAATCCTGATCGTATTAGCCGTCTTTACGCAGGACGGGATTCCGGTCTATAACGAGGCGCAGCCGCCCGTCGAGGACTCTCGGACACCCGGGGCCTATTCGATGGAATATGTATTTGATCCAGCCCCGTTCGGCCCGAGGAACTATGTGGTCAGCACGGGTCTGTTTCCCGAGTTTGACTTGTCGGATGATTCCCGGCTGCAACCCCATTATTGCCTCTGGGACCGCCGGAGTCATTTCCAGGTGGAAAAGCCTCAAGGGGTCCAGATAGAGTTGGGCCTGCTGCGATACGAGCCTGTCAAGAGGAAGGCCTGAGAGGAAGAATGGATCCGTCTTCTGCCCCATCCTCAATGTTCGCCGGTGCGGCGCGGCGCGTGGCGCGCGGGATCAAACACTTTCTTTGTCGCGCCTGTGGGCGGGGCGGTTCAGCCGTCGGCGGAGAGGATGCCGCGCTCACGGACACAATGCTCCGTGCGGCCGGGTTCGATCCGTCGGGGGTAATCGTCTTCAACGACGGACAAAGGGATGTCCATAACGTCTTCGAGGTAGCGTTGCAGGCGATGATAGGTCGGGAGGTGTACAGGCCGTACAAGGGCGGTCGAACCGGCTTGCAGCCGAGGTACTACGACATTCGTCTGCTTGCCGACCCCGGTGATCAGCCCGGCGCTCGCGACGCCCTTGATTGGCTTGAAGCCCACGCCGAGAGTGGACCCGGCGACAGCCTCCGCTGGCCGTATGAGTTTGACGTTGACTTTCGCGGCAAGCGCATTTCTGCGCCCTGGGTATCCGCTTTCGGACAGGCGTACGTTGTGCTGGCGTACTTATGCTGGTTCCGCCACACGTCGGAGGCGCGATGGCTCAACCGCGCCGTCGAAGGCGCCCGGCTGTTCGCAGTTCCCTGCGCCGCCGGGGGTGTTGCGCACATTTTCTCTGAACAGGAGGCGTGCTTTGAAGAGTTGCCGGCTGTGAGCACGCACATACTCAACGCGCACCTGATTTCGCTTCTGGCATTGGCGGAGGTGCTGGCCCTGCACCGTGATAGTCAATTGGAATCCGCGCAGCAGCGGGGGCTGACGTTTCTGCGGAACAGGTGGGGCGATTACGATACGGGATACTGGAGCCGTTACGACCTGTCCGGCAGGCAGCGGTTGTTTGCCCGCCTGTGTCCGGTTGCCGCTGAGCCGAAGGTGTTCCTGGGCAAGGCCGCCCTGATCATGGACGAACGTGTCGCCGCGACGCTTGACCTGGCGGACAAATCGGCGTTGGCGGAGGGCCACTGCCGGGCGAATGGAATCGACTGGGGCGGCGTGTTCGCCAAAGACGCCTTCCGCTGCCGACAGATCCTGTACGGCCCGGACTTGCATCCGGAACCTGCGCCGACCGGCACGCGACAGAACACCTACCTTTTAATGAGTGCGGAACCTGATGAATCGCCCGACCTGGTTGAACTGAAAATGGAACTTTTTGCCGAGAACGACACAACCCTTGAGGTCCACGTTCGCGATCTGTCGCGGGCCGATCTTGCTTTCCGGCCATTGCGACCCGAAAGCAAAGTCGCCCTCAACAAGGGCCTGAATCGCGTCAGGCTTCCAGTTGAAAGAAAGGACCTGGGTGAGCCACTTTCGGCGGAGTACCACGATTTTCATGTAACGATACTGGAACTCCTGGCGGATCGTACGCAGGACGAACTGATTCGCATGCTCGCGGAGCGTTTTGGCTCCTACCGGTAGAAGGCCCACACCTCGAAGCACTTTCGCCACGGGCTGCTGGATTTTCAGAGGATTGCAGACCTTGACTTCAGCAGTCGGGATGCTGATAATCAGCGGGTTCCCTGCTTTATTGAGCCAACGATGACCCGTACGGACGATTACTACAAGCAGAAGGGCCTGTTCGGCCGTCAGCCTGAGCCATACCAGGTACAGGTTCTGGCGGACGTTCTGGACCTGCTGCCGAAGGACATTGAAAGCGTCCTGGACGTCGGCTGCGGAGATGGTTACGTAACCGACGCGCTGCCGAAACGCCTCCGAGTCGTCGGACTGGATATAAGTGAGGAGGCCCTTCGGCACGTGAAGCGCCAAACCAAAGTCGGCTCGATTACCGAGATACCCTTCGAAGATAAGTCCTTCGATCTGGTGATGGCCAACGATATTATCGAACATCTTCCAGGCGCTGACTATGCCAAAGCGCTGTCCGAGTTAGAGCGTGTGACGTCCGGATACGTGCTTGTAACTGTCCCGCACCGCGAGCAATTGGAGGCCCAACAGGCTCGGTGCGCCGAATGCGGGTGCGTCTATCATCTGAATCGCCATCAACGGGCGTTCGACGAGCGAATCTTTCGCGATCTGTTTGGCGGTTCGCTCCGGCCGGTCGAAATTCGATACTCCGGCGATCTGACGCTTTCGCCGCCGGACCCAACCATTCCCATTAAACATGGGCGGGGATTCTATCGGACCTGGGAAAAGGGCGTCTGCCCAGACTGCGGGTCCGGCGAGCAGGTCTCCGGTGAAAGCGACAGCCTTTTTCTTCAGGCCCTCAATGCTGTCTGCTGCATGGTCTGGTCCGGGGCGCTTCGTGATCAGCCCCAACGAAACAACCGGACTGAGATTATGGCCCTTTACGCCAGGGGACCGACCGCGCGCACACCGGAGATGCAGCAATACGAAGAAAAGATCGGCAGCCCCCTGGACATCGACTTAAGCAACAAGTTCCAGTCGGTCAGTCTCGGTTTTACGCTCGGCTTGCCATGGGCTCAATTTCACCTGCCTGCCAAAGCAGTGATCAGCGCCGAAGGTATCAGCCGCGCCCCGGACGCGACCGAGGCCGTCTGGATCCCGATTCGGATCCCCGTCGAAGCCGAGGCGGGCGACAAGATCGTCGTTCACGCCTCGGGCAATGGAAGATCGGGAACGCTCGGGCTTACCTGCACCGACGGCATCAGTCACATCGACCGAAAACTTTTTAAGAAACGGATTAGATCGAAAGATCGGCGCATCGAGGCGCGCCTGCCTGAAAGGCTCTGGCCCGACCAGTACGGCGCGATCCTTGGCCTTCACCTTTCCGGTGGTGTTCGGGTGCACAGTTTGATTTATGAACCCGCGGGCGGGCTGCGACCGGAAACGACTTTCCTCCGGCTCGGCGCCGGGCATAATGTCCTTTACGCCGACCGGACCGCCCCGGCGGTTTCGTGGGGCCTGACCGTTGAGACTGAAGGATACTACCCCAAACCGGACCTCGGATCACAACGGGCGGACGTCGGGTAATGGGTAGTCGGATAAAATCGCAGCATGGAGTGATTCTGTGGCGGAAGGTCTGAATCTTGTACGCGTGGTTGGTGCTCGCCCTCAGTTCATGCAGGCTGTGGCGTTGCGGCGTGAACTGCTGCGCCGCGGGCACAGGGAAATCCTCATCCACACCGGTCAGCACTACGACGAGGCTATGAGCAAGGTCTTCTTCGATGACCTGGGCCTGGATCGGCCGGACGTGAACCTGAGGGTCGGCTCGGCGGGCCACGGCGCTCAAACCGGGCGAATGATGCAGGCGCTGGAGCAGTATCTCCTGGATAATCGCTGTGACGGCCTCGTCGTGGACGGAGACACCAATTCCACCCTGGCCGGGGCATTGGTGGCGGTGAAGATGCACATTCCGGTGGTGCACGTGGAGGCGGGCCTGCGCAGTTTTGACATGCGGATGCCTGAAGAGGTTAACAGGATCGTAACGGATCAGGTTGCGGATCTGCTCTGCTCGCCGACGGAGACGGCCATGGGCAATATCGAGCGCGAAGGGCTGGGGTCGAACGCCGTGCGAACCGGCGACCTGATGTACGACTGCTTTCTCCATTTTCGAGATCGGGCGAGGAAGGCGGTCCTGGAAGAAATGAACCTGGAAGCCGGGGGATATTTCTTGGCCACCGTGCATCGGTCCGAAAATACCGACGACCCCGAGCGGCTGGAGAATATCCTCGAAGCACTGTCCTGCCTTCCGCTGCCGGTGATCCTTCCGGTCCACCCGCGGGTCAGCGAAAGAATCCGGCAATTTGCAAAGCGGGCCGATTCGGTCGGTGCACTGCGGTTGGTTGAACCAATCGGTTATCTGGAGATGCTGGCGCTGGAAGCCGGCGCCAGGTGCATCTTTACGGATTCCGGCGGGGTGCAGCGCGAGGCGTTCTTCTGGGCGGTGCCGAGCGTCATCCTGCGAGAAACGACGGAATGGTGCGAACTCATCGAAGGTAAGTGGTCCGTATTGGCCGGGTGGCGCCGGCAGAGTATATTGGATGCGTATGACTGTCTCGACGGGCGATTCGATGATGTTCCAACACAGGTGAAGGACGACATCTTCGGGGGCGGCCAGGCTGCCAAACGAATCGTCGCAGCAATGGAGACCTTGCTGTCATGAGGATATTCCACGGTCCGAAGAATCCCGGTGGCATGGCCGGCGTCCTGGCGCGTGCCCAGCGGCAACTGGGGCATGAAGCAGTCTCGGCCTGTTATCATTCCAACGATTTCCAATATGCCTGTGATTACGTGCTGACCTCGCCCACTATGCAGGGCAAGATGGTGGAGTGGGCTCGCTACGTTATTAGAAACTCGCCGCATTTCCATGTGTTCCACTTCTATTTCGGAGAATCGTTGTGCGGACCCAAACTGTGGGACGTGCCTTGGCTCAAGCGGATCGGCAAGCGCGTGTTCTTCTACTTTTGCGGCTGTGATATCCGCGACAGCAAGCATGTCGTCGCAACCTATGAGCAAAGTGCCTGCGGCGTTTGCTGGCCCATGCTTTGCAGTCGAAATCGTCTCAAGGCCAGGAAGATCGCCTTGAAGTACGCCGACGGGATTTTCGTCAGCACGCCGGACCTGCTTGAGTTCCTCCCCGGTGCGACGCTCCTGCCTCAACCGATCGATCTTGAGCAGTTCGCGGCGGTTACGCAAGGCTCGGATGCCTCGGTCCCGCCGGGTCGGCCTGGTGTGGACCGGCCGGTGCGGGTCGCGCACGCGCCCTCGAATCGCACGATCAAAGGTACGGACATAATCGCCGCGGCCATTGAGCGACTTCAACGACGGGGTCTTAAAGTTCGGCTGGTTCTGGTAGAAAACATGTCCCATGCCGATGCGATCGCCACCTGTAACCGGTGCGATCTGGCGGTGGATCAACTTTTCGTGGGGACTTACGGGCAATACGCCGTTGAGATGATGGCGTTGGGCAAACCAACCTTCTGCCATATCCGTCAGGATGTTCTTGCCCTGTATCCGCAAGGTTGTCCGGTAATCCGCGCTTCGGCCGACGATTTCGAAGAAGTTCTGGCCGAATGGGTCATACATCCGGAATGGTGGCCTGAAGTCGGTGAAAAAGGCAGGCGGTATGTCAAGCAGGTGCACGACATGTACTCCGTCGCAAGGGTATGCCTCACGGCCTACCAGGGAAACTCACGATAGGAATTACCTCATGCGTATTGTTATGGTGACGGACGACGTAGTTATTGATCGGCGCATTCTTCAGGAAGCCGAATCGCTGATCGACCTGGGGCACGAAGTCATTCTCATCGCTTCGGGACAGGGTGGACAGCCGGAATTCGAATGGATCGGGCGGGTGAAAGTCGAACGGATCTGGCGCCACGTCCTGTCGCCCATGCCTAATTCGCTTTTGACCAAGATGTTGATAGGCATGCGAAAGTTCCTTGTCCGCATGAGTAGGAATATTGCAAGGGCGATCCTCTTTGTGATCTCCTGCATCGGGCGCGTTTTGAGCAAGTTATTTCTGTCGGCGCGGGGCGTTGCGTGGAAGTTGGTTCGTAAAAACTTTTTGTTGCCGTTCGAGCGAATAATTGTTGACCACGTCCGGTGGTACAACCCGGACGTTATTCACGTCCATGATCTGCCGTGCCTGAAGGTTGCCGTCTGCGCCAGCCGACGCTTTCACAAGCCCCTGATATACGATGCCCACGAATTGTATCCGGAGATCAATACGCTTTCGCGGATGCAAAAGCGAACCCTCTCGCATATGGAAAAACGCCTCGTTCGCCACTGCGATCAGATTATCACAGTCAACCCGTTTATCGCTGAAGAGATGGCCCAACGGTACAATATCGCAGAGCCTCTCGTCGTCTATAACGCCATCAACCGCCCGGAAGGTTTTGATCCGACCGTCGCGCCGAACCTCTTCCGGGAAAGCATGTCCATTCCCGCCGGCGACGCCATCCTGCTGTACCAGGGTTGGATGTCCCAAACGCGGGGGTTGCAGGACCTTGTCAAGGCGATGAGCCTGGTCGGCGACGGCATTCGTCTGATCCTGATGGGCTACGGCGAGGCCAGGGCGGAACTGGAGGAAATCGTTCGCCGGCGGCGGCTGGGCGGGAAGGTCCACTTCAAGGAGGCTGTTGATCAGTCCGAACTGCTGTACTGGACGGCCTCGGCGGACGCGGGAATTATCCCGTATCAGCCGATAGACCTGAACAACTACTATTCCTCGCCGAACAAACTCTTTGAGTTCATTCAGGCTGGCCTTCCCATGATCGTCAACGACCTGCCGTTCCTGCGGAAAGTCGTGGCCGGGGAGGGTTTCGGCATCGTGGTTAAACTCCAAAGTCCGGACCAGTACGCTCGCGCAATTGGTGAGATGTTTGATGTATCGCAGGGCGGGCCGGAGCGGTTTCGACCGAGGCTGCTGGAGCGGGCGGGCGAGTACGACTGGGCCAAAGAGGAAAAAAAGATACTTGCCATCTACGGTCAAATTGGCTCCAAATAATACCGCTAGCCAACAGGGCCGGTTGGGAACGAAGCGGAACGAATGGGAACAATTCGGAACGAAACGGAACAATTCGGAAAGATTCGGAAAGATTCGGAACGAATGGGAAAGATTGGGAAAGTTTAGGAAAGTTTTAAAAACACGTAAATCATTGCGTTCCAA
>DAOWOP010000055.1 GCA_030642005.1 Planctomycetales bacterium
AGGAAGTCCCCGACCACGCGCTGGCGCTGATTAAGGCCTGCGCGCGCAAGACTAGCATCCGCAGTCGCCAGGTTCGCGCGGGTATGTGTGACCTCGGCGCTTAAGCCCCGGTCTGTCGCATCGCGGGGAAGGTTCTGGGTCTGGTCGGGTACGGCGCGATCGCACGGGCGCTGCATCGCAAGGTTTCCGGCTTAGGCCTGGCCGAGGTGCTCGTCTCTGACCCTTACGTTCCGGCCGAAGATGCCGCGAAAAACGGCGCAAGGAGCGTCGAACTGGATGAACTACTCGAGCAGGCCGATTACATCTCGGTCCACGCCCCCCTGACCGACTCGACCCGCCACATGATCGGCGCCGAGCAGTTCAAGGCGATGAAGCCGACAGCCATTCTCGTCAACACTTCCCGCGGGCCGCTGGTCGATACCGATGCGCTTTATGAGGCGCTATCGCGGGGTAAGATTAACTCGGCCGGCATCGACGTCCACGACCCCGAACCGCCGAAAAAGGATTGCAAACTCTTCGGGCTGGACAACGTCGTCCTGACCGACCACGCCGGATGGTACAGCGAGGAGTCGCAGTTGGCCCTCCAGCAGTCGGCGGCCAGAAACGTCGCGCTTGTCCTGGCCGGCAAGGCCCCCTTGTTCTGCGTCAACCCGGAGGTGCTTTAGGATTACTGGTGGCAGTATCGCCTGCGACCGGAAGCCCCGGATTTTGAATAACCCCTCTGTCGCACAACACCATTGCCAGGTTCAGGAAAAAACTCAAGTGCGAAAGGTTCCCGCGGTCCACGGCGTATGGCTTCTCCGGGTAGATTTTGAACCGGCCCTCGCTTCCCGGATGAATGGTGTTTATGTGTTCGCAGATCAGGTTACTCTCGTCGGTATATTGCGTTACCAGGTTGATCTGCTCGGCGGCAAGGTCTTCTCTTGCCTCCCATATGAGCATCTGGGCTATCGCGGGGGATACCCCTATCCAGGGACCTACTCCGGTGTACTTCGTATGATGGGAATACCTCCCCTCCATAGCCTCGGTAAAATCATTGGACCAGTACGACTTCCGAATCAGAGGATCCTTATCATAGAACTTATCCCACAGGTACCAGAATGTGGAACTTCCCCTTTCGTCCCAGACGCCGTTGACATACCATGGCATGAGGCTGAACCACATCGCTCCACGAAAGGCTTTGCCTTCGCTGTCCATGCCCCAGAGGCAGCGCCGTTCCTGCTCGTCCCAGAGGTGCTTGTCCATTCCCTCCTTAATCTTATCCGCGTAAGATGCGAATCTCCCGGCCTTGGTTTCATCGCCGACGCCCATCGCCAGTTCGGAGGCTTCGCGAAGCCCTTTCTCACAGATAGCATTGATATGAGTATAATACCCCACGGGAGAATCAGTCTCGCCCGTCTCTTCTCGTATTATCGCCTCCTCTTTGCCCAGGACCATCCCGTATTTCTCATCAAAAAGACGGATCAGATATTCAGCGCCCTTGTCTATCATCTCCCAATTGTCCCTCAGCCATTCACCGTCCCGGCTATGCCCGTAGTACGCCCCGCAGTGCCGCAGAACATATCCGGTGGTGTCGGTCTGCATTCTATGCTGTCCCTTATAGGGGCCCGGCTCGACCACCTCGAACGCCTGACCCCAACTACCATCCTTGTCCTGGCAGGCTTTCCAGAAAGCGATTGCCCTTCTCAGGCGATTTTCCATACCGAAATACAGTAACGGTGCGGCAAGGGCATTGCGGGGATAGCATATCTTCCCGCCGCCGTAGAGGAACCCGTTATCGAAGCGGGCATCCGACTCCACGATACCCCCGGTAGGATATTTATCCTGACGATAGGCAATGCTTTCCAATGAAGCATTCAACATGGCCTGTAACTTTTCCTGGTCAAGCATCATTTTTACCCGACTCCTTTTTCTTATTAAAAACGGGCCATAGCGAAAAAGATGGATAGTCGCCGGTGACAACAGCCTCCCTAGGGGAAACTTATCTATTTCTTCTATCTTTTTTCATCCAGGGGGCCGACACCGGAGTACACATCGAAACCGCCGTCGATGCAGAGGGTAATACCCCGGAGGAAGCTTCCCGCCTCCGACAGCAGCAGGACAATCGGTCCGACGAGTTCGTCGGGCCGGCCGAAGCGGTCCAGCGGCGTCTTTGCGATTATCGACTTACCTCGCGGCGTGAGTGTCTTGTCGTCCGACTCGAAGAGGAGGTGATGGTTCTGCGTCGTGTCGAGAAAGCCGGGCGCGATCTCGTTGACGCGGATGTCGGCGTCAGGGAAATCGACCTTTACCTGCACCGCCAGCCACTGGGTGTAGTTCGTTACGGCGGCTTTGGCGTTGGAATAGCCCGGCACGTTCGTCAGCGGCGCACGCGCGCTCATCGACGAGGTGTTGATAATCACACCCCTGCCGGCCTCGGCGAAATGTTTGCAGAAAATCTGGCTCGGCAGGACCGTGCCTTTGTAGTTCAGCGCGAAGACCTTGTCCAGTTCGTCGAGTTCCAGTGTGGTGAAGTTTCCGTCCGGCGGGACGCAGGCGCCTTTGCGGTTTCCACCTGCGCCGTTAATCAGCGCGTCGCACCCGCCGAAGGTCTTGATAATGGTATCGAGCGCACCGGCGATGCTGCCGGCGTCCAATACGCTGCATTCGATGCCGATCGCTTCGCCGCCGTCGGCGATAATCTCCTCGGCCAACGTCGTAACCTTATCGCCCATAATGTCAAGCAGGGCGACCTTCGCGCCGTTAGCCGCGAGGGCCTTGGAAATCGCACCGTAAATAACTCCCGCCGCTCCGGTAACGGCTACGATCTTACCGGAAATACCGAACATCTCTTCAATCTTGACGGACATAAGATAGTCTCCAACAAAAAGTCGTTACTTGCTTCCATCCTGTTCAGTTGGTGAACAAATCGAATATGTTGCCCAACATGCTGCTGTTGGCCTTGAAAATCTCAGTGTACTTACATTGAGTGCAGGTAACCGTGGTGAACCTCTTGCTTTGGACGTCAAATATCTTGCTTAAGAAACCGCCCGCGGCTCGAAATTCACCAATCTCGTAATCTCTACTGCCGCATTTTGCGCAGGTGTAATTGAGTGAATTCACTTTCATACTCCTTACTTTGACCCATTGATTATCCTTCGTTGTTCTAACGTCAAGAAATCAAGGTGGCACTTCGCTCCGTCCCGGCCTACGGCTATCTGTAAGACAATTTCAACCTGCTTGCTGCTGATCTAAGTTTTGTATCCGATGTCCACAGCGGGATTCGCAACAGGCGAGCAGATGCAAGCAGGTGAATGTCGATAAGACCTAAACCAGTTCCCATCAGTTTGTTCTTATCGATAAAGAATAGAACTTCGTCATGATCAACGGTTGGGGCGGAAGGGAGCGACTGGAAAAGAGCCAGTATCTCCCTCCGATTCTTCAGATTCCCACAGGCCAGTTCTCCAACGATGAAGGGATGGCAAGCAACATCACCCGCTTCCAGCAAAGAACAAAGGTGTCGATCACCGGCTCTCATATGGTGAATCCACACCGATGTATCAACAATGACCATGGCCAATCCCTATACAGTTCTACGCCTGGAAACTGGACGAAGCGATCTCTCACTTCCACCAAGTTCCGCAAGCCTGCGACTGCTTTCATGCGCGATGAGGGATTCGAGGCCAAGTTTCACCAAGGCGGTCTTTTCCTTTATCCCCGTCAGGCGAGATGCTTTCTCCAGTACTGCATCATCTATGTTCAGCGTGGTTCTCATATGCATCAATATGCACTATTTCTGCATCCGCGTCAAGCCTTCTTTCCTATGGTTTCTCAAATTTCGCCTCGAACGTTTTGAGCGATTCGGTGATCGTGTCGAGGTCGCCGGGTTTTTTTCGTTCAGCCACCAGCGCCAGCGGAGCCGACATGCCGAGAACCGGCGTGTATCCCCGGCCGGAGATTACCTTGATGTACTCCGGGCCGGTCTCGAAATTGACCGCTCCGGTCGGCATGACGATTCTGCCGTTGTGCCGGTCGCGAACGTACGGGGCAAGTAAGTCCGAGACGCCTTTAGGCCCGTGCGAACGGGCGGGGAAAATCTTAATCGCGTCCGGCTCAAGCCCGTCGGAACGTTCCAGAAAATAGTTCAGTTCGCTCGGCGTGAACACAGCCGGGGCCGAAAAAACGTTCGCAGCCTGCGTGATGCGGACGAAGTCCTTGCCCTCGCCGTGCCCGCCCATGACGTTTGCCGGGGCGACGATCATATCGAAGCCCATCTCGATGGCGGAATCCAGTTCGCCGGGATTAATCACGCTGCCGACGCCGAGGATGAACGGATTATCGGCGGGGCTGTCGGCCTGCAGTTTCACCAGTTCAACCATCGCCTCGCGGAGCAACCCCTCTTCGATACGGAAGGTGACTTCCGCGACGTACCCGGCCTCATACACCGCCTTCATGGTCATTACCATGTGTTCGGGTTTGGTAATGTGGCTCTTGTTCATCACCACAACGATGCCGCTCTTTCTCAATGCCGCGTCGGCCTTGGTCCTGTTACGCTGATAATCAGCCATTGGATTCTCCTGTTGGTTCTGATTTTTCATACCAAAGCACAGGCACTGCCTTGTATGGTCATCCTGTGCAGTTACTGTTCAACCAGATTTCGTCTTGCTGCGGCCAGGATTCCATCCATCGCCCGCTGGACATCCTGCGAAACAGGTTCGACATCGTGGTTCTTCAACAGATGTTCTTTCTTTTCCCGGCACCGATCTTCCATAGTTTTGGCCCCGTCGTCAAGCCAAGCCTGGTAAAAATCACGGTTCAGGAGTTGAGGAAACCAGAGTTCGTTGCGGAAATGCTCTACCGTGTGCATCTGGTCGATGAAGGTTCCGCCGGGTCCGACTTCCTCGATTACATTCAGTCCGAGCGTGTCATCGCTCACGTCTATTTCGCGCATTGTGCTCTCGACGTAAGAAATTACCTCGTGCTGCATAACGAGCATTTCCAGCGACGAGGCCTGGTCCACGCCACAGATGCCCATGTGCCCGAAGATGTCAGCGCCGGCGGAGGCTCCCAGGGCAAGGGTAACGGCCGTCTCAAGCCCTGCCTGGGCGTCGGCGCGTTTGGAATCCGTCAGGCCGACGTTGATATATACGGGCAGGCCGTAGTGCTTGCCCATCTGCGTCATAGCCACTCCGAATATCGCCTGCTCGGGACCGGCGAAGATCATTTGCGTAGTTCGCATGTCGAAAGCATGGCAGATTCCTCCGTAGCAGACAGCCGTACCCGGCTGGACCAATTGCGTGATACAGATGCCGGTCAGGATTTCGGCGTTCTCAACCGCCATTGTTCCAGCCACTGTTCCGGGTGCCGACAGGCCCATCTGCGCCATTGGTCCGACGGACACGGGAAGATTCAGCCTGGACGTTTCAAACAGCAAATCGATCCCGTTGAAGGGAAAACGCAACGGACTGATAGGCTCAAGGAACGGATACCACAGCGGAAATTCTTTCGCGGTTTTCTCGTCGCCACGCAATGCAATCGTCATTTCGATAAGATACTTTGCCGAGACTCGATCGTGCAGCCAGAAAGTAAGCGGTTTGGTGGTGTTTTTGATCATCGCAGCGAGTACTTCGATGCAGCGAAACTCGGCCGGGATTTCGTGCGGGTCGGCCATCGCGCCCGATATCGTCAGACAATCGAGTGCGTCGGCCAGCCGGCACGCCGTCGCCACGTCGTCGAGTGTGGCATAGCGGCGTTGTCGGCTAGGTTCCTCTATCCAGGAAGCCTCTCCGGCAATGCTGTTGTAATTCCGCTTGCCGCAGCCGAATTCCGCTTTGCGGGAAACATCCCGGCCATAGATCGTGAATTGCTTTCCGGCTTGATTGAGCGATTGCATTACCAGATCCGCCGAAATCCAAACCCGCTGGGCCTTCCGGTCCACCCTGGCGCCGGCATCGGCGAACCGCCCAAGCATTTCATCGTGCGGAATGACAACACCTACGCGTTCCAGTATCTCCAGCGAAGCATTGTGTATCCTCTCGATTTGTTCCGGCGACAAAACCTTACTGATCATTGACGTACATCTCCTTGACAAGCCTAATGCCCGACAACGGGTTTATTACGTCGCACCCGGCCCAGTTCGTCCATTGTCAAATTGCGGCAGGTACTTGGCCTGGGCGGCCAGAAACTCATCCGCCAGATTGGCAGCCGTTTCGATCGAATCCACCGCCCCGTCCAGAACGAGTGCCTGAACGAACTTGCTGCGGTTTCCCTCCAGGGCTGCTTCTACTACCGTTTCTACCCACATGAATCGGCTGGCGAGCGTTCCGGCCAGTGCCGGTGGCAGGGGGCGCTGCGTAATCGGTCTGAGCCGGCCACACGAAGCCGACGCCGGCGACTCAACTATTGCCTGAGCCGGAAGGTTGGGAACCTGCCCGGTATTCGGAAAATTGGCCGAGTACACCTTTCCGTCGTCGTTGCGGATGCTCTGGATAATGTCGAGCACCTGTTCATGTTCACCTTCGAGATGTCGAAAGTGTTCGCCATCAAGCGGCTTGTCGCCGAGCGCATCTTCCCGCATCTGCTCGAAGACGCTGTCGCCGTTAGCGATTGTCTGTTCGAGACTGAAGGCGTCCACACCCAGTGTCCTGCCATAGTAGGCCTTTTTGCCGCTGAACATATGTGGGAAAAATTCCGTTATGTGGCGGTCGAGTACCGCCGGGAACGCCCCGAACAGTTTCAGCAATTCCCAACTGAATGGGTTGTTGCTGTCAGGCGCATCATCGGCAATTTCGGAAAGTCGGCCAAAGGCGTCTCCACCGTTTATATAAATCTCTGTAAACCAGGTAAGATGGTTCATCCCTATGGCGGTGTATCCCAGTTCCTCCCGTTTCACACCGAGCGTTTTTGCAAGGTATTCAGCGACCCCAAATACGCCGTGGCACAGACCTACTACGCCTGCCCCCGTAGCCTTACGAACGGCCCGGCAGATAGGCCCCATCGGATTGCCGTAATTGAAAAACAGCGCTTTCGGCGCTAAATCAAGCACGTCTTTGGCGATGTCCACCATGGCGGGGATCATGCGCAATGCTCGCGAGGTTCCTCCCGGCATGACGCTGTCGCCGACGGGCTGATAGATTCCGTAGCGACGGGGGATAAATACATCCTGCTCCCACGCGCGCCGCCCACCCACGCCGATAGTACATATTACAGCGGTCGCATCAGGCAGTACGTTACGCCTGTCGGTTGCAGCAGTTACCCGAACCGGAGCGCGCCGGGCATCAAGCATTTTTTTCGTCAGGCGTTCGGCTACAGCAAGGGCTTCGGAATCGACGTCAACCAACGCAAGATCGGCCTCCCAGCCGCGACTGATCAGGTCCCTAACCAGCCCGCGCGTGAACACAGCGCTACCGGCGCCGATAAGCACGATTTTTTCTCTCGGCATCTCCAATCCTTTCACGTACCTGCCCAATATCACGCAGATCGCTCCCGCTTTCGGGCGCTCACTTTTTTGTAAGGCTTATCGCAAAGCGCTGACTCCGCCGCCGGTCAGCGCGCGTTTGACTTCCTTTTCCACGTCGGACTGTTTGACCATCGAGACGTCGCCGGGGGTTTCCTGGACGCATATTCCGTGGGCGGCTCCCCACTGGACGGCTGTTGCTACGTCGTTGCCTTTCATCAGCGCCGCCGCTACGCCCGAGGCGAACGAATCCCCGCCGCCGGTGCGGTCGGCGATCTCGACGCCCTCGCGGGTAACGGCCAGGTGCAACTTGTCGTCGGCAGTGTCGTAGAGCACCGCGCCCCAGTTAATCCTGTCGGCCGACAGTGCCGCACGCAGTTGCGTGCCGATGAGTTTCAGGTTCGGATACTTCTCGGCCACCCGTCGGAGCATCTCCGAATACGCTTCCAGCCAGGCCTCGAACGGCTCGTCCTTGCCGACCTTTTTACACTCTTCGCCGAGCGCATCGTTGAAATCGCTCTGGTTGCCCACGAGGAAATCGCACATCCTGACAATCTGCTGGTTCTGTTTGCGGGCCTTTTCCTTGTCCGGCTCGACCTTGGAACGATAGTTCAGGTCGAACGACCTGACGGCTCCTGCCGCCTTGGCCGCTTCCATCGCCTCGATCGCCACACCGGCCGACGACGGCGAAATCAGCGTATAAATCCCACCCGTGTGAAACCATCGGACGCCTTTGGCGAACAGGCCGGCCCAGTCGAAGTCGCCGGCGGCGATTTCGCGGATGGCGGTATGGGCGCGGTAATACTCCGTGATGGAAGGAAGCACGCCTTTGCCGCGCCAGGTGAAATTGACGCCGTTATGGAGTGTGCCCTTGGCGTCGGTCGAGAATTTACCTTTGCCGTTCGTGCTGAACCAGATGATGTTCGTCGTATCGACGCCGGCCTCTCGCATCTGGTTTTCGATGTTGCGTCCGATGCCGTCATCGACCAGCGCGGTAACCACAGCCGTCCGCAGGCCGAAGCAGTAACTCAGCCCCTCGGCCATGTTCGTCTCGCCGCCGCCGTGCCAGATTCGTCCGGTCCTTGCCCGCGCCGTCGGCACGTCGCCCGGATCGACTCTCAACATCACCTCGCCCAGCGAAACTTCATCGTAACGACACTCATCAGCGGATTTAATTTTCAGATCAGCCACAGTTCGTTATCTCCTGATTTACTTTACCCCAAAAACCCGGCTAGGCGCCGTGGCCGCTGTGTTCGCGGCCACGCCAAAACCGACCGGATGCAAACGTGGTCACCCCTAATGGACAGGCAAACACAGCGACCACGCCACCCTGCCTGCCGGCGACATTGCCAAACACACTTGCGAATGGAGGATTATAGCATTGACGGAACGACAGTCAACCGGAAGAAAAGGCTATAGGGCGACAACGCGATAAAAAAACGAATATTGAATGACGAACCCTGGCACGGCAGGCGTGCCGCCCGGCTACGGCGCGCTCCGCCGCGACGAGTGGCCTGACGGCAGGGAACCTGCCCTTTGGGGGTGTCGAATTTAGAAGTAAGGAAACAAACTGCTCCCGGGATGTTTTTTTACTTCGAAATTCAAAATTCCCTGCTCGATATTCAACATTCTCTTTTTCGTCTTTCTTCCTTTCCTCGGGACCTTTTGAAGGTTATAGTATCTCCGTTATGACCACGTCCGGACCTCAAATCGAGCGAGCGTACGAAACCCCGTTTATCCGCCAGTTCAATATCTTCATGCCCAACCGCGTCGGCAGGCTCAGTGAGTTGCTGACCCTTCTGGATGAGGCGGAGGTCGAAGTGGCAGGCCTGTCAGTGGTGGATTCTGCCGACTGGGCTGTGGTGCGTATGATCTTCACCGACGTAGGCAGGGCACGTGTGAAAATCACCGATGCCGGCGTATCCTTCACCGAGTCCGACGTTCTGGCCGTTGCGCTGGACGATATCGACACCTTCAGCCGGGTCTGCAAGGCGATCGTGGCGGCGGAACTGAACATACAGTTCGCCTACCCGCTTTTCATCCGGCACAACGACTACCCCGTCCTGGCGTTTCACACCGACGATCACGTCCTGACCGCACAGGTGCTGACAAAACGTGGCTTCACGCTGCTGGACCACGAAGATATGTAAGGTGCTCAAACTGACCGATTTTATTCGGGATTAGAGAATCCGAGGAATTTCAGAAAGTCTTATCTATAAGGAATCTATAAAATGTCTAATGACCAATGTCCAATGACCAACCAATGACCAATGTCTAATACCTAAAATCATCGCCGCGTTTTTTATAGTCATTGGGCATTAGACATTCATTAGACATTGGTCATTGGGCATTAGACATTTATGCGTTCGGCGTATAATAATATCAAATCCTGTAATTTTGTTCTGTTTTCAAGAACGGTCAGTTTGGGTAAGGTGGCGGACTGGTTCGGAAGCCCGCCTTTCTTTTTGAATAATGAATGTCGTATCACGCGCGTTATTCATTATTCAATTTCTTCTGCTTATCTTTAGTGTTAGCAAACTCCCCCTTCTCTTCTACCGATATACCCCCTTGAACCTGAACCGATCCTGCTGGAGGAATCGGACCTCAATGCCCTCGGAGGCCTTTTTCGGAGTTACGAAAATGAGAAGCGACCTGCACTATTGGATTTGCGGAAGTTTGGCGTTCTTTGCGGTGATTTGTGCATTCCCTGTTTCTTCATCAGCCATTGTGGTTTGTGATGACCCCGCCTATCACGAGTATGATTCGATGCCCGAACTGGAGGGCGTCGGGTATTTATCCTCGGCTGGTGGAACGACCGGCGTACTGATCAGCCCGGTTCATGTTCTGACCGCCAGCCACGCCGTTGGAAGCATTTCCGGACATACTTTTACATTGTACACCGCCTCCGGCTCCGAATCGTTCGGACTCATCGAGAAATATGTTCACCCATACAAAGACCTTGCCGTTGTCCTTCTGGACAGGAGCACCGGCCTGCCCGGTTACCAGGTCAATTCCCAGACGAACGAGATCGGAAGCGAAGTTATTATCGTCGGCTTCGGTGAAAGTGGAACCGGTATGCCGGAGCCGGGCGAATACCCAAGGGGCACCGGACGCTATGGAGGCAATCAGATCGACAGGTCCATCTCCGGCTACCTGGTGTTCGATTTTGACGAACCGGCCGGCGGAGGCCGAAACCCGCCCGAAGGAACTAGCGAGTCCATGATTGCAAAGGGCGATTCAGGCGGACCTTCTTTTATCGTCGAAGCAGGCAAACTGAAGATCGTCGGAATCCACGTCGCTGTTATGGACTCCGACGGCGACTCGATCTACCCCGAATACGGCGACAATGGATACGACGTCCGTATCAGCGCGTATTCAGAATGGATAGTCCAGCAGATTCCCGAGCCGGGAACGCTGATTATCATCATGGCCGGCAGCTTTGCGCTGACGCTTCGACCCAGACGAAAGAATCCCGGCGCAGAATAAGGGCGAGCCACCTTTTCGGGGTAACTCGCCCGTAACGTACTACTCAATCTCCCGACAATCCGAATTTACCTACATCGGCGGCGGATCAGCGCCAGAGGAATACCTAGCGCTATCAGCGTCAGCGTTACCGGTTCGGGGATATCCACGGATCCGAAGATCTGGTCGTCGTTGCCCCAACCGGTATCATCCAACTGCCCGAAGAAAGTGAAATTCGTCAGCGACAGGAGACGACCGTCGATAATTTTTATCTCCAGCCCGCCGGTAAGGTTGTCCGAACCGAGCATTGCCTCGTAGTGCGTTCCGTAAACCAACTCCGTACCGTCGAGGAGGACATTGGATACCGCACCGTCGTCCAGGATAATGATAAGCGAGACGTCGTCGGAGCCCGCGACCTGAAAAACCCCGTAAAAGAGCGTCATATCCGATATCGACGTGGTCCCACCGTCGGTCGCCACCGGCCCACCATGAACCTCCAGACCCATCCAGAAATACCCGTCATAAAGGTCAAAGTTGACAGACTTGATGTCCAGGTTGTCCGGGATAACGGCCTCATTGCCGCCGAGATCGATTACCGTCGCGTAATACGAGTCGTCGCCGTCGATGTTCCCATCAAAATCAATGGGCGAAGCCGATGCCGTTACCGAAATGAACAATCCTACCGATAGAGCAACCAGAAACCTTGAGCTGAGCATTTTGCGCACTCCTTCTTTTTCCTCGCGAGGCAATTATGGTTGATTAAGCACTACGGGCATCAATGAGCACTATGAGCATGAGCATAACTGAGCAACTCGCCTTCACTTACTGATGCTATAAATATATCATATCCGAAAATTCCGTTTTTGTCAAGGCCCAAATCCGGATTTTTTCTTTTTTTTTACACTCAAACCGACCGATTTTTGTGGCCCGGAAGGGCGTCAAATCGCCCATTTCGCAGGAAAGGGGGTATGACGTCAGGCTTTTGGGCGCGGAGATCACACCGTCGCCGAAGCGGATTCGTCCTTCTGCACTTCATCAGCTGCTTCTCGCATTGCCATTATGACGTCGGTTATCAGGTCGGTCCGTTCCATGCCGAGCATCCCGGCCCCCTTGTCAATAACCGACCGGTCAACGCCGGCGGCGAAACGCTTGTCCTTCCACTTCTTCTTGACGGACTTGGCTGTCAGGTCCATCACGCTCTTTGACGGGCGAACCAGCGCGGTGGCTGCCACCAGGCCGGTGAGTTCATCGACGGCGAAAAGGGCCTTCTCCATCTCGCTGGTCGGCTCGACGTCCGAGCAAAGCCCCCACCCGTGCGAGACGACGGCGCGGATTAAATCCTCGCCCCAGCCGTTTTCGCTCAAAATCTCGCGAGCCTTCTGACAGTGCTGGTCGGGGAACTGCTCGTAATCAACGTCGTGAATCAACCCGACGACGCCCCATATTTCCTCGTCCTGACTCCGCTTGCGTGCGAAATATCGCATCACAGCCTCAACGGCCAGGGCGTGTTTTATCGCACGCTCGCTGCTGTTGTACTGCTTCAGAAGTGTAAAGGCCTCTTCACGCGTGGGAATGGCGGATTGCATTGCTTTTTCTCCTGTTCCGTATCACGAATTACACGAAATTAGTTCACGAATTGCACGAATTATAAAAAATCCAGAATACTGCGAAGCGGCAAGCCGCACGGCTTGCCGCTTCGCAGTAACGTTGAGAATTTTCGCATGGCCTGAATACATCAAATTGGGTGTTACAGACCACTGCATTGCTTGCGGATATGGCCGGACGCGAATATAGTTCCTTACACAATGCCGAAGACTTACGACATTGCGGTGCTCGGCGCTACGGCGGCGGGATACGTGGCGGCCGTCGCGCTGGCGAAAAAGGGACACAGCGTAATCGTCCTGAACGCTCCTGCTTCGTCGTCGGCGTCCGTGGGTGATACCGAATCGCCGCTGGTCGATTGGGTCCCGGCGGGCGTACTGCCGGCCTGTCCGGCCCTTCGGAAAGTCAAGACCGCGGCGATAGATTCGCTCTTCCGGGCGGTGCATTTCCACTCCGCCGATCTTACCGGCCAGGCTGTTTACAGCAGCAGGTCGGCGGCGGGTTTTGTGCTGCTCATGCCTCGATTGATTAAATCGCTGGCTTCGGAGGCCAGGCGGGCGGGCGTTCGGTGTATCAGCCTGGAAAAAACCCCGCGAATAAACCTCCGGGAAACAGTCGTCGTGCTGAACGAGGAAACATCTCCGCCGCGGGAATTTCGCGCAGACGTGCTGCTGATCGCCCACGGCCAACCGTCGGAGGTTGTCGCGAGCCTGGGCATATCGGCCCGGACCGCACCGAAAGGGCGAATGACCGTCTGCGGGCTGGACGCCTCGCTGCCGAGGCGATTACAGAGCAGCCTCGACAATGCCATGCACATCGCAGCGCTGGCCGGGGCCAACCGATTCGGAACGTTCTTCCGGGCCGGCAACCTGCTGCACGTTCGAATCGTCTATCTCGCCGGGGCAGCCTCGCACGGCAGCGGAGAACTCGTCCGGTTCATCCGGAATCTTCAGCAGGCCGACCTGCTCCCGGAGAGGCTGAACCTTTCAAAGGCGACGGCTGCTGTCTGGTATCCGCCCGGCGGCGCGGCGCTGGAGATGGACACGCACACCGCCAAGCGAACGCTTCTAATCGGCACTGCCGGCGGGTTCGCCTCGGCCATGACAGGCGCAACGCTGGCGCCTTCAATCTACAGCGCGATGGCCGCTGCGGACGTCGCCGACCGGGCGCTAAAATCAGACCGGCTCCAGGAAACACTCGCCGAGTTCAAAGACCAGTGGCGCGACACGATAGCCGGCAGCATCCGCCCGCCCGGAACGTCGCTGCAAATGATGCTGCCGATGGCGCTGGCAAACAAGGCAATGACCGCCCGCTTCGCAAAGGCGTTTTTATACGGAGAGAGCATCTAATCTGCATTTTCCAAACCACAGAGGACACAGAGGTCGCAGAGAAGATACAAAATAAAAAACCCCTGTGATCTCTGTGTCCTCTGTGGTTAAATACCGGCGGTATGATTTGCGTTACTCGCACCATTTCGATTGACGAGGGTGAGATTCGGGAGGAGTTTATTCGCGCATCGGGGCCGGGGGGGCAGAATGTCAACAAGGTCGCCACGGCTGTGCAACTCCGCTTCGACGTGAGCCGCTCGACTTCTCTACCCGACGATGTTCGCCAGCGCCTTATCCGCCTGGCCGGCAGGCGGATTACGACTGACGGCGTGTTAATTATCGAGGCCCGGCGGTTCCGCACGCAGCAGCGGAATCGTCAGGACGCGATAGACCGGCTGATTGAACTGGTCCGCAAGGCCGCCAAAAGACCCAAACCCCGCCGAAAGACCAAACCGACACTCGCATCAAAAAAACGCCGCATGGAAACCAAGCGACGCCGGAGCGACACCAAGCGCACGCGCGGGGCGATTTCGCCTTCCGAAGATTAATATGACAGCGCTACTTACTTTTTAGCCCCGTTAGGGGCAATCGTTTTTAGCCCAGGGCGCAGCCGAAGGCAAGCCCTG
>DAOWOP010000238.1 GCA_030642005.1 Planctomycetales bacterium
GACGTGGAGGTCCGCGAGACGAAACTGGGCAAGGAAGAGTTCACCCGCGACATTCCAAACGTTTCGGAGAAGGCCCTTCGGAACCTGGATGCAGCCGGAATCGTCTGCATGGGCACGCGCGTCAAGCCCGGTGACATCCTGGTCGGGAAGGTCGCACCGAAGTCCAAGAGTGAACTGACGCCCGAAGAGAAACTGCTTCACGCGATTTTCGGCCGGGCCGGTGAAGACGTCAAAAACGACTCGCTGGAACTGCCCGCAGGCGAAGAAGGCATAGTCATCGCCACCAAGCGTTTCAGTCGGCGGGTACAGATGTCCGACGAGCGAAAAAAGGCGCTGAATAAGGAAATGAAGGCTTATGGCGTCGAGATGGACGAAAAGGCCATTGTGGTTTTCCGCCAGATGTGCGACGAGATAAACGATGTTCTCGGTTCGCCAATGGTCGATCCGTCCACTCGCCAGAAGGTCGGCGCCAGCGACATCAACGCAGTCATTCTCGAGCAGATCGAAGGCTTCAACACCCGGTGGATTAAGGGCAAGGGAGCCGCTAAGGAGCGCGGCGAGACAATCTACAAACGGTACTGGCCTACGATTGAGAAGATCGAGAACGAAAAACAGCGGAAACTCGCCCACATGAAGCGTGGCGACGAACTGCCGTCGGGCGTGCTGGAAATGGTCAAGGTCTATGTCGTTACCAAGCGGAAACTGGCCGTCGGCGACAAGATGGCGGGCCGGCACGGAAACAAGGGCGTCATCGCACGCATCATGCCCGAAGAGGACATGCCGTTCCTCGCCGATGGTACGCCGGTGGAAATATGCCTGAATCCCCTCGGCGTCCCCAGCCGAATGAACGTCGGGCAAATCCTCGAGACGCACCTCGGCTGGGCGGCCGCCGTGCTGGGCTTCAAGGTCATCACCCCCGTCTTTGACGGCGCGACCGAGTCCGAAATCAGCCTTACCATCGAGCAGGCCAACGAACACGTTCGCAGCCGGCAAGGCGATCTTGAGGCCATTCAGGACGCCGGCGCAACCGGCGAACTGCTGGCGGAGATGCCCACCGACGGTAAAACCGTCCTGTACGACGGGCGGACCGGAGAACCCTTCGAGCAGAAAGTTACCGTCGGGTATATGTACATGAACAAACTTCACCACCTGGTGGACGACAAGATTCACGCCCGTTCGACCGGGCCTTACTCGCTGATTACCCAGCAGCCCCTCGGGGGCAAGGCCCGCACCGGCGGGCAGCGGTTCGGTGAAATGGAAGTCTGGGCGCTGGAAAGTTACGGCGCGTCTTACATGCTCCAGGAGATGCTGACCGTCAAGAGCGACGATGTCGAAGGGCGCACCAAGATTTACGAATCAATGGTCAAGGGCACCAACACACTCGACGCCGGTACGCCGGTATCCTTCGACGTACTGTGCAACGAACTTCGCGGCCTGGGACTGAACATACAAATGGAAAAGAAAAGCCTCATTTGAGGAGCCGACAGTTATGGCCAATAGCGCGTACGACAGGATTAACGACTACGGTTCGGTAAAGGTTTCGCTGGCTTCGCCCAACGACATTCGCAGTTGGTCGTTCGGCGAGGTCAAGAAGCCCGAGACGATTAATTACCGTACGTATCGCCCGGAAAGAGACGGTTTGTTCTGCGAGCGTATCTTCGGGCCCGAGCGAGACTGGGAGTGCGCCTGCGGCAAGTACAAGGGCACCAAGCACAAAGGCATTATCTGCGACCGCTGCGGCGTGAAGGTAACGCATTCCCGCGTCAGGCGGAAGCGGATGGGGCACATCAACCTGGCTTCGCCCATCGTGCACATATGGTTCTTCAAGGCCTTCCCGAGCCGGCTTGCAACGCTTCTCGGGATCAAGACCTCCGATCTTGAGAAGATCATCCTCTTTCAGGAGTACGTGGTTGTCCGCGAGGGCGAGACGCCGCTGAAACCCAACCAGGTCCTCACCGAGGAGGAATACCGGATCGCGCGCGAGCAGTACGGCAAGGAGTTCGAGGCGATGATGGGCGCCGATGCCGTCCGTATCCTGCTGGAGCAGATGAACCTTGACGAACTGGTCGAAGAAATCCGCGAGGCGTTGCGGAATACAGGTTCCAAGCAGAAGACCAAAGACCTGACGAAGCGTTTGCGGCTTGTCGAGGCGGTGCGTGGTTCCGGCGGCAAACCGGAATGGATGGTCATGGACGTAATCCCGGTCATTCCGCCGGACCTCAGGCCTCTGGTGCTGCTTGAGAGCGGCAACTTCGCGACTTCGGACCTGAACGACCTGTACCGGCGAGTCATTAACCGGAACAACCGCCTGAAGAAACTGATCGACCTGAACGCACCTGAAGTGATTATCCGCAACGAAAAACGGATGCTTCAGCAGTCGGTCGATGCCCTGCTGGACAACGGTCGATGCCGGCGGGCGGTGTTGGGTTCGTCAGCCAGGCCGCTCAAAAGCCTTACCGATATGATTAAGGGCAAGCAGGGCCGGTTCCGCGAGAACCTGCTTGGCAAGCGAGTTGATTACTCGGCAAGGTCGGTGATAGTAATCGGCCCCGAGTTGAGGTTGAACCAGTGCGGGCTTCCGAAGAAAATCGCACTGGAATTATACCAGCCTTTTATCATCCGCAAACTTCGCAGTCGCGGACTGGCCGATACGATCAAATCGGCCAAGAAAATGATCGAGCGCAAGGAGCGGGAGATATGGGACATTCTCGAGGAAGTAATTGATCAGCATCCAGTCCTTTTGAACCGCGCGCCGACGCTTCACCGGATGGGTATCCAGGCCTTCGAGCCGGTCCTGGTCGAGGGCAATGCAATCAAGATTCATCCGCTGGTTTGCAGGGGTTTCAACGCCGACTTCGACGGCGACCAGATGGCTGTGCACCTGCCCCTGTCGATCGAGGCGCAGGCCGAAGCGCACGTGCTGATGCTGGCCACCAACAACATTTTCAGCCCGGCCAACGGCTCGCCCATCATGTCCCCCAGCCAGGACATGGTTCTGGGCATCTATTACCTCTCCGCCGACCGGGGCAACACGCACGTGAACGACCACCTGCAAAGTATCGAGATCGACGGGCGGCGACTGCCTGTCTTCGCCGACCCGCATAAGGCGATGATGGCTCACGACCTTGGGCTTATCGGTATGCACGCGCCGATACTGATGCGGATGTCGAGCGGGACAGATGTCGTCGAGGACGACAGGGAGTACACAGTTGCCGATAACAAGATCGTTACCACCGTCGGGCGGTGTATCTTCAACGACGTCCTTCCGGTAGGAATGGCGTTTTACAATCTTCCCCTCGGCGGACGTGGTTCCGGCAGGGTCATCAGCGACTGCTACAGCCGACTGGGACGCGCCGCCACACTGGACCTGCTGGACGACATCAAGGCCCTTGGCTTCCACTGGGCGACGCTGGCGGGCCTGAGTTTCGGTGTTACCGACCTGCGGGTACCGGACAGCAAAACGCAGATTCTTGAAGAGGCCCAGAAGCGCGTGGACCGGATCAGCCACGACTATGAAGCCGACGCCATTACCGAAGGCGAGCGGTACGACCAGACGATCGACGTGTGGATTCACGCACGCGAGGAAGTAACCAAGGCGCTGATGGACGCTCTGAGGGACGACACGCGGGAAAATGAACCGGCCTACCTCAACCCCGTCTGGCTGATGAGCGATTCGGGCGCTCGCGGAAATATTGACCAGATCCGCCAGTTGGCGGGAATGCGAGGCCTGATGTCCAAGCCCTCCGGCGAGATCATCGAAACGCCGATTAAGGCCAATTTCC
>DAOWOP010000006.1 GCA_030642005.1 Planctomycetales bacterium
AAAATGGACGGAAAAAGGACCTCGAAAACCACAAGTGCTTGGCGACTAAAGATTTACGTGTTTTTGAAACTTTCCCATTCGTTCCCATTCGTTCCGAATCGTTCCGAATCGTTCCGTTTGGTTCCGTTTCGTTCCTATTCGTTCCCATTCGTTCCGTTTCGTCGCCCGAGCCGACACAAGTCGTCGCCGTGCGGGTCAACGTGAACGGCGGCATGGCTGCGATGTCGATGATTTTTATTTCGATTCCTTCGTGGCTATAAAATGAGTAGTGCAATAACATTATCAGAATATACATGTTGTTCCCCTGACACAGGATAAGATTGAGAGAATAAATACCACCTTGCAACCCATGCGTGGAACATCGTCGAGGCCGATGCCGGGAGCGCCCGCCAATCCCGGCCTGATTTACCTTATCCTGCTGGCGATCTACTTCGGCTTTGTCGTGTATGGCAGCCTGGTTCCTCTGGAATTCCGGTACGTTCCGTTCGAGCAGGCGGTCAGGATATTCCGCAAGATTCCCTATCTTCACATCGGCATCCAGTCGCGGTCCGACCTGGTAGCCAACTTTCTGTTGTTTATCCCGCTGACGTTCTTTGCGATGGGGGCCTTGACGCGGGAGAATCGCCGTCGGGCAAAGCCGCTGATCGCCCTGGCAACAGCCGCCGCCGCGGCCATGATCAGCGTATCCGTCGAGTTCGCACAGATATATTTCCCCGGACGGACAACTTCACAAAACGACATTTTCGCCGAGACCGCCGGCGGCATTGCGGGAATCGTGCTGTGGTTCTGCTTCGGCGGGCGGATAACGCGGTGGGCAAGGAGTCTCTGGGCAGAGCAGGCCAAGGACCGACTGGCCGTCAAAATACTCACAGGCTACGTGGTGCTGCTGATTATCTATCAGATGCTTCCGTTCGAGCTGACAATCAGCCTGGTGGAGGTGTACCACAAGTGGAAGGCGTCCGGGGTCAACATTTTCCCTTTCTGCGATCCGGGCGGCGTGGCTGCGTACACTATCGTCTCGAAGGTTGCGGTGATGATTCCGACAGGCTACCTGCTGATGCTGTTGCAGCGTCGCCGCCGGTATCGGATATACCGGGCAGTCGTTCAGGTCTGCGTCCTGGCGGCCTTGATCGAAGCAGCCCAGTTGTTCGTCATTAACCGCTACAGCAGTTCCACGGACGTGGTGCTCGGGGCGTTCGGCGGGTTGTTGGGCGCTGTCGCGGCGGTGCTGTTCGGCCCAGCTGCCAGTCGCCCTGTCCTGGAAACTGATTTCTGGAGACGTCGCGGCATGTGGATAAAGTTAATTGCAACCGCTGCGCTGGTAGCCGGCATTGGTTGGGAAAAGTGGTATCCGTTCGATTTCTGCTGGCCGGCGGAAGGGCTGGCGACGGGCGCGAGAAGGATACTGGCTGTACCCCTCGCCCGACAGTACCTCATGCCGGAGTTCCTGGCGCTGTCTCAAGTGGTCCGTGAACTGACCGCGTTTTTCATCCTGGGGATGCTTTTGCGAAGCCTGTCGGCCCCATCAGGCAAGACTGGTAAGATCGTCGGCGTTTTGGTTGTCGTCGTCCTTGCTGTTGTGTTTGAGTTCGTCCAGGTGTTCCTTGCTTCGCGGACGGCCGACCTGACGGCGATGATTATCAGCGGGGCGGGCGGAGTGATGGGTATTTGGCTGTTTGGCCGGTTCGTGAACATATTCCTGAAGACAAAACAGACCGATATGAAAAAGATACGTAATGGAGAACAGTGATGCGGCGGATACGGACACTTGGGGGCGCTTTTCTGGCTTTGCTGTTGCTGGTCGTGGCGGTCCGGCCGACCGACGCGCTTTCCGGGCAGGGGTCGGTAACTAAACCGTCGCAAAAGAAAGACCTCAAGGCAGATGCCGAAAAACTCGCCAAGACGTGGACCGACCGCCTCGGCGAAGGATACGCCACCCGGACCGACTCGCGCCGCCACATCGTCTATGTTTCGGCAGTGGATAAAAAGGCCCTTACGCACGTTACCCGCCTGCTCGGCGATTATTACGACGCGCAGCGCAAGATGCTGTTTCCCAAACCGCTGCGGTGGAACGTTACGGTCATCCTGCCGACGCTGAAGGATTACCGCAGGCTCGTGCCCACGGTCAAGGCGCACGGCATCTACAACCACAGGAACCGCACGCTGATCAGCATCAGTTTCAGCGGTGTGCTGGTACACGAGTTCACGCACGCCCTCCACCACAACGACCAGGCCGCCGCGAACCAGAAGCATCCCATCTGGATCACAGAGGGCCTGGCGACGCTGTTCCAGAGCGCGAGTTTCGATTCAAAAAAAGGCGAGTGGAAAATTCCAGTCGATACAGGGCTTGAGGTAGTGCAGAAGGCGTTGAAGAAAAAGAAAGCCCATTCGTTACACAAACTGTGTTCTATGAAGCGTAAGGCGTTCATGCAGGATGCGGAGTTATGCTATCGGCAAGTGCGATACGTGATGTTGTATCTCCACCGGCTGGGGAAGTTGCGGGAGTTTTACAAGACATACAAGGCCGGTTACGCGACCGATCCGACGGGGCTTGAGGCCCTGGGCGAGACGCTCGGCAAACCGCTGAAGAAGATAGAGTCCGACTGGAAGAAATGGGTGCTGGCCCAGAAGCCGCCGTGGCGTCCGACTCGTGAGCACCAGGCACACCTCGGCGTGCGGATGAAACAGATATCGACAGGAGTGAAGATTATCGGCTTCGTCCGCAATTCCTCCGCCAAGCGGGCAGGGCTGCTGAAGACCGGCGACATCATCATTTCGCTCGCCGATCAGACCGTGCGGACACCGAATGCGCTGACCGCAGCCGTCCAGTCCTGCAAGGCCGGACAAACAATCGAGATCGAAATCGTTCGCAATGGGAGAACCATCGTCATCAAGCATCTGCTCGGCGTTATGCCCAAGTAACCGGCCGGTAAAATTATCCCTTCAGGCCGTAGGAATACGCCTGTTCGACGCCGGCGGCCTCGGTATCGAGATATTCGGCGACGCCGGTAAACCTGAACCTCCGCAAGAGGCGTCGTAACTTGGCGTCGGTCCTGCCGAGGTTGACCCGGTGCCGCCGGCGGGCGAGTCGGCTCATGGGGAGGATCGGCTGGTCGGGGTCGAGTTCCCATGGATGCAGGTAGATCATGCCGGACCGGCCTAGTCTCCCGGCCCCGTTCAGCGCGGCGGCGACCAGACAAACCGGCAGTAGGCGAAGATATCCACCGCCGCCGACAGGCCAATTCACGCCCATCACGCGCAGGGTCAGCGGCGGAATCTCCAGGATTTCGCCGCCGTTCGGACCGACAGCGAGGTGAGCGAACCGCGGCGCGCCGGGGACGCCATAACGATCGTGACGGATAGGGAAGACCGATGAATCATATTTATAACCCGCTTCGGCGAGCACGTCTATCGCCCATGCGGTCTCGTGCGTTATGGAAAACGTCGGGGCGCGGAATCCGACGACCGGCCTGCCGGAGATGTCCTCCAGCAAGCGCCGGCTGTCCAGCAGTTCGCGGTGGAACTGCTCCGGCGCGAGTCGGCCCAGCATAGCATGACCCATACCGTGAGAGGCGATCTCGTGGCCGGCATTGGCGATCATCCGCACCACGTCGCGCTCGTGCCGGGCCACCCAGCCCAGCACGAAGAACGTGGCTGAGGCGTCATGATCGGACAGTAGCCGCAGAATACGCTCCACGCACGGCGCGAGGCGCTTTTCGAAAGAGTCCCACTGTTGGGGGCGCGTCCCGCCGTCGGCCGCCGCCTCCACCTGGAAGTACTCCTCCACGTCAAAACTGAGCATGTGTGAGAGACCGGCGGAATCGGCGGACGCTTCACATTGTTTTGCCTGCCGGGTCACTGTTTGCTTTCGCCGTGGTCGGCTTCGGCGAGAGCCGCCTTGGCCAGTCTTGCCGCCTGGTCCTCGGCAACCGTGAGTTTCCTTCCATCGGTCTTGATGGCCTCGGCGGTGCTGACGGCTGCGGCGAGGTGCCATCGCCCAAGGTCCCGGTTGCCCGCGTCGGTCTCTATGACGCCCAGGTGGTAATGCACTTCCGGCGAGCGAGGCAGTCCCTTGACTGCCCGCCGGACTTCAAGCCGGGCCTGCTCTTTTTTGCCCAGAAGGAAGGCGATCCATCCTTTCGTATCGTGAAAGGCGACGGCCAATGGAGCGGCCTCGATTGCCGCCTCGCTCCACCGCAACGCCTCGTCGAGACGGACGGCATCCCGGGGATACAGTTGGGAAACGAGGTAAGCGGCGTTGTTGGCCGCCATCGGATTTCGCGTCGCCTGCCAAACTTTGCGGTACAGCGACAGCGCCTCGGCGAGACGACCTGCATTCTCCGTGGCTGTCGCCTGGGCCAGGACCAGGTAAAGACTGTCCTTTTCGACCTCGGCCGCCTTGCGATAGACCTCCGCCGCCTTTTCGTATTCCCCTTCGTTCAGCAACAGCGAGGCGCGGATCACCCTGGCCAGCACACAATCCTCCGGCCTGATCGTCTCCAGCAAGACCCTCAGCGTGGCTGGGTCAGGCCGGCTTTTAATGATCAAGGCAGCCGCCCACTGACACTTCGGGCGGGCCTTCAGCACCTCCATTGCCCACGATTTGCCGACCGGCGCCAGGCCAAGATCTATCGCCACCGACGCCTTCAGCAGGTTCGCCGCTTCGGCGGCGGCCTTTGTATCTCCGCGCGCCCGCCGGACCAGTTCGGCGACGGCATTCCTGCTGACCTCGCCGATGCTCTTATAGTTTGCCAGTTCCGTCTCAGCCTGCGACACCCGTCCGGCGGCCAGTGCGACGAGCAACCTGTAATGCGACGGGATCGCCCTTGGTTTCGGCATCCCGGCAAGCCGACGATTAATCCGGTCAATTCGGCCGGCCCACTTCCGGATCAAAGTCGCATCGTCTTTCTGCACCGATAAAATCAAACCCAGCAGGGCATCGTGCAGACCTGCCTTCTCAACGCTCGGCAGCATTTTGGCGGCCGAATCGGACTTGTCGTCCAGGTTCAACAATATGGCCAGTTGTCTCCACCGTGGCGCGGTGGTATCCTTGGCCATCCGCGATGCAAGTTCCGAAGCCGCTCCGTGATCGTCCGCCGCAAGCATGGCCTGGACGGCAAGATAGGCCGCCCCTGTGGGCATCGGCCGGTTCTTCGCATGCCGAGAAACAAATGAATGAAAGGCCTTGACGGCCTCGGCGGGCTTGCCCGCATCAAGCAGCACTTTCATCTTCTGCACAAGCACGCCGGCGTGACCGGCCCGAACCTTTTCAAGTCGGTCGAGGATATTGAGTTTTACCTCGTCCGTTTCCGCAATTTCCGCCAGTAACCACTGGGCCGTAACGTATTGGGGCGAATAGACGGAAATACTTTTCAGCAGGTCTCCGGCGCGGTCTTTCTGTCCCAATCCGGCGAAAGCCCGCCCAATGGCAAGTTGAATCTTCGGAATACTGGTGTATCCTTCCGCCACAATCTCCTGAAAACACCGAAGGGCTTGTGTGTAAAGACCCCAGCGAGCAAACAGAAGTCCCTGCTCGTACAGCGCCGTCGCCCGACCCGCCTGACCCAGTTTTCCCATCCGTTTCAGCACCTCCAGCGCCTGGACCGACTGATGCTCCGCATCCAGCATCCTCACCAGGGTCAGGTATGTTCTGACGTTCCCCGGTTGAAGGTCTATCGCTTTTTGAAGCAGCGGAAGCGACTCGCTTCTTCTACCGGCCTCGGAAAGCACCGCCGCACGCAACAAGTACGACGCGGCATCGTTCGGAAACAATCTCTCCGCGCTATCGCACACAGCCAGCGCTTCTTCGATCTGTTCTATACGCACGTACAATCCTGCGATCCGCCTAAGGGCGGCGGCGTCTTTTTCCTCGGTGGCCGTCCTGCACAACTGCGCCAGCAAAACGCTCGCTTCCTTTCGCCGGTCGGCCGCGAACATGACGGCGGCCTTTGCCTCTGTTGCCGTACGACGCCATGCCGGGGTTCGGGCCAACTTGTCCAGTTCGGCAATCGCCTGGTCAACACCCCCGTCAGCCGCCAGCATCCTCGCGCGAAGCAGCCTGGCGCGATTGCGGAAAAACTCGGAAGATTCGGCGCGGTCGATCAAGCGATCATAGACCTCGGCCGAGGCCTTGAAATCACCCATGCGAGCTAACAACCGGCCTATCGTCAGATCAATCATATCGCGATTAGCGCCGGGAATTGCCAGGAGGGCCTTTTCCACTTCCTGCGGACCGATCTTTTCGGCCAGAACGCCGGCGATCCGCACATATATCGGCAGTTGCTCCGGCGATGCCTTCAACACCGCCTTCCACTGATCAAGGCATTCGTCTCTCCGCCCCTGCAGCAGGTAGGCCCGTCCCAGCAGAAATCGCAGGCCCTGATCGTCGGGTGTCTTTTTCAGTTCGTCGAGGCAGACTTTCACACAATCCTCAGGCCGGCCGCTGTTGAGGTAATCCGTCGCCAATCCCAGGCCTGCTCGCCCGGTCTCACGGAACTGCCTGAGCATTTGATCGACAGGGACATGTTCTTCGCTTCGAAGGTCCCTTAACTTAAGTCTCAACAGGTTTGCCTCGTCGTTTGCCGGGTCGATCCGGTCCAGAGTGATTTGGCACTGTTCCAGGTCGTCCGGGTCGCCGCTGTCGAACAATGTCCGCGCCAGCACCAGGCGATAATCGTCATTCAGATCGTCGATCCGCACGGCGGCGCGAAATTGCTCGATCGCCTGAAGGCGACGCCCTGTGGCCAAATACAGTTGGCCGAGTTTAAAATGAACACGAGGGCGAGGCTGCTTCGGCTCCCGTGCGAGTTCGTCGATCAGGGTCTTCTCGGCCTCGGACACCAGGCCGATCCGCATCTTCGCTCGGGCTACGGCGAAACAGTCCTCGGTAGTAACGGGTTTGCACCTGGCGGCTTTGTCAAAGGCCTGCTGCGCCTCTCGCTTCTTCTCCAGGAAAACGTACCCCTCGGCGACTACCACCAGCATTGCCGGGTTGTCCTTGAATTTCTCCTCGGCTTCTTCCAGTGTCTTTTTGGCTAGTTCAGGCTGGTCTGTGTGCTTGGCCGTCTTTACGAACAGCCCGATAGCGGCCGGGTCGCCGGGATGCGCCCGGTAGTATTCTTGCGCATCAGTAAAGGCCTGCTGGTAATGCCCGTCCTGCAGGAGGGAGGCTGCCAAATATCTGCGAGCGTAAGCGTTATCCGGGTCGATCTTTGTAACAACTGTTCGCATCGCTTTGTGCGCCGATTCTTTTTTACCGATAGCCCGAGCCGCCAGCGCATAGGTGATATGAACATCAACTGCAAAACGCCTGTCGCGCCCTCTAAGAGACTTCGGCGTCAGCCTGAAGAGGATGCGCTCCGCATCAGCGGTTTTTCTCTGCAGAATCAGCAGTTTTGCACGGACAAGGAGGGCCTGGCCAAGCCCAGGATTGTCCTTCAGTATCTCCTTGCAGAAACCCCCGGTTGTCTCCAGTATCTTCCCGCGAGTTGCGTCTTTTTCCTTTTCCAGATTGCAGAGACGCCGGGCCATTTCCAGATCAGTATTAACAAGATCGATTAAGGCCTCCACCCGCGCTAACCTGACCTCCAGTTGATCGGGATGTTCCTCCAACAGGCCGTTCAGAGTACTGCGATACTCGTCCCAAAGTTTGCGCCGGCCTGCGCTGTCGGCGTCGCTGATGGACGTTCCTAATTTGTACTTGGCGAGTTTCAGAACGGCGACAGGCGGGCGCGACTTCACATTCAGCGCCATGATCGCCTTGCCGGCGGCGGTCAAGGATTCCTTGTTCCGACGAATCCGCTCCCGCTGCTGTGCGGCGCGCTTTGGATCGACCTTCTCATCCTTGCGAAGATTCACCTCGGCCTGGCCAATCTCCCGGATACACAAATCCACCAACACTCTCGCGGCAATAGGACGGGAAGCGTCTTTGCGAACGACTTCGAGAAGAGTCTTAATAGCCTGATCAGCCGCCTCATCCGATTTGTCAGAGGCAGCGTTACTTTCTTTTCGCCTGGCAACGGCCAGTTTGTCGTCGCGAGATGCCTTGGCGATCCTCGCTTCCCGCGCCAGCCGCCCACCCACCACTCGCCAGGCAAGAGCGATTCTCTGATAATTCCGGCTGACGTTCTGCTGCACCTCCATGGCGCGCTTCGGGCCGGATGTCCTGACCTTCAGGAGAATCTCGTTGGCCTGATTGAATTGCCTGATAGCCTCATCGAGCACGGCAGGATCGATGATGGCTTTCCTGCTGGCCATCGACTCATTCGCCGGCAGACTGTAACTCTTCGCCAGTGTAATGGATATCGAGACTTCTCCGGGATTCAACCTGCCGGCTTCGGCCAGTGCCTTCCGCGCGTCGGCATGCCGCCCGAGGTGAATGAGGGCCTGGGCCTTTACATAGTAACCCCGCCAGTCCGCCGGATGCTTCGTAATATATTTTTCCGCCAGGTCCATGGCCTTGGGAAACTTCTCGGCCCGGATAGCCAACTCCGCCCGCGCAAGCAACTTCGGGCCGCTGCTTCGACGCAGGTACAACCATGTACCGGCGGTTATCCCCCCAAGAATGCCCACAATGATCAGGATTATGATGATGCGTCGTTTCATTTCCGCTTTCTCCTTAGGCCCTTTCGTCTGCTATTGATGTATGGCATCTTCGATGACTCTACGGAAGTCCCCTGTCCAGATGTGGAATAGCGGCGCGAATCATCTGCTCGCACCTTCGCCTGGCGTCGGACAGGTCCGTTGTTACGGGCGTGGAAGTCTGAATCAGTGCGCCGCTGGCGTTCCGATCCAGGAAACCGTTGACGAAAATCAGCAACTGCTGGGTCCAGAAACTGCTGGTGTACCTGTTGCTGCACTTGTAAGTATAAAGGAAATACTTCCGCTCGCGCCCGAACTGCACAATCAGTTCCCGGCAGGGGACGCTACCCCGCCCTTCCACATCGCTCACAACGACGTTCCCCTTGGCCACAATACCCTGACCGCTGCCTTCGAGGCACAAATCCGGTGGATGGGTGCCTTTTCGGTTGTCCTGGCTGAAAATCACACAGATGTCTATCCAGTCCACACTGCCGGAATCATACCTGCGATTCAAATAATCCCGCGTTTCCAGTATCGTCAGGACATGCTCGTCAAGTGGCAGTTCGAGGCTCTTGAGGTCTCGACCGCCGATGTTCAATACCGCCGGCAGGGCCTTCCTGGCAACCTGCTTGTTCCAGACGGGCCGCAGCGACTGATTCAGCCACCATGCCGACGCCGCCGAAAGCAGCACAAGTACCACCGCCGTCCGCCCCCATTTGCCGCTGACGGCCCCCACCAGGCGAGGCCACTGACCTTCATCATCCGCGGTGCGGCTGGCGCCATGAAAAAGCGGAAGAACCTCGGCGGGCCGACCGACCGCCTTGCGCGCCCACAGAATCAGCCTCTCCAGGCCGAACATCATCCCGAACGCCATAACAAAGATCAGCACCCCTGAAAAGTCATGAAAAAACCCCGTCGCCGTTTTTACGTCCCAGATGTCCGCGATAAGGATCAGACTCACGATCCGAAGCGAATTGGCCACTACTGCCACCGGAACCGCCAGCACAAACAGGCCCACCCGCCATCCTCCGCGGAGCCGGCAGACATACGCATAGAGAGCGCCGAACGCCAGCAGGCTTATCAGCGTTCGCAGGCCGTTGCAGACGTTGGCTATAACGAGGGTCTTGTCGCCCTCGAGAATTACCTGGTTGCCCATGTCCCCCATGCGCTCCGCGATCACTCCCATAGCGCCGGCCAAGGCGACGCCCCCGGTCGCGGCGTAGTTCCTCAGCGTGAAATTCAGATTGGTAATCGTTACATCCGGCAGCGGGACCATGAATACCAGCAGCGCAATTGGGAACCACAACCTCCTGAACGCCCGGCCACCCCACAGCAGCAGAACCAGCCCCGCCAGTACGCCGATGAACGCAAAGCCGCTGGCAAAATTCACACGCGCCCGACACGCCGCCAGGTGCAGCAGCAGAGAAAAAACCAATACAATCAAGCCGCTCCAACGCCGGGGTCGAACCGGCACGCTCGCATGTCGAATCAGCAGCAGGACAATCAGCAGACTCACCAGCGGTATCAGCGGGCCATGGGTGTAGTAACTCTCTCCCTCAACGAACCGATCATAAAGGCTCATACCGGTGTTATGCCACGCGGGGAACCATCGAATCCACATCTCCGCAAAGTTGTGGCTGAACGCAACGGCAAGCCCCACTGCAAGGAGCAGCCACGCCCCGGCCGTTGCCCATGAATCCCGCGTCGGTTTTGCAATAAGTTCTGGTGCAGTCATAGGAGACCTTACCCACTCTGCCGGCCTGGGCTGCTTCGAAACCCGGTTCTGCGCCCCTTGGTTCATTCGCCGCCGTTCGCTTGAAAACCCGACACGGCGTCATTGAATGTAATCCTATATTCTACACGCACTTGGCTTATTTGACAACCCGGCGAAGGGGCTTCATATTGCCCGCCAAGAAGGTCTTCAATAGAACGGGCCGGCACCTTCCATCCAGGCCGGCTGGACTGCGAAAAATCGCGCAGCGGGACTATCTCTCATCGTCCAGCCTCATCGCCGTTGAGCGATCATGCGCTACCTGTGAAATCACGTATCTGTACTTACCCGATCGGTCCGGTTCGATCCGGCGGGCCTGTTCGACATCAACCCGCACTTCAACCCCCATCCGTTTGGCGACACCTTCTATAATCCGTTCCTGCCCGTCATTCGGAAAACCATCGCCGATTACTATTCGTACGCATATGGAATCAATATCATTCTGAATAATCTGGTACTGCTGCACGCCGGGAATCTCGCGGACCACGTAGATTAAGGCCAATCCGTGCACCCATCGCCCGTCAGGCGCGATAACGAAATCCGTGGTTCTGCCCCTGACGACTTTCATAACTTCCAGTCCCCGCCCGCACGGGCACGTTTCGCCGGAAGGCCCACCGATGTCATCCGTCCGATAACGAATAAACGGCATGGCGTAATTGTCCAGGTGCGTAACGACAATCTCGCCGTCCTGGCCCGGCCCGACCGGCCTGCCGTCCCTGATGAATTCGACGATCAGGTTTTCACTGGTAATGTGCATCCGGCCTTCGGGACATTCGTGAGCGATGAACCCGCCCTCCCGGCTGCCATAGCCATCGACCACCGGCGCACCGCCGAAAGATTGAGAAATAATCTCCCTTTGGTGGTCGTAGAGCACCTCTGCCGTGGAAAAAACCACCCGCACCGGCAGGTCAGTCAGGTCCAGGCCCGCACGCCCGGCCAATTGACACATCAGAGTTATGCTGCTGGGATAGCCGAACAGGCACTTCGGCTTGAACCGCCGCAGGCGATCAACAAACCAGCCCACCGACTGTTCCGACAGGTCGAAGGCCGACAGGAGCAATTCGTTGGTAAGCCAGTCGCGAAATTGCTTGAGCCGGTCCTGTTTGTTCAACTCAACCGGTGCGCCCCAGATATAGGCCTCGCGGTCCCCCGGCCTGACGGACCACCACTGATGTGCTCGCATCCGAGCCGCCTTATCGTAGGCCTGGCGGCGCTTGTCGAAGTAGAAAATCAACGGCTCGCCGGACGAACCTCCGGTGTTGTAACGTATCGGTCCGCCCGGAACGTCTCGATTTACCAATTCTTCCCGATGAGAAGAAATGGCTGCTTTGTCCAGCAGGGGCAATTTCTGTAAATCCTCCAGCGATTCGGGACGCCAGGACTTGTCAACGCCGGCCAAATCGGCGTAGGCGTCCGTCTGATTCAGCGCCACCGAAACCAGGTCGCGCAGTTTGGCCAGTTGCAACTCGCGCAGTTTCTCCGCGGACCACCATTGGCTCCGCTCAAGATCGCGGTAGTATCGAAACGTCCGGCGACGCAGGAACTTCTCATGCAGCGGCAGCAGGATTTTTCCGGCAAGCATCGGCCACACGTCTTGAACCTTTATGAAGCGACCCGGTTCGATTGGAGCGGTTCCGTCGCCGCGGCCGCCCGGTGAACCAGGACTCCACCGACCAGTATGATCATGAACGGCAGCATGGGTAAATGGTGCTGGCCGTGGGCCTGGCAGACCAGATGCAATCCCCAGATGTACACAATCGGCGCCAGGCAGGTCAGACCTATCACCGAACCGAGGATTTCGCGGCGGCACATAAACAGCCCCCAAACCCAGATCAGCACCAGCGCGAGGTAGAAAACCTGCACAATGCCCCGTACGGTGTTCATGCCCAGTGGAGATACCTTTTCGTGCAGGTTGTTGCTGACGAAACTCGAATCCGTCCCCCACAACCAGGAAACTCGAAAGACCGTCAGTTTCAGGAACGAGGCGGGGTTGTTCTTAATCCAGGTCAGGGCTTCCCGGATTTGGCGCTTGTTCACCTCGACTTCGTCCTTCTCCCCCGGCATGGGCTTGATCATCATCTCCCTGCCGTCGGCATCGGGGTTGTTGGCCGTCAGGAGCACCGTGCCGAAGTTCGTGGAGATGAACACAAACTTTCCCAAGGCTCTGTAGTTGCGGATGGTCCACGGCGCGATCGCCAGGAGCATGAAGACCGTAATGATGACGGTCTTTTTGACCGCCTGCACGACCGACGATCGGGTCGCCAGATAGACCACGAAGGCGACGATGGGAAATAACTGGCAGATGGGTTTGACCAGGCAGGCGAACCCCAGCACCAGTCCGTACAAGGCCAGATACCACCATTTGTGCGTCCCGGGCGGGCGGACAAAGAACATATAGGTCAGCAGCAGCAGCAACGTTCCCAGCAGCAGGTCGTATTCCAGGTTCCCGTAGAGCAGCCAGGATGGCAGAAGACACATCAGCAAACCCGCCAGGCGTCCGGCGGGTTCACCGAAGGCCATACCGCCCAGACGATACACCATCCAGCATGCGAAAGTAACCATGCCTGATACGTAAAGGATCGTCGCCAGCGGCGCCCCGCCGAGAAGGAGCCTGACCGTCGCGCCCACAAAATGGTCGCCGGGAGGATACATGGCGGATTTGTCCTTGCCGAAGAATTCCCAACTGCCGTACACATCCGGCGGCTCGGGACTCGGAATGCTTTCAATGATGCGCAAAACGGCAAAATGCAGGATGAAGGACAACACCAGAAGGCAAACGACGTACCTGCGGCGGTCCATCCCCGCCAGGCCGTTGATGATCCGGCGCAGTCCGCCGCGCCAGGCAAGAACCGCCGCGCCGAGGCCGAACCCCAGAGCGATTGCAAGGTATCCAAGCCAGGGAGAAACCGTGCCTACGAAGTGCCGATGCAGCATCGGATAACCCAGGATGCCCAGGATAATAGTTACGCCGACGAACTGGCCCAATCGCTGCAAGAAACCCGTCAGCCAATGGGTTTTCCCCGCGTCAGTTTGTTTCAGAACTGTATCCATCACTCTCGGTTCCTTTCATCTTCAGTGTTTGTTCGTGTGTTCATCCGTGTTCAGCGGCCGGTCGCCCCACTCGGCCGCGAAACTCGTGGCCTCGACGCCGCTGTCGGCCAACTGCTTTGGCACATCCAGTTGCAGGAGGGCCTGAAGGGTTCTCGGCCACAAGCGATACCAGGTATCGCGAATGCTCGGATCGTCCTCGCTGATGTGCACGGCGATCTCGGTTACGCCTTCGGGCAACTGCGACAACGCCTTTTTCAGCAACTTGACAGGATTTTTTCGGTCCAGCAGCGAGATACCAAAAAAGCCCTGCGGAACGCCCAAACCGTGGCGACGGAACTTCCGTGCCGCGGTCATGACGAAAGGCAGCATGATCATTTTCTTGGCAGTCTGCTTCGGCATTGTCGGCGAGAAAGCCAACGGCTCTCTCGAAACGCGAACCGCACCCGCCCCAATCTCCTGTGCGACCCTTGCAGTCGCCTCGGCAACAACCGGTAGATGATGCATGTGCCAATGACTGTCTATATGTCCGACCGTCAGACCGGCGCTCAGGAGCACGTCGGCCTGGGCCTCCATCTCCACAAGAAGACGCGCGGCGCTTATTTTTTTACTCATAACCGCCCATGCCAGCCTATACATTCCGGCGAACCCGCCGTTAGCGGTCAGGATCGCCTCCAGACCGGGCCTTCCGGTCAGCGGCCGACCTTCCACCAGGTCCAGGTGCAGCCCGCAGGCCAGGCCGCTGCGTCTCAGCGTCCGCAGGTCCTCGGCCGAGCAGGCGTTTCCGACAACCGTGGTCGAGGTTACCGCGCCGGCATCCCAGGCGGTCAGAATCCCCCGCGTTACCGGCGGAATCATACCATAGTCGTCCGCATTGATGATAACCTTCTTCAACCAGGCGCACCCCTGGACGATCCCGGCATCTCTCCTCCAGGCCCGGACACCTCCCCCGGTCCAACATCAGAAACGGGTTCAACCGCATCGGCGCCGGCCTGCTCGATCACCTCGCACACGACATACTCCGGACGACGTTTTGTCTCCATGACAATCTTGGCCAAGTACTCAGCCTGAATCCCAAAAACAAGCAGTGTCAGCCCCTGGGTAAGAACGATCAGCGCCATGATCGACGTCCATCCTCGGATCAGCACGCCTCCAGCGAGCCAGGCTATGGTCGAGTACACGAGGTACACAATACTTATCAGCATGAACAACGCCCCGAGAACCAGCGAAGCACGGAGCGGCGCTATCGAAAAACTTGTCAAGGCTGTGATTCCCAGCCCCAAACTTTTAAAGAAACCATATTTCGGCTCGCCTGACGCCCTCGGTCTGGGCGTATAGGCTACCTTGGCGCTGGAGAATCCCAGCCAGGGTATCAGGCCGCGAATGAACCGGCACCTTTCAGGCAGTTCGTTCAGCGCGTCCACGACTTTGCGCGATACGAGGCGGAAATCCGCCCCGCCGGGAAGAATATCTGTCTGCGACAACAAGTTGAAGATTCGGTAAAAGGCGCGACTGCAAAGACCCTTAAAGAATCCGACCTGATTGGAATCCCGAACGGCATACACCACGTCGCAGCCCTCCTGCCAGCGTTCGATCATCTCTTCGACGGCCGCGACAGGGTGTTGCAGGTCGCTGTCCATCGCCACGACGGCGGCGCCCCGGGCGTACTTGTATCCGGCGGAAATAGCCGCCTGATGGCCGAAGTTCCGGGAAAAAACCACGACCTGGATATGATCGCGCTGCCCGGCCAGCGCCTTGAGCACCTGCGCCGAACCGTCAGTGCTGCCGTCATCGACAAACAAGACCTCCAGGCCGAAGCGGTCCGATAACTTTTCACGATAGAACGTCTCGATTTCCGCCAGAATCTTCTCGACGTTATCGCGTTCGTTGTACACCGGCAACACAAAGGACAGGACCGGTAGCATTTGACTATACCCTTTCAGGACGACATCTTGTGAATACTGATTCAAGTACCGACAGCACTTGCTCGGCCACGGAACCCCAGGAGCGGCCCTCGACCGACTGCCGGACCGCTTCGCGCGACCAGGACCTGGATAAAGCCCTTTTTAATGTTTCGGCTAAAACGGGCGGATTCTGAACTTGTACCAGTTCACCATTTTCGCCGGGTTTAATCAACTCCGGTGTCCCACCGACGGACGTGGCTACTACAGGTGTCCCGCAGGCCAGGGATTCAAGCACCACATTCGGACATCCCTCCGCGTGAGATGCCAGGACACTGACATCAGCGGCGTTGAAATACGCGGCAACGATTTCGTGAGGCTGACGGCCTGCGAACGTTACCCGCCCAGCCAGGCCTTTTTCCTCCACAAGCCTGCACAACCGACGAAGATACGCCCCGCCGTCAGTCTGCCCGCCTACGATAATTAAGTGCACGTCAGCCGGCAAACGCGAGACAGCCTCGATCAGTTCCTCGTATCCCTTATTGCGTTCCAAGGCGGCTACGCACACAAGTAACGGACCTCGTTCATCCAGTCCAAGTCGTCTGCGAGCCTCGCTGCGGGCTATCGGCTGGAAAAGCCCCATGTCCACACCGTTGGGAATAACGACGACTTTTTCCTCTGAAACGCCCAGGCTCACGGCAGTCTCCGCCATCTGTTGACTGACACTTATGACGGCATCAGCCCGGCGCAACGCATCGGCAATCCGGGTGCGCATGGCCCGGTTGCGAATGCGCGAATTGATCTTTCCGCGAAGCGTGATAGTGAAAGGCAGACCGAAACGCCGGGCCAGGTGGCTTACTCCCACGCCGTCAGGCCAGACGAAGTGCGCGTCGAGGATGTCCGGCCGGCCGAAGGATTCAAAATATCGATCCAGCCATCGGGTCAGTCCTCTACTGTAGAATCGCCCATCCAGGCTTTTGAGTACGCCGGGCAGGTAGAAAAACCGCGGATGGTGGACCGTTAAACCCGCAATCTGTTCCTGCTTACAGCCAGGCCGGGCAGGCCGTCCTTTGTAGCCTGGAAACCAGGACACCGGATGCACCACATCAACTTCCGCCAGTTTCGACAACGCCGACAATCGCTGGAGAACGAATATCCCTCTTGCCGGGTCGGGGCTACCGGGAAAACAGGATGAGAATGACAGTATTTTCATTGCGCCTTTCTGCTTTATCCCTGTTTTATTCGGCGTGGAGGAATTTCCTCGCCCACAGTTCAAACATCAGGACGGCCCACAGAAGCGGTTCGTAATTGCGGAGGCCTGACTGGTGTTCCCGCCAGGCCTTCTTCACCACCGCCCGGTCAATGTAATCGACGTAGGCGGCGTCCCGCCCCAGCAAAAGATCGCCGACCATATCGCGCAGAGGCCCCCGCATCCATTCAGCAATCGGCGGCGTAAAACCCTGCTTTTTGCGATAGAGCGTCTCATCGCTCAGATAAGGACGCATTGCAGATTTCAGAATCCCCTTGCCCTCTCGACCCTCGATCTTCATTTCCGCCGGCACACGCTGCGCGAACTCCACGAAAATGTGATCCAACAGCGGCACGCGAACTTCCAGCGAAACGGCCATACTGGCCCGGTCAACCTTTGTCAGGATGTCATCCACCAGGTATGTCTTGATGTCGGTGTAGAGCAACTGGCTCAAATTGTTCCGCGAGGCCTTGTTCATGTAACCGCGAATGATGTCAGCCGACCTGTAACCTCGTAACGTCCCGGCGAGGTCTCCGGTATAAAAGGCGGCCTTCTGTTCGTCGCTGAGAAAGCCTACGCTTCGGCAATATGCCGTCGGAGCATCGACCGCGAGATTTCCCAGCGTTACCTTCGCCCGCAGAGGCCTGGGCAACCAGTCGGCCTTGGGATAAATCCTCGCCAGAGGCCGAAGAAACCAGCGGCGAAAACACGTCGGCAACAGGCTGCGAATCCGACGCTCCATCAGGTCGAACCTGTACCTGCGATAACCGGCGAAATTTTCATCCCCACCGTCGCCCGACAGCGCCACTGTAACGTGCCGCCTGGCCGCCTGAGAAACGTAGTATGTCGGAATCGCCGAATAATCCGCGAAGGGTTCGTCATAATGCCACGCCAGCGTCTCCACGATGCTTGTCGCCTCAGGCCTGACGACTTCCTCGTAGTGCTGCGTGTGATACCGCTCCGCCACCCGGCGGGCAAAGGGCAACTCGTTATATCGTTTCTCCTGAAACCCGACACTCGTCGTTACAACCCGCCCTTCCCCCAATCGGGACATCACGGCGACGACGGACGATGAATCCACGCCGCCGCTGAGGAACGCGCCAAGCGGAACGTCGCTCACCAGCCGAAGCCGTACGGACTCGGCCAGTTTGTCCACCAGGTTACGCTCTATGCTCTCTCTGCCGCGGTCAAAAGGCTCGGCCGGTTCCAGGTCCCAGTACTGCTGCTGACGCAAGCCTTGCGCGTCAAACCGCAGCCAGTGTCCCGGCTCGAGTTTGAAGATGTCCCGAAACATCGTCTTCGGCGCTGGGACATACAGAAAGGTCAGATAATCCGACAGTGCGTCTTCCCGGACCGCCCGCGGCACGCCGCCGTGGGCGAGGATCGCTTTGATCTCGCTACCGAAGATAAGCCGGCCGTTCAGAACCGTATAATACAGCGGCTTGATGCCAAGCCGATCCCGAACCAGGTACATCGCTTCGGCCCGCGCGTCCCAGATGCCGAAGGCGAACATGCCCCGCAGCCGGTTGACGCAATCAATCCCTTCCTCCTCGTAAAGATGGACGATTACTTCGGTATCGGTCCGCGTGCGAAAGCGATGCCCCTTGGCCGCCAGTTCCTCCCGCAAGGCCTGAAAATTGTACGCCTCGCCGTTGTAGGTAATCCAAACGGTTTCGTCTTCGTTACTCATCGGCTGCCGGCCTTCGGCCAGGTCGATGATGCTGAGCCGCGCGTGCCCAAGCCCGGCACAATTATCGGTCCAGGTCCCCGACTCGTCAGGCCCGCGATGGCGCAAAACTCGCACCATCCCCGGCAGCCGGGACTCAAAGTCCGCCGACCGACCCTTAAAATCAACAATGCCGCAAATTCCACACATGCAATGCTCTGTTAGTCCCTTGTCAGTTGTCTTCCATGAATACTAATGTAAGCCCGGATTAACATATTAGTTACAGGCGCCCGGACCTTGAGACGGTACGATACATATCTTCGTACTTTCGTATCATTACCTCAACAGTGTATCTCTCGAGGACGCGCCCGCGGGCAGCCGCTCCCAGACAGTTTCTCATATTAATATCCTGAACCAAGCCAATCAGTGCGTCGGTCATTCCGGATACATCGTCGCTCTGAAGGACAATGCCGTATTTGCCTCGCGCCAATACTTCATCTACGCTGCCGACTCGCGTGGCGGCGCACGGCAGGCCACAGGCCATCGCCTCCAGCAGCGCGTTGGGATGCTGTTCGCTGCTGCTGGGCAGCGCGAAGATGTCGAGTTGATGCAGAAATCGTGGAACATCATCCACGTGTCCGGCGAAAAAGACATGATCTTCAATACCCAGTTCACGCGCCAGGCTGATTAACTCGTCTTTCATGGGGCCGTTCCCTGCCAGCCTTAGATCTATGTCCTGCCCGCTTGAAATCAGTTGGGCGACGGATCGAATCAGCAATGACTGGTTCTTGACCGGCGTGAGACTGCCGACGGTTCCGATTACGATGCGACCGCCCGCCGATCGCGCCGGGCCCGGCGCGAATCGTTCGGTATCCACGCCGTTGGGGATGACCTTGATCCTGCGAGCGGGTATGCCGATCTGTTCGACGAGCGTTCGCCGGGAGGCCTGACTGACCGTGAAAATGTGGTTGGTCAGACTTGCAAGCACGCGAGAAGCGAGTCTGCGCCGGAACGGCATCACCCCGGCAGCGTCCATACCGTGAAAACTGAATATCAAAGGCGAGCGGGGAAGCATCACAAGCCGGGCCAGGGCGACATCAGGCCAGGCGCTCCAGTTTCTCGCATGGATCACCGCAGGGCAAGTGCGTCGAATCAATTTCCAGAGCCGCCACGGCAGGCTCATGTCATTCGACCCGGAATGCATACAGTAAATCGGAACATCTTCCCCAAAGAGATTCCCAATAACCGCATCGCCTTTCAAACATACGATCGAATGGCGCATGTCCACAGATACCAACCCCCTGATGACCCGTGCCATAGCCAGTTCCATCCCGCCGAAACCAAGGGTCGGTACAACATGCAGGACATGGGTCGCTGTGTAAAAAATCGTTCGGACCTCCAATAATCTCATGCGCCGTTATGGGCGCCGCCCTCAAGAGGCTTTCTGATTACGAAGGAAAACAACACGCCTGTTTTGCTGCAAATTAACCGGAAAAATCCATCGAAGGCCGCACGAAGCCACAAGTTGGAACGCAACATTTCTCCACCGTGGTCACTGATATACATTACCTCGACGCCGTAATGACGGAAATGGTCCTGAATCAGTTCCGATGGTACAAAACCTCTATGCAGATCGTTGTCTTCCTGTGCGTGAACATCCACAAGCCTTCTTATCTCTTCCGAAGACAATGGTTCTGAAATAATCCCTTCTGTCAGCAGTTTCCCGTTAATGGCGGCAACGTTATTTACGTCCCGACATGTGTTACATTGTGCATGGAAAAGCCGTCTTATGCGTAGCCAGTTTCGCTTCGGCGACAAGTACCAGAAGAGATGCCAGACAGTCCGTTCCAGGAAATAAGCCGTTCGGCAGGAGAAGAACATGGCGTTGGGTTCGTAACCGAGACAGAAGTATCCTCCTGGCTTAAGCACGCGGTCGATTTCCTTGAGAACCGCTCCGTGTGCGGGAAGATGATGCAGACCGGCATTGAGCGTTACCCAGTCAGCAGAACCGTCCGCAAGCGGTATGGCCCGCACGTCCCCAACATGCCAGTCGATCCGGTCAGTCTCGTCGCAAAGCAAAGACCGGGCTTCCGCCAAGGCCTTGTCTGACACGTCCATGCACAAGACCCGCACGGATCTGTCCAGGTGCTTCAAGAGGATTCGCGGGACGAAACCCGTTCCCGTGCACAGATCCACACCGAACTGAAAGCCCGCCACGGCCAGTCTCGGCACAACCTCGGATTCCCAGAAGCGCCGTTCGATCGCGTGCCGCCGCCGGTGCAATTCATCAAACTGATCGCTTTGCAAATCGTGATACAGTTCGTTAATGCGCCGTATCAGCCTTTCCCGCCTGCCGTTATCGCAAACATCGACACTCATTCACTTATTCCCTATACCCGAAGCCGCTACCGGCTTTTTCCCGGCATCGGCCCTGGCGTTTTCCAAAGCCCTGGCCAGGCAGACAGGCATCGCCAGAAACCACCACGGCCCTTCAACATACAGTGTGGTCATCGTCAGGCCACAGGCCAGGAACATAATGAGACCGACGCCCACCCCGTAACTCGACCACCCCAGGACGTCCCGATCCGCCTTCGAAAGGCTCTTGCTGTCCTTGTGCACTCGCCAGATGATTCGCATCGAACCGAAGATCAGGAGCAGATATACCAATATACCCTGTATGCCCAATTCACTGTAGCAGCGAACGAACGTACTGTGAGCATCCCTGGCCAGGTGGTCTCCGGCGTAATTTCTGATGGCTGAAGGGAAATTCCCCGCACCCACGCCAAACGGCCGATCGCGGAGCATCTGGACCGATGCCTTCCACATGTCGATCCGACCCTCGATCGACCCGCCCCGCTCACCCTCTTCAGCCGTGATCGTCCCGGCACGCCCCCAGAATCCCGGATCAGTCAGGGCGTATCCTCCTATTGCAACGATAATCAGTCCCGCCAGTATGGTTTTTCGATACCTTTTCGGAGCCGCCAGCACGGCAACAATCGCACCGGCGGCCAGACCTACCATCCCACCACGACTGCGAGTCAGGACTATCGTATTGACAGTCAGAACCCCGGCGATCAGGCAGGTAACCTTGCCTACCCGGCCGCTCATAATAAACTGAACCGCGATTATGGGCAGACAGGCAGCCATGAATGCCGCAAGAAAGTTCGCTTCGCGGAAGTCCGGCCCGCCAATGGCGTTCAATCGCCCCGTTGCAAACATATTCGGATCGGCTGTATAAGCCTGATATCCAAGGAAAATCGTTCCAATGATAATCCCCCAGAACAACACTTTCACTCGTTTCAGCGTCGTTATGACGTGGGTAAGCATCAGGACGAAAATCAGTATCTTCGTCATTTTAAATCCTGGATGATCGCCCCCGCCTAACTTGACTTCAGTCGCCCAAAGGGCGTGGGACAGCCAGATCAGCGCCACAAATCCTATCAGCAGCCATTCCTGTCGGCTCAGTATCTTCTTCCCGTAGCGGAGTCGGCCATGATGTATCGCGACCCCCACGGCGGTGAAGATCGCCAATATAAACGAGAATCGAATCCCCCAGTGAGCAATACTCTGTCCCCACCACTGCGTTTCCGGTGATATCTCATAGTGCAGGATGTAGGCTACAATCCCCACCAGAGGCGCATACATGGCGCCGCCACAGGCAAACACAAACACCAGCAGGAATAGAATCGTCTTCGTCGGCATTGTCTTCCGGCTACCTCACGTCCTGCGGTGTGCGTCTATCGCTTCTCCAAGGACTTCTTCGAGTCTATCGGCCATTCGCACGCGAGTGAAGGCATCTCTGGCGTTCGGATCAGTCTGTCGCCGCAGACTACATCGGCCAAACTCCATCAATATATCGGCAAGAGATTTCGCTACGGATTCCGTTCCCACCTCCGCACACCAGAGCCGACAACCCCCGCGACGCATTATGTCAACGGCCTCTTCCCCGGCGCCGATCGCCAGAACTGCTTTGTTGGCTCCGATGTACTCATAAACCTTGGCCGGCACGGGGGCCAGCGCGGCATCGCCGCCCTGGCCGAACAAGACCGCCACGTCAGCGCCCTTCAAGAAGGAAAGCGCCTCTTTGTGGGACGTGGGCGGAATAATGCGCACAAGGTCGCCAACGCCATACCCTGACACTATATCCTCCAAAGGTCGGCCGTTGTACTCCGGCAAGCCCAGGAAAACTACAAGCATTCGATCAGCCTCGGTCGGGAATTCCCGGCGAAACCGCCGCAATCCCTCCAACAACGGAATCGGACTGCGCGGCCCGTACAGCGTCCCGGCATGTATAAGTACACAGCGGCTTTCATCCAGGCTGACCGGGCTGATCGGGCCTATCTGGTCGGGATCGAAGCCGTTGTGAATTGTCGTAATATCCTTTGTTTTCATAGGATAGCGAGAGACAAGATGCTTTCGGATACCGTCCCACGCGCAGGTGATTCGACTCGCTCGGCGGATGACAAGACGCTCCAGCACGTCATCGGCTTTCCTGTGCAGACGATATGGGATCTTCCGCCAGTGGCTGCCACACCACGGGTCGCGGAAATCCGCCACCCAGGGCACATGCAGCAGCCGCGACAGCGCACCGGCCGCCAGATGGCTCGTCCACATCGGGGCCGAACTGTAGATAACATCCGGCCTGTGTCGCCCGGCCTCACGCAGACCGACCCAAACCGCCGGAACAAGCCAGCCGACGGAACCGTCCGGCACGTGCAGCCACCAGGACAACCAATCAACCATGCGCCGGAAAATCCCCGGCTGGAGATTCTCGGCCTCGCCGGTCTGTCCGGCGTCCCCGGCCCGTTTCGACGAATCGACCCGGCCGAAACGAGGCCTGAATATCCGCACCGCCAGCCCAAGTATATCCGGCGCCGTCGTCCGCACAACCCGCACTTCTTTTGGAACACCCTCCAGCAGCCCTTCATCCAACACGGCGCTCGCCCCCGGCCTTGCGGTAACGACCGTAACCCCCCAGCCCCGCTCGACAAGGCGTCTGCACAGCGCCACAGTCCGATGAACGCCCACGGCAGACACCGGCGGAAAGACGTCGGTAATCACGATGGCTCTTACGGAACATGTCATTGATCTGAACTCATACGGGCCTTTGCCGCACGAATCAGGCGAATACACGGACCAGGAATCCATGTGGCGGCGTAGTATGCTAAATTCTTCACTGAATTCCTATTTATGCTTAAACCCTCCCGGAATTTGGCGCGGGATATCTGAATGTCCCCTTGCGAAAACCAATAATAACCCCAATTCCAAAGAAGGTCCGCCCAAGCCTTTCTGATTGCCTTCCGTTGCCGGAAAGAATAGCCCCGCTCAAGCCAAAGCTTCTTAAAAGTTGCATGCGTGTTGACAAACCGCTCATTGGCTCGCCTTGGGTCGGTAAGTTGATCGCGGTGCAAGCGAATCCTTGCAACCTCCGTCGAACACCAGGAATAGCGTCCAAAACGAGCGATGCGCAGCCACAGATCCCTGTCTTCGCCGGTACACAATGACTCGTCATACCATCCAGCCTGTTCTATTGCTGTGCGCTTAACGATGGCCGAACAATGAGGGATAGGGCTGCCGCGAAGAACGCGAAGCCAAAAACGTTTTGTTTCGAGCAGGAACAGATTGGGTTGTATCTCCTGCTCAACATCGTCGAGAATACCCTTAGATGCAACGTAACCAGACAACACAATACCCTCGCTCGAAAACTTCGACGCATCTCCAAACATAACGTCAACTTCCAGAAATGCTGAGACTGATTCCGTCAGGATTCGCAGCGCATCTGGTAAAAGAATATCGTCGGCGTCCAGGAACATAAGCCAGGGCGAAACCGTCTCCCTGATACCCAGGTTGCGAGCGGCGGGAAGTCCTCGATTGTCCTGTCTGACGTAACGCACAGCCGTTCCATACTTCGCTGCGACCTCCGAAGTGTTGTCGGTCGAGCCGTCATCCACAACGACGATTTCCGCCGGCTGGAGCGTCTGCGCAAGGACGCTCTCGATAGCCTCACCGAGAAAGCGGCCATAATTGTAGCACGGAATGACAACTGATACAGGAGCAATCATGGTTTTGAAATACCTGCTTCTACGGGCCATGAATGACCATAAGATTCGTAAGCGTGTCCAAGGTAGCGCGAAAGCGTAAGAAGCCCTTTAAGGGCGGCTGCCCGATCCGCCTTCAGCATATGTCCGAACATCTTCGCCAGTTCAATCAGGCAAGCGGGAATCAGATACCTCGGAACTCCAAATACTCGTCGGACATCTGGAGGGTGAAGCTTTGATTCGCCACGCCCGATGCCGAAGGCCCTTCGGCACAAAGATCCGAACGCGAACTGGTGCGGATACCAACGATGGAAAACCAAAGCGTCAGGAAGATATATCATTTCAAAGTCGTCTTGCCGCGCCCGGAGCAACAGTTCCCTCTCACTGCCGGATACCCGCGACCTTCTCATGGGTCCGAAGGCAACATTATATCGATAGCCATAGTCAAAAAATACTTCCTTTCTGATTGCAAGGTTCACGCCCGGAGGAAATTGTCCCGGGGCGTATGACCCAATATCCTCGCGTTGTTTGAACTCTCCGAAATAGACTGTGCCCTGAACGGCTTCGATCACGTAAGCCGGAACATTCCCGGTAATCCTTTCCCTGTACGGACCACCGAAGATGAGTGCTTCCGGATTGCACTTTGCTCCGCACTCCAGCGCCATAAGCCAATGAGCAACGGGGCTGACATCGTCATCAGTGAACACAAGCAAATCACCGTTTGCTTTCTCAAGCCCTGCATTCAGTGCATAGTTCTTTCCCTGTTGGCGTTCAAAGACATACCGAATCGGAAGAGCCTCGGCGAATTCCTCGCATACCCGTTTCGTACGATCCGTGGAATTGTTATCAATCACAATAAGTTCCCAGCCGCCCGGGGGCGACTTAAGTGTTGTCATTGCCTCCAACGTTTCGCGCAGGATCTCCGCGCGGTTATAAGTCGCGATCAGGACTGATATTGCCATACTCACGATGCCGTTCCCTGCCACAATTCTATGAGTCTTCCTGTGTTCTTTTCCCGGTAAAATTCTTCGACATCCTTTCAGCAACACACTGTTTGATAGCGACACAGATCGGCTTGACGATCCGGTCCCAGGCACAATCGGCCGCTAAGGACCTTGCAGCATTTTGCCTGCGCTCGTGCGGAATTAACAAGTACTCCTTTATGGCTAGAGCAAGCGCTTCGGCATCCCGGGGTGAGAAAAGCCGTCCAGCGTCTCCATTAACCGAAAGCATCTCTCGAAAGTAAGGCAAATCCGAAGCAACGACGCCTCTGCTCAGAGTCATAGCGGCCATAAACGCTCCGCTTCCCGTAATATGATGGTACGGCAGAAGCACCGCATCGCTTGCCCCTACGATATCGGCGAAATCCTGCGCCGACAATAACTGCGGCAGGACACGAACGAACGGCATATTATCTGTCGTGCGTCGAAGCCCACCGAGATCGTATTTGGCGCTCGGCCAACCAGCCACAATCAGCTGGTATCCTCCATTCAGAATACCGATCGCCTCGACTGCAACGTCCACCCCCTTGTATTTCCTTATACCACCGACACAGCACACTGTCGGCACATCAGGTTGAAGCCCCATCCGCTCGAGAACTTCTCTCCGTGGCCGCGGCTCGGGGTAAACTCCGTCGTAGTTTCCGTGTTGCATGACAATTATCCGGCCCGACGGACGCCACCGCTTCTCAACAACGTTTCTCGCGCTGTAACTATGACATATCAGAAGGTCCGCGTACCTTGCCAGAAGCCGATACCCGAGGTGATCAATCCAGTCGATGCCTTCGTGATGCTCCAGGTTGTGAACGGTCCAAATGATGGAAATCCCGAAGCGCCTGGTGAGCCTGAGGAACTTCCAGAAGCCAATTATACCTCTGAGAGCGCCTCCGAAACGATTTCGAGCGTATCGCCAGTTGTCCTCAGGCCAATGAAGATGAATAGCATCCAATCTTGATGCATTTTCCCGCAACCACAGATCATTGATGTGGCACGCGCCTACCAATCGGATTCCGAGGGGCTTAACGGCTGCATAGAACAAGTCTATATAGGGATTCGCCCCCGATGATGCAGGAGCACTGGCCATACGTACATCAGAGCAATTGCCGTAGTTCTCGCAAGAAGTATGCGCTGATGACAATTGCCCGCTCGTGCTATCCATTTTGAGTACCCCTACTCCTTCATGTGGCGTGCTCGATCAACTCCCGAACATGCTTCGCAGCGTCCCATGCGGTGGCCTTGTACCCGGGCATCACCTGGACCAGATGAGCCCGAACTTCCTCTCGCCGCCGGAGAAGCTCGGCGATTCGCGAAGCCGCTTCTTCCCGGCAAGCGTCACGAACATGCAACACCCATTCGACGTGCCCAAAGATGTCTTTGTTGATCCCACGCGACTTGACACTATAGCCCAGCGAGAGAGCCGGCACGCAAGTTGACAGGGCTGCAATAGTTGAGTGTGTGCGAGCACCGACCATTGCAACACACCGAGAGATAATCCATTTCAGTTCCGGGGCGTTCAACCCCGACGGAAGGAGTTCGATTCGATTTCGTGTCTTTCCGAGATTCTCCTTCAACCGACCCAGAAAGGCGTGATCATCATTGCCCTTGTAGGAGACATGGTAGATGAGCAGAATTGGAAGATCAATCGACTTGTCGATCTCGCTGAGGATCGCGACGGCTCGCGTCGGCCAGTTTTCCGACTCATCCTGGAATCTACCTACCAGTTCCGAAAGGTTTATTCCCAGGCACCCCTGTTCGAGTACCTTGCGGATTGCATCAGGAAGTTCCGGCTCTTCCGGTTCCAGCACAAAGGCCGGATCTGCCATGGACTTCAGGTTGCCGGCGACTCCGATCGACTCGAGGTAGGCACGGGTCAGGGATTCGCGGACAAGTATAAGAGGGATCTCGGCGAGCCACTCGGCAGCTTGACGTTCAAAATCACGATCCTGGTCGAATGGCCCCACCGAAGCGCCCCATATAATCATAGGCCGACCGTATCGCAGCGGAAAACGCAGGATGTCAAAGTGGCTCCGCGCGTTCCCGTAGTCCATGGTCAACGTGTCCCCTCCCAAACCGAATACGGCGTCGGCTTTCGGCAGGAACCGCTCAAAGGAATATGGAGACCAATCCCGCCGCAGGATGCGTTTGCGGGCCTGGAGGGCCAGCCAGCCGGCAGACAACCGTCGCCGCGGGTAGCGGCACGGAGGGCAGTGTCGCACGTTCGGTTTAGAGAAGAACGTTTCGTCCGGCGTTTCACCGGCCATAAACGGGGCGCTTACGAAGCGACATCCGTGGAACTCCTTCTCAAGGATAGATACCGTAGATCGCAGGATTGCCTCACATCCGCGATTCCCGCATGTCCCATTGTCCACCAGGACAAACAGATTGTGACCACTGCCTGACCAACTCATTCTATTCTCCCGGTATATCTTCGCGGAGGAACCCATCCGGCGTCCGTGTACCACCTGCGACGGGCGGTTGGCCTGTCGGTCTCCGTGTCGCTGAAAACCGATACGCCCGAGCCTTTCTGGCGCCCAACCCCTTGAGAATCCACGGAATGCGTCATCTTCCTGCTCCCAACAGTCGCTTAATCCGTGACGCTCTTGCCGAAAGCCTCGTAAGCCATCGCAAGGCTCTTCGGGCCTTCTCGTACTTACGGCATTTCTTGTCCACCATCGCCTGATATTGCGCCTGGGTAACCTTCTGGCCGGCAAGTTGGCGATAGACGTCCCTGCTTGCCTGTTGACGGCCCAATGAAGCCCTTGCCTCAAGACGCTCATGGATAGAGCCTTTTCTTGGCGCCACGCGTTTCTTAATGCAGGCCTGCCCGCGCTTCGACGCCAACCAAAGCCGGACTCCCAGATGAATACGCTTGTCCGAAATCACCCCTCGCTGGCTTTCAACGACTTGATCAACGCCGATGTCATTCAGTTCCAGTTCCCCGTCGCGGACGCCGGTTTCCAGGAGTTCAGCCCATTGTTTCCGCCTGACGATTATCAGGTTGCGTCCTCCCGGCTGATCGCGCCATGGGGACACCCAGGCATCCATGAACGTAACGTCCGCCAATTCCGCGAAGACATCATCACAGTAGTTGCAGGCGTTGACCTTGAAGTGCTCCTGACACCAAATGTTCGCACAGCCATCAGTCCAACCAATAGACCCTTCTTCATCTTTTCGACATCCAGTCGTGTTCCAACTAAAAATATACTCCTTCGCAGGAAGGCCCGGTTCCTTCTTTCGGAAATTAACATAGCGTACACGCGCGGGATCACCACCGCAGAGCCGTACCAACAGATCCGTGTACGACTTGCTCTTCTGCTGCCCACAGGTCAACCCCACTATTAAGGCGACACGCTCTCTCAATGACGGGATTCGGCGCATTGCTCGACGAAGGGCCTTGGCCACACAAGGCAATGCTGTAATTGCCACACGTTGTTTCTCTCGCATGACCGTTCGAAGCATCTTTGCGATGCTGGTTGGATAATAACACGAAGTTGAAGCGGACGCGACGTCCGATGGAGTGCGAAGTATTGCGAAGCGGAATAGTTCTCCCGGGTCAGGATTGGGGACGATGCACACGACGCCCTGTACGACGCCCTCTTTCAGAAGCCTGCACAGAAACCAGGTCGCGATTCCACCTGAGGAGCGAGACATGCGAAACCCCTCCGGCAAAGCATACCCCTCCTTGCAGGCGAGCCAATATCCAACTTCAGGGATGTGTCGAATACCGGGAATACCGCCGAAACACTCCCTCCC
>DAOWOP010000194.1 GCA_030642005.1 Planctomycetales bacterium
ATATCCTGAAGGACGAAGTGGCAGACCCCCTCAAACGCCTGCCGGGCGTGGGATCGGCAGCCGCAATGGTTCCACTTCAAAGGCAGATTAACATAGAACTCGACCGTGAACGCATGGCGGCCTATGGCCTGACACCGTTGGACGTGGCTACCACCATCGCCAATGAAAACAAGGACACGCCGGCCGGCAATGTCAAAATGGGCCTGACCGACTACCTCGTCCGGGTACCGGGCGAATTCGAGGACGTCGAACCCATGAAACAGATCGTTCTGGCAACGCGAAACGGATCGGTTGTTCGTCTGTCAGATGTCGGAACGGTAAAGGACGACTTCAAGGACATTCAACGCTATATCACCATCAACGGCAATCCTTGCGCTATCATCATGGTTCAGAAACAGTCCGAGGCCAACACGGTGCAGGTGGCGGCGGCTGTGCGGGAACGAATGGCCGAACTGGTCAAGCGCCTCCCCCCGGATGTAAAGGTGTTCAACGTGATGGACTCCTCGGAGGATATCGAGCAGGTAATCAACGACCTGTCCAGGACGCTTCTCCAGGGCGGCATACTGGCCATGGCTGTTGTGTTGCTTTTCCTCCGCCGGTGGCGGGCAACGGTTGTCATTGCCCTGACGATACCGTTTTCCCTCATCCTGGCTATCGTTGCGATCTACTTCCTTGATTACACGATTAACATGATGAGCCTGTTTGGGATGATCATCGCCATAGGGATGATCGTGGATAACGCTATTGTCATCCTGGAGAATATCATACGCCACAGGGAACAGGGAGAGCGTCCCAACGAAGGGGCTGTATTCGGGGCCTCCGAGGTGGCGATGGCGATTACCGCCTCGACATTAACAACCATCTGCATCTTCTTCCCGATCCTGTTCGTCAAGGGCATTACGAAGATCATCTTTACTGAATTCGCAGTCGTTGTCTGCGTCGTGCTGTTCGGGTCGCTTGCTTCGGCGATTCTGCTTACCCCGATGTTAAGCGCCAAACTCCTTGGTCGCATGACAACCGGCTTCAGGCAGGGGCGACTCTTTCAGGTTAGCGAAAATCCCTTCAATATCCTCTCTGAGTGGTATTCAAGCCTCCTGGGATGGGCCTTGGGACACCGAAAGACCGTCATCGTGTTGGCCGTCCTCCTGTTCGCAGCCAGTCTTCTGCTCCTGCCTCACCTGGGCAGCGAGTTCATGCCCGAAGAGGATAAGGCCATTGTGCGGGGAACCATTCACTTACCCGTAGGGACGCGTGTAGAGGAAACGGCGCGCGTAATGAGGGTGCTGGACAAAATAATCAAGGAAGAAGTTACAGAAGACGAACGGATTGCTGTTTTTACCCGTTGCGGCACCAGCCGTGGCGGAATGAGCAGTATAATGGGCGAGGAAGGATCGCACATCGGCTCCTTCGGCGTCAAGTTGGTTCGGCGGGTCGAGCGAAAACGCGACGTCAAGGAAATCGCAGCCGCGCTGCGAAAACGTGTCAATGCGGCAAGGGGCCTGCTTCGCGTTGAAAAACTCCGTCTCGAATCTGGTGATCCGATGTCGGGAATGATCCTGGGTGGCGAGCGGCCACTCACTGTTAATATCATAGGCGACGACCTGGAAGTTACCGACCGTCTTGCCGCTAAAATCAAGAAGATCGCCGAACTGACGCCGGGTACGGTGGATATCGCCATTTCCCGCGTCAAGGGAAAGCCGGAACTCTGGGTCAACGTAGATCGCGCCAAGGCCTCCGATCTTGGCCTTAATGTTTCACAGATCGGCGACGTCGTTCGCGGCAGTTTCTACGGCAAGGAGGCGAGCAAGTATCGTATTGGCGGCGATGAGTATGATATTTTCGTTCGGCTGCGCGAGAAGGACCGCATCCATACCAGCGACGTCGCCGCCACGCCCATACGAACGCCTGACGGAAGGTTGATTCGCGCCGATAACATTTCGGATGTGTCCGTCGAATTCGGGCCACTGGAAATCGAACGTAAGGACCAGGGGCGGATTGTCAACGTTACCGGCAACGTGGACAAGCGGTCGCTAGGCGAAGTTGTCGCCGATATAGAAGCCGAGATCGCCAAACTGGACATCCCAGCGGGAGTTGAGGTCAAGATGGCCGGCCAGACAGAGGAACAGAGAGAGTCGTTCTTCTGGCTCACGTTAGCGCTGGGTGTCGGAATCGTGCTGGTCTATATGGTAATGGCCGCACAGTTTGAATCACTGCTTCACCCGTTTGTCGTTATGTTCTCGATCCCGTTCGCATTTACGGGCGTGTTTGTCGCGCTTTTCCTCGGTGGATATAACATCAGCATCGTCGTCTTTCTGGGTCTGCTGATGCTCATCGGCGTGGTCGTCAACAACGCTATTGTCCTGGTCGATTACGTCAATATCCTGCGGGCGCGTGGCCTCTCGATGCTCGAAGCAGTTCAAGAAGCCGGCAAGACGCGATTGCGCCCCGTTCTTATGACGGCCCTGACGACCATTGTGGCCTTGATCCCAATGGCCTTCGGCAAGGGGCAGGGCTCGGAAGTGTGGAATCCACTTGGTCTGACCGTTCTGGGCGGACTGCTGACATCCACACTTGTTACGTTGGTCCTCGTACCGACGATGTACAGCATCCTCGAATCACGCCGGAAGATGGGCAGAATAAAGGAAACGACAAAATGAAACTTGTGCTGATCGCGTATAACGAAGCCATCGACGACGAGGTCATGGAGCAACTCAATGCCGTTGGAATTGAGGGATACACGAAATGGACCGAGGTCCTGGGCAAGGGTCAAGCCAGCGGCCCGCACCTGCTCAGCCACGTCTGGCCGAAAGGTAACAACGCCCTGCTCGTCGTGACTGATGACGCATCAGCCAAAAGACTACTGGAGGCTATTCGCGGCCTGAAACAGACCGCTGCCAAGGAAGGCGTCAAAGCATTCCTCCTGCCCGTGGAAGAAGTAATCTGACGCAACAAGTCCAAGGCACCCCGATTTATGCCTGTTCCGAAAAAGTCGGTGGAAATCTCATTGGCGGGGCGATAGAATGCCGGGCGGATGGGAACTTTTAGCACCTCGCATTAATCAGGAAATGACATGGCTATTATGTATTCGCCGATGGAAGTTCTGAAGGGCATCTGGCCTCTGGCGATACTCGCCTATGGCGTGTCGGTTGTGCTCACTCCGCTGGTGCGTTGGATCGCATACCGTACCAAAATAGTCGATCGTCCGGATGACCTTCTCAAGCCCCACAGCCGGCCGATTGCGTACCTCGGCGGCCTGGCGGTCTGCATTGGGTTCCTCGTTACTCTGACCGCCGGCGCTGTTCTCCATCCGCTCATCCGGCCGCTGGCGATCACTATCGGTATCGCCGCTGTTGTTATCACCCTGACGGGACTGCTTGACGACCTGTTCGACCTGAAACCAATGCACAAGGTGGCCGGTCAGGTAATAGCGGCGGGGATACTGTTCGTCGGGCTGTGCTCTGCCGGTATTCACCTCTCGGCTGCGAGGATGTTCCTGTCGCCGCTGGGACTGGCGGCGCCGGCCTGGCTGGCGGTGGCGTTTTCGGCCTGTTTAACCGTCGTCGTGGTGATAGCAGCCTGCAACGCGACGAACCTGCTGGACGGGCTGGACGGATTGTGCGGCGGCGTTACGGGCATCATTACACTGGGATTCGTCGCACTGACGGTGTACCTGGCCTGTTACGGCCATCACGAGGACCAGGACCAATTCCGGATAATTCTCTGCCTGGCCATGGCTGGGGCGGTGCTGGGCTTTCTGCCTTACAACGCTCCGCCGGCGAGCATCTTCCTGGGCGATGCAGGCTCAATGCTGCTGGGGTTCTTCGTTGCGACTATGATTATGCTGTTCGGACTGGAGGGGACGGGACGATGGTTCCTGGCTGCCTGCGTCATCTTCGGGCTGCCGATTATCGACACCGCCCTGGCGGTGGTGCGCCGGGTTATCTCCGGTGTAAGCATCTTTGCCGGCGACCGAAGCCACCTGTATGACCAACTGGTCGATCGCGGCATGAGCGTCAAGAAAGTGGTTGTGCTGTTTTACGCCCTGGCACTGCTGGCAGCGGTGCTGGGAGTTGCACAGGCGATATTCATGCGGGCAAGGTACGCGCTGCCGATGGATACAGGTATTATGATTATCATCGCAATCATATTCGTCAAAAAAGGCATGATTCACCCCGAACAGCGCAACGGCCCGAACGGCACTTTGTGAAATTGCCGCCGAATCCCGTTTGGCGCAACCCTCAAGCCCTGTATAATCTGCCGATACGTAACCTGTGATCCAAAGGAGTTTAATATGATCGGTGTAGCCGTTATCGGCGCGGGTAACTGGGGCAAGAACCTTGTGCGTAATTTCGCTTCGTTGGCCGATGTCGAGTTGAGGTACATCTGCGACCTAGACGAAGAGGTCCGGCAGGGGATGTCGTCTTTGTATCCTCATGCCAGGGTAATCGGCGAGATAGACGAGGCCCTCGGCGACGAGCAGGTCGATGCCGTTGTGGCGGCGGTCGATGCGCCGCTGCATTTCAAGATTGCCGCAGCCGCACTGCGGGCCGGTAAGCACACCTACGTCGAGAAGCCCATGACACTGACCAGCGACGATTCGCAAACACTCGTGGACCTGGCCGCTGAAAAAAACCTCAAACTGATGGTCGGGCATCTGCTGGAGTACCACCCCGCCGTCAATTACATGAAGCAGGCGATCATCTCCGGCGAGGTCGGCAAGCCGCTGTATCTGTATTTCCACCGCGTCAACCTCGGCATCGTCCGCAAGGTGGAGAACGCCTGGTGGTCGCTGGCGCCGCACGACGTGTCGGTGGCGTGTTATCTTTTCGACGCCGAGCCGGTGAGCGTATCTGCCAGCGGGCAGGCGTACCTGCGGGAAGGCGTCGAGGACGTGGTCTTCGCCAACCTGAAATTCGCCGACGGCAGAATGGCGCACATCCACGTCTCCTGGCTGGACCCGCATAAAATCCGCAAGGTAACGCTCGTCGGCTCACAGAAGATGGTGGTCTTCGACGATATGGAAGCAGCCGA
>DAOWOP010000115.1 GCA_030642005.1 Planctomycetales bacterium
TTGGTTGACTGGTTGATTGGTAAATCAGTAAATCAGTGAATCGGTAAATCGGTTGATCAGTTCTGCTCTTTCAGTTTTTCCGTTTTTCCCAAGTCCCTGGTGCCTGGTCCCTGGTGCCTGTTCTGTTCTCTATTCACTTGTCAAAAAACCTTCGGCGCGTCTATATCGCGCCCTTGGGACGGCGAAGCCTTGGCGAAGCCGCCTCTATATTAACATTCGTGTTCACGTTTGCGCGCGCAAACGTGAACACAAAAGGGTGGGCGAAACCGCAAGCGGTTTATTAGCCGGTAGTTAAAAATTTTCAGAAAAATCCCAAAGTGCGTTTTTTCCGTTGACGTTTGCGCGCGCAAACGTGAACGAAAAAGTTTTCCCATGAGCGTATAAAGCCGACGGATAGCTATCCGTCGGTTTAAGTGGCCAGTCATCGAGCGAATAGACATCAAGTCCTGGTGCGGGACTGTTCAGGCAGAAGCATTTCCGATAACATAATCCGTCATGGCAAAGCCCCCTCAATCCGTACAGTCTCTGGCCGGGGGGTGAACGTGCAACCACTATTCAGCTAGTTTTACATCCAGTTCAGATCTGAAATGTGCAATTCCCCCCTCCCGCAACGTCTGGAAGAACTTATTGAAACAGCGAGGTGTTAAGAGGTGGAACTTGTATCGGACGGGATTACCTTCCCGTTCCAAGTGTTCATTGACTCGCTCGAAATGGGCAAGGGCGAAATAATTCTTCTTTCGGTTTTCTTCCGATGGTTCGGCCAATTCCTCAATGCCCTTGATTTCAATAACAAGGATAAGATCGCCCGTCTTAATGAACACGTCTGGGTTGAACTTACCACGTTTGGGATGAGCTCCCTTCTTCCAAGCAAAATCTATTTCATAGAACCGGGCAGATGTGGACTTAACCCACTCTTCATAATGCGGGACGTTTTGAGTATCCAAAAGGTCCTTGAAAAATCGTTTCTCATTCTCTGAATCCGCGATCACTGCGTTTACAGGGGTCTTGAAATCGTGGCGGTTGTCAACAGCAATAACCTTGAATCCACTACCGGCTTCAGTAATATCTGCAAAGAATTCTTTTTGCTCATCCGCAAGCGCGGCATGAGTTTGGTTTGTATAGAACAATGTCTTCGTATGATGCAGGTCTGCCGCGCTGACGCTTGCCGCCGGACGTTGCCTCGTCGAAACAGTCTGATAACGATTGACAATTGGTGTGTAGCGTACAAATTCAGAAGTCTTCCTTCTTAGCGTGCCCAAAGACTGAAGGAACTTCTGCTTCATATTTTCTGTTACCCGTTTGGTGTTCGCCCGCCGGCTTATCGACTCTTTGACAATCTTCTCCAGCTTTTTCACAGGCCAAGCATCTGTGTACACTGTTCGCATCTTGGGGTCCGGGTCATCAGGATTCTGCGATTCTTCAAGGCGGCGGTACATCTCATCAGCGATTTCCTTCGGAGTGTAAGTTTTATGTTTTATTTGCGTTTGCCAATTCCGCTGAGCGCCGGTGATGGCCTGCTCCATCCTAACGCTGACATCCTCGGTTGGCGAATCAGTAGCCAAATCCACATAACCTTTGGCGAAAAGCCTATACTCCTTGTCCATCGGTTTCTTTTTTGAAGTTGGTCTAAGCGTGTAGTCAATGTTGTGTAGGTCAAAGTGGTGGGGCGAATTTGGCAATACGCAGGACGTGATTCGTTTTTCGATATCCAGAATCTCATCTACCAAATGGCGGATTCGCGGTGCCCAAGCCTCATGGTTGAATACGGTTACCTCCGGCTGCTCACCAGTCCAGTTTAAGGGGATGCGAAGTCCGCGTCCCAGCACCTGGGCAATCAGCATCTTGCTGTTAAACGCTCGTTCCTCATGCGGAACGATCTGGAACACGCGCTTCACGTCCCAGCCTTCATTAAGCATGGAAACAGACACAATCCATTCCACCTTGCTTGAAGGCTTATCCACCTGACGGAGCTTCCGAACATCCGGAGCGTTGTTGTACACAATTAGCACCCGCTCTTCGGCCTGTTCATAGGTCAGGTTCGCATGCTCTACCAGAAAGCCTTTCAACTCGTCGGCCACGTCTTTGCAACTATTAATTGTGCGGGTAACAATAATTGTCAGGGGTCGCAACTTCCGGGATTTCAGCTTTTGCCGATAATCAGCATGGCGATTGTAGATCAACTGCCATTTCTCGTCCGGGTCCCCAGTACGAGGCATCTCGGCCACGTATTCCACCTTCTTGACGTAGTTTTGCTCAATCGCCTTCCGTAACGAATAACGGTAAATCACATCCGCGAAGTAATCGTTGCCGATGTAGCACGTACCGGAAACACCGATGATGCACCGGAACCCGTAGTCCGGATCTGTGAGGAATTCCTTCCACTTCTTGACCTTCGTATTCGATTCGTTAGCTACATGGTGGGTTTCGTCATTGAGCACCGCAACCCGTGCGCCCTTGCCTTTCAGACTATCGCGAATGGATGATCCGACATGCTCCAACACGGCGTGATAATTCTCCACGCATATGCTGCCTTCGGTGATGGTCTGGCTGGCGTCGATAATTTGTGGCGTGCAAATCTTGGTGTCTTCCGGCAGCACGTCGCGAAGATCGGCTTTGCCGGCCAAGAAGCGAAATTTCTCCATAAGCCCGGCCTCAATTGTGGTGGACGGGCACAAAACCAGCACTCTGTCCACCACGCCTTCTACCAGCATAATCGCGGCAATTCCGTACAGGACATAACTCTTGCCTGTTCCCGTTCCAAGATCCAACGAAGCCGACAGTTGGTTTGGTAATTGGAGGTACCGTTCCATACTCGCCCATGAACCGTAACGGGCACGGAGAACATCATTGTCGTCGAAATTTTCCCTTGCCAATGCTCGAAGATCGGCATATTCGCCGCCCAACAAATAACGAAGAGCAGTCCTAATGGCATCCTTCTGGTATTCCCGGCTTTCACAAAGTTCGTCGATGAAGGCTTCATAGCGGCTTTCATCCCACTTGCTACGGTCAACAGATGTGCCGATCTTCAGGAGGAGGTCTTCGTTACGGAAGCGTTGGCGGTCCGAACTTGCTGGCATTGTTACACCTCTGCCTTTTTACGTCTCTTGACCTTGGTTGTCTTCTTGGACGTCTTCCTACTCTTGGCAGTTTTCTTCCTCGTGGAGGTTTTGCTTGCCTTATTAGCTTTCGCTTTCTTGGTCGTTCGGACGATGAAATCCTCGCGTGGGATAACTACCGATGATTCGTTGCCATAAATGTCAACAAAAACAGTCATGATCTTCTCGCCAAGATCCTCTAACGGGAACGTCGCCATCCAACCTTGGCCTTCCAGTTGGTTGGCATAGAAGACTTTGTCTAAGTCGAAAACGTTGCCGTCATAGTCGAAATCGAGCATCAGCATGGATAAGGCTTCAAGGCCACTTCTAGTGTCCCTTCCCCGAATCCAAGCGCGTGTATCAAAGCCCGTTATTTTCAGTTGTGCCCTTTTCAGGAGTTCACCCCTGGGTTTCATGGCGGTTACTTTGAATTCAACCTCCGGCGGTCGGATGAAATCGAAACCTACAGCCTCCACGGTATCATTGACAGCCAACTCGTCACTGGGCTGCTGCAAACCAGTGAACTTTCTTCGATGCAACTCATCAATAACCGAATAGGGAATACGAAGGGCATAATATCGCACACCATCAATGTCGAGATAGTCCTGCTGAAAGTCAAAAACGCCGCGGGGGGCGATGATGAAGAACTTCCCGCCGATTCTGCTCCCAACGGCAGCATGAATATCATACACGGTTTCTTCATCAATTCGCTTGCCGGGCTGCTTGGTGTGATCGAACACCAGTACGCTTGCACCCTTGAGTTTGCCGTCCAGTTGCAGTCCACCAATGGTGTGCCGCTCGTCCCTGCAATTGAACAACTGCAACGCGAAGAAACGCCAATCATCCCATGGAAGGTCTTTGAGATTGGAGAAATCATATAGGCCCGCGTTGTATAAGGTGAAGGGTTTGGGATTGAGCGAGCGACCTGTATTGCCGATCCCGTCTCTTAGATTCAGCATTCGTTTCTGGATGGTGTAGATCGCTAGTTTGCTGCTATCAATCCCAATCCACCGACGCCCCGTTTTTTCGGCCACGGCTAGCGTTGTACCAGAACCAGCAAAGGCATCAAGAACGATATCGCCTGTATTGGACGAAGCGCGAATGATGCGCTCTAACAGATGTTCGTTCTTCTGCGTTGGGAATCCTGTTTTTTCACCCGAGAAACTCATGATCTGGATTGAGTCCAGCTTGTCAATGTTGTAGCAGTTCCATGTATCCTCGAGAGGATACCCTTTGCCGTTTGGTGCTGATCCGTCACGTCGGACGTAGTCTTCAGGGTATGGTATATATGTCTTGTTGAAAATGAACTTCGGACCCGGTGTGTAAAAGAGCAGAATATCGTGGTTACGTATCCAGTTCTTTGCCTGTGTTTTGAAACCGGAAAGCCATCCGATCCGCCATACAATCTCGCGCTGAAAGTGATGCTCTCCGAAAATCTCATCCATAACGACTTTGATATAATGGCTTTTCTTTTCATCGAGGTGGACATAGATACTACCATCTGGCGACAGCAGTTCCTTCATCATCACCAGTCGCTTGCGCAGGAACTCGACGAATCTCGCCCCTATTATCTTGTCGTTGTAGGCCTTTTGGTCCTGAGATCCGGCGAACTCCTTTCGCGTGGCAAAAGGAGGATCTATGTAAATCAACCTAACGCCTGGTGTGCCGTCGGAATTGGCTAATTGCCCTTGCTCTTTCATGCTGCGCAAGGTCTTCATGGCTTGGAGGTTATCACCGAAGATTAATTTGCTGTGCCAGTCGTTCCCGTTCTTGCCGAAGGTACGGACAGGCTGGAACGGCACGGCCATCGTATCAGCCAAGATGTCCTCTTTCCGTTCCTTACCGTGGTAAATCAGTTCGTACTCCCGCTTCTCCGGCGGGAATAATTCGCGTGCCCATTCGGTAGGAAGCTCATCGCCCCGCTTTAAGACTTTTATCACTTCTTGGCGAAACTGATCGTCCATGTATCACCCCGTTCACGGGCCAAAGGCCACTTTCATTATCAGACCAACGTTTTTCCCGTCCTTTTTCTTAACCGCTTTTATCGTATGTTGCAACATATTCGGCATTCGGCGGGTGGCGTGGACGCTGCGTTTGCAACCACGTTTGCGACCGCGCATCCACGTGGCCGCAAACACCGCGGCCACGGCACCCGCTCACGTACTGTCCTTTTCGCACATCAATCCCCGCGTTCGTCGGCCGGCAGTTCGGGCAGTTCGAGGTAGTAGGCTGCGTTGACGAATTCCTGGGATCGGATTTCCTCGACGACCGCGTCGGACGGCGCGTTGTCCAGGTTGATTGCGACGACGGCCTTGGACGGGTCGGCCTTGCGCGAGAGCGTCATGTCGGCGATGTTGACGCCGCTGGCGCCGAGGATCGTTCCGAATTTACCCACCACGCCGGGCATGTCGTCGTTGAAGATCAGCAGCACGTGCCCGTCGGGCTTCATCTCAACACGGTATCCGTCGATGGCGATAATCCTTGGGAAGTGTGTGCCGAAGATCGTACCGACGGCCGTTCGACTCATTTGGTCGGTGTGGACCTCGACCTGCATGAGGTTTGCGAACTCCCGGACCTTCTTCGATGTAATCTGCTCGATGGTAACGCCTCGCTGCTCGGCGAGGACCGGCGCGTTGATGACGTTGACGGGCTGGTCCATGTGCGGCGACAGCAGCCCGACCAGCAGATAGGTCGTAATCGGCGAGACGTCCAGATCGGAGATCGCACCGCGATAGACGACTTCGACCTTTGCAATCGCTCCGGGCGTGATGTTGGCCAGGATCGTTCCTATCCTCGACGCCAGTTCGGCGTAAGGTCGCAGCATCGGCGGCAGGGTCTTCTCGAAGCCGGGGGCGTTCAGGGCGTTGCGAATTTCCCCGCCGCGGAGCGCCTCGACGAGTTGCTGTGCGGCGTCCAGTGCGACCTGCTCCTGGGCTTCGCCGGTGCTGGCGCCCAGGTGCGGAACGGCCAGAACTTTCGGGTGGGCGATGAGTTTTTTCTCGGCTTCGGAATCCGGCGGCTCGGAGGTCCACACGTCCAGGGCCGCTGCGCCGACCTTGCCGGACTCCAGACCCTCGGCCAGCGCTTCGGTGTCGATAATGCCACCGCGTGCGGCGTTTATCAGGTACACGCCGTCTTTCATCTGTGCGATCTGCTCGCGTCCGATCATGCCCGTCGTATCGGCGCTCTTGGGGACATGGACGGTTACATAATCGCTCCGGCGGCAAAGATCGCCGAGGCTTCCGACCATCTCGAACGACCCTTCCGGGCACTTGCCGGCGAAATACGGGTCGTATGCGACGACCTCCATCTCCATTGCCAGGGCGCGCTTGGCGACGGCTTTGCCGATCCTGCCCATACCGATTACGCCGAGCGTCTTGCCGGCAAGTTGCGCGCCCTGGAATTTCTTTCTGTCCCAGGCCCCGCCGGTAAGCGAAACGTTGGCAGGGACGATCTTCCGCGACATCGCCAGCATCAGCGCCCAGGTCAACTCTGCCGTCGAGACCGTGTTTCCGCCGGGCGTGTTCATCACGATGATGCCCTTGGACGTGGCGGTCGGCACGTCGATGTTATCGACGCCCACGCCGGCGCGGGCGATGCACCGCAACCGGCCTGGTTCGGCCAGGACCTCGGCTGTTACCTTCGCGCCAGAACGGATGATCATCCCGTCGTAGCCGCCGACGATCTCCGCCAGTTCCGCCGGCGACAGGCCGCCCGTGACGTCAACCTCGACGTCGTCCTGCTCGGCCAACCAATCGACGCCGACCTCGCTCAACTTGTCCGCTATCAAAACTTTCATAAACGAAATCTCCCGCTACCGCCAATCTTTCAACACCTTCGCCGCCGCTGTTACGCCTGCGCCGATTTTTACATCCGCGCCGGCCTCGGCCAGTGTGTATTCGATGGCTGCGATCAGGCCTATCGTCTCCAGCGACTCGACGTAACCCATGTGTGAGATACGGATGGCTTTGCCCTTCAGTTCGTTTTGTCCGCCGGCGATTGAGCAGCCGAACCTGTCGCGAAGGGCGGGGCGGAACTGCTCGTCGGTAACGCCTTCCGGCAGCAGAATGCACGTTACCGAATCGCTCGGCTGGGATGAGAATACCTTCAGCCCCAGCGCTTCGGCGGCTGCTCGCGTCGCCGCAGCCAGAAGGGCTGTCCGCGCCCAGACCGTCTCGATGCCGATTTCGCCAATCATCTCCAGCGCGACCTTAAGCCCGCGAATAAGACTCACCGCGGCTGTGTAGGGCGTGTCGTTCTTGGCCAACGACTTACGATAAGCCTTCAAATCAAGATAGAACGCAGGCGGGGTTATCGCGTCGATATTCTTCCATGCCTTTTCGCTGACGGCAACGAACGCCAGTCCCGGCGGGAGCATCAGGGCCTTCTGGCTGCCCGCCCCGACTATATCGACGCCCCATTCGTCGGTCCGCAGAGGCAGCGTGCCGGCAGAGGTGATGCAGTCGGCGATCAGGATCGCGTCGGTCTTGGCTACTACCTTTCCGATCGCTTCGAGGTCGCAGGCCGTCGCCGTCGAGGTCTCGCTGTGAACGGTTATTACCGCGCCGTAATCGCCGCTGCTGAGTTTCTCGGCGACCGTATCGGCCTGTAAGGCCGTGCCCCATTCCAACTGAACCTCATCGACCTGGAGGCCATAGACCTTGGCGATCTTGACCCAACGCTCGCCGAACTTGCCGCCGTTGCTGACGAGGACCTTCCTGTCGCGCGGACACGCACAGGCAATGGCGGCCTCCATACCGGCGGTGCCCGACCCGGCGATGGTCAGCACGTCGCCGGCGGTCATGAGGAGTTTTTTCAGGCCCGCCGTTACTTCGCCGAACATCTTCCGGAACCGCTCCGTGCGGTGATGGAACACGGGCCTGGCCATCTCGATAAGAACCTCCGGGGGCACTTCCGTCGGCCCCGGCGTGAAAAGACGCTGCTTTATCATGGAATCGCTCCCTGAAAAATGACAGCGATGATAGTATTAGGCGAGAGCGAAACTGTCAACCGCCGCCGACGAACTAATTCAAAAAAAGATACCTTTGGCCCCTTGAATTATCGGGCCAATAAGGTAATGTCCCTGCTTATCGTCAACTGGGTATAGAAATTTGAGGAGACAAA
>DAOWOP010000162.1 GCA_030642005.1 Planctomycetales bacterium
AGTCGTTCGACGAGCCGGCGCGGGAGGATGTGGATTGCGATGCTACCTGGTCCGAGAACGAGCGAACCGTCAGTCTTGGTCGCACGGGCCATTTCTTCCGACAGATCGGAGTATTCGATAACCGTCACCTTGCCATCGACCGTGCAAGAGTTACCGAGTTTTTCCATCGGCTCGCGTTTCGGGACGGCCTTTGCGAACATCTCCGCGCCGCTCCCGGCGGTCAGGCCTATGAACAGCGGGTCGATGCAATGATTGAGCGGGTTGTCCACCTGGAAATAGGAGATGTATTCGATGCCGCGATCGGCCATATCGTCCAGCGCGCCGCTCCGGTGCAGTGCGTTCAGGCATCCGCCGTGGCCCTCGCCGCTGAAGGCGATCCGCCCGTTGTCGGCCAGGAGGATTTTCCCGTTCAGGTCCACTACCGGCATCCGTCCCTGCGTGAAGAAGAAGACGTCCCGGCGGTCCAGGCCGAAGAAATCGTTGGAGATGAAGAATTCGCGTGTAGCGGCGTCGTTGGCCCGGCTGGTCATTATGTACCACGGGACGGACGAACCGTATCGCTGCCCGGCAGCCAGCAGTTGTTCGGCAAAGACCTGGAAGAGGGCTTTATGCCTGACGGGGGTAACGGGAAAGCAGCCTTTAGGCCCGTCGAAGCCGAGGCGTGTTCCCTCGCCGCCTGCGACGACCACCGCGGCGACCCGACCGGCCGAGATCAACCCAGCCCCGTCCTGACGGGCTATGCGATAGCGGCGCTGCATCTGCTCGTCGTCGGGCCTGGCTGGAAGAATAGGGGCGGGAGATGGATTTGCTGGTATGCTTGCGACCGGCTCGGCAAGGACGTGCGAACGTATCAGCCCGGCGAGTTGCTCAAAATCAACACCGGCAATCTGATCCAGCAGGGCAGACTGCGAGGCATGGTCAAGTTTGTCGTAGAAGGCCAGGAGATGTTCCTGACCGAATGTGCGGAGGAGTTTTTTTACTGTTTTCAGGGATGTCATTGTCTTTGACAGATTAGGCCCATTGCTGATTGTTGTCAATGCAAGGTTTGTCTCCGGCGCGGACGGACAGGCTGATTCTCGGATTACTCGGAGGCGGCTGAAACGGCCGTTTGGAAGGGACAAAAAAATTTTGAATATACTATTGACATTGGCTATGGAGACTTGCTATCATTAACATAGATGTGGTAGAGGGCGGTTATGGTTGCATGGACTCTTCCATAATATCCCACGCCCCATGAAGCAGCCTTCCACCACACAACGTGAGCCGGGGAGGTGTAGTATAGGTATGTCCCGGCGGGTACAGGAAACCAGGGGATAAGAAAGGAAGAGTGCTATTATGAAACGAACAAAAGGTTTTACACTGGTTGAGTTGTTGGTGGTCGTTGCGATCATCGCGCTTCTGGTGTCCATCCTCCTGCCCACCCTGGGCCGGGCGAAGGAACTGGCCAGGCGGGCGATCTGCGGCTCCAACCTCAGGAACATCGGAACCGGCATCAAAATGTATCAGACCGAGAGTGACGACGCTCCACCCTGGATCGAAAGCACTAGTTGGGCGTCCACCACCGGGACTGGCGCCACGAGTACAACGACGCCCACAGCGGTCAGTCCCACCGCGCTGATGTTCATGCTTGTTCGCATGGGTCAGCCTGTAGGCCTGTTCGTCTGTCCCAGCGACGACAGCGCCGGCAAGATGCTCACCACCAGGCACGGAAGCGGTACCAACACTTACTACTACTGGGATTTCTACGATACCGAGAAGTCAAGCCCCAGTGCTTCTGAAAACTGCAGTAAGGTCAGTTACAGCACCCAGGGTCCGGTTTATAGTATGGCCACCGCCGGCTATGTCCCCGGCTTTACGTACAGCAGTCAATCCGGGCTGGTGGTCATGGCGGATAAAACGCCTGAATTCGACAAGACCGACGATAATGGCGTAACTGCGCAAACCGACTGGGCCAACACCGGCCTGTCGGATGCCGCCAGAAAAAAAGGCATGAGCCAGAACCATGGTTCCGGCGACGCCATCAACGTCCTCTATGCCGACGCCCATGTGTCCGACCAGAAGCGGGCTGACGTTGGTATCAGTGACGACAATATCTACAGCACCTCCGGCAGCGCCACCGGGGGTACGCAGGGAGCGGGGGTTACGTTATTGATGATGCATATGTCGGAAGATGACAGTTTCCTGATCGGTCCGATCAGGTAACCGCTGGACGATAGAGTTACACCATGCCGGGGCGGACGATGAGTCCGTCCCGGTTTTTTATCGCGAGTTCGGCGGGGCGTCGCCTGCGGTGTCGTTAATCACGTCGGTCATCAGGTACTTGTGTTTGTATTGTTCGGACCGTCGGTCATGCTGACGGGCGGCAGTGTCGGTCGGTGCGGCGGCCGGGCGTATCGGTCCGAGCCGGCCGGTGCGACGCTTGGAATCGTATTCAATGTTGAGCTTGCACAAGGCCTCATCCAGACCATGGGCCAGTGATTCGGTGTCCGCCCCGTCGGTCGTTTCGAGGTGTAATTCGTAGTAGGGCGTCTCGGCAAAACGTCCCTGAAGGACGAACTGCTCGATGCTCACGCAGGCCCGGGCCGAGGCTGCTTCCATGGCGCGGACCACCTGGTGCTCGGTGATCTTCTCGCCTGTGATTGAACAGGTGTGCATGCCTTTGGAGAGGAATTCAAAGACGGGGCTGTCGCCGAGCCGGCCCGTTACGCGAACGCGGTCGTCGATGTTATACCGCCACAGCCCGGCCCAGTTGGAAAATACGACGAAATATTCCTGGCCCTGTTCGACTTCGTGTGCGCCGAATACGTCGGGACGGGTCGATTCGATTTGATCGGCTGGGATGAACTCGAAAAAATTGGAGGTAATTTCCGCCACGCCGGAGGCTGTATTGTCTGACAGGGGGACCGACAACCTGCCTTCGCTGGCGAGGAGTCCCATGTCGCGGATGTGTACGTCGCCGTAGAAGCGGCGGACGCTCGGCAGGTACAACCCGACCGTTCCGCCCGTCCACATGAGCATGAAACTGAGGTTCCAGAAGTATTTCGGGAGGAGTTGTCCGTGTCGGCGAACAATTTCCTCCAGCCGCTTTGCGGCATGGCGGTCCGGGCGAAATGAGAACCCGTCCATCGCCTCAATTGGCGATCCTGCGGGCAGGCTGATCGTGCCGTCGCGGACGTCGCGGATAAGGCGTTCGGCGTTGTCGCGTGCGATCTGGGCCAGTTTGACCGCCGTGGATGGGTTGGGGGTGATGATGATTCCGACATCGTGAGCGACGGCTGATCGCATGATGGCGTAATACTTCTCGGCGGGGTCGGGAATCTCGTTGACCTGCGGGGGGACCGGATACATTTTTCGGACGACCCATTGCTGATTTTCAGCGAGCAGGCCGCTGATGGCCCCACACGAAAGCCCGTTCGGGCTGGTGCTTTCACAGGCCGGCGAGCCTATCGTAATAATCTTTCGCAGCCAGCCATCGGGATGGTCTTTCAGCATTTGTATTCCGAAGACGTTCCAGCCTCGACGGTAGTCACGGAGAAATTGCTCGGTAACGGGGATGTGCTTCGGCGCTCCGGTCGTGCCGCTGGTAACAGCGAACATGCGAATCTTCGTGCCCGGAGCGAACAGTGCTTCGACCCTGCCTGCCAGGACGTCGTCGATGTATTGGCGATGGTGCTCGTAGTCGCTTATCGGGACGGCGGATTTAAAATCTTTGTAAGAGCGGATGCGGCTGAAGTTGTGTTCACATCCGAACCGGCTGTCGGCGGCGGCTTTGATGAGCCGTCCCAATAGCGCCTCCTGCACCTCGGCGGTACGCTTGTGCGAGCCCATAAACGCGCGGGCTTGAATAGATGCATGCATTCCGGCGATACGGGCAGCCGGTCGCAGTAGTGTGCGGGCAAGGCTCATGGCGCAACCTTTGAGAAACGATTTTTCACCTTCGAGTCATCTCCGCGGGTCGCTATTCCGGTGATTTCAAATTCGCCGACCTCTTCGTCGGTCAGGTATTTGTTGAAGAACGCGGTCGTCCTTGCGGCGTACTCGGCCGGCGCGGTGGTAACGGACTGGTTATGCTTTGCTTTCAAGACGATCCAGAGGTACTTCGGTTCACCGGCGACGCGGTGGAGCAGTTCGGCCTGGTCGGGCCGGACGTAACTGTCCTTCTGGCCGTGGATGAACATTATCGGGCGGGCGATCATATTCTTCAGCGCCTTGCGGACGGAGGGGAATCGCCGTCCCAGCCTGGGCTGGGCGAACCGCATCATGCACCAAAGAAGGAATTTCCAGAACGCGTCGGGGTGGTTCTGATAGACGAGTTTCACTCGCCCGAAGATAGACGCCCAGCGTTTCATCAGCGTCACCAGCGTCTCGGCGGTGCTGAATGCCCCGTCGCATAAGATGGCGGCGATGTTCCGGTCTGAACTTGCCGCCATAATGGCGGCGCCCGCTCCCCGACTGATACCGAAGATGCCGATCCGCGTCGGTTCGCCCGCCGTCAGGAGAGTGTCCTCCACGTAAGCGCACGCACCGAGAGTGTCGGCCAGTTCCTTATCTGAAGGCCACTGCAGCGCGCGGTAGTTCCTGGGCCGGCTGCTGTCGCCGTGCCCGCGATAATCGAATGTGAATATGTCGAAGCCCGCCTCGATCAGCGGGCGGGTGTAGCGGGCGCAACTATACATGTCGGAGCCGAACTCGTGACAGAACACGATGGTTCCCTTCCGGCTTGAGCCGCCCGGCGTCTGCAGCCACATGCCGCGGAGGCTTGTGCCGTCGAAACTGCGGAAGCGGACCTCCTCGCCCTGGATTACCTGAAAGTCTCTGGCGTCAATGGACAGCGGCAGGGGGGTGTCGGTGAAGATGTTCAGGCAGATGCGGACGTATTTGGTCAGCAGCAGCAGCGCAAAGGTCAGCAGGCTCAGGCACGTTGCGGCGATTACCAGTGCCGCCCAGTAGTGCGTTACGAATTCCCACAGTTCAGCCGCTGTCGATAATTCTGTTGCTATGACGATCATAATATAACTGACTATGGTAGCGTGTGAGGTAGTTTGGTTGCAAGCCGTAGGAGGAGCGATTTACTCAAACTGACCCTTCTTGAAGACAGAACAAGATTACAGGATTTGATATTATTATATGCCGAACGCATAAATGTCTAATGCCCAATGACCAATGTCTAATGAATGTCTAATGCCCAATGTCTAAAAAAGCACGGCGATGATTTTAGGCATTAGACATTGGTCATTGATTGGTCATTGGACATTAGTCATTAGACATTTTATAACTTCTTTATAGATAAGATTTTCTGAAATTCCTCGGATTTTCTAATCCCGAATAAAATCGGTCAGTTTGAGGATTTAGATGTTGGTGATTATCAGCGTGTCGTTTTGACCGCCGAAGCCGAAGGAATTGCTCATTACGATATTGACATCGGCCTTTCTGGGTTCGTTGGGGATGTAGTCGAGGTCGCAGTCCGGGTCGGGCGTGTGGAGATTCATCGTCGGAGGCAGGACCTGGTCGCGCAAAGCCAGCACGCAGGTAATCAGTTCCGTTACGCCGGCGGCGGCGATAAGGTGTCCGGCGGCGCCTTTGACGGAGGAGATCGGCACCTTGTCGGCCAGATCGCCGAAGACGACCTTTATCGCCCGCGTTTCGACCGAGTCGTTCTGCGGAGTGCTGGTGCCGTGTGCGGAGATGTAGTCGATCTGCTCGATAGTTACACCGGCGTCTTCCAGTGCTGCCCGCATACCGGCGGCAGCGCCGCTGCCGTTGGGGTCCTGGTCGGTGATGCGGAAGGCGTCGGCGCTGGAGCCGAAGCCGATGATTTCAGCCAGCATCTTCGCACCGCGCCGGCGAGCGGATTCGTACTCTTCCAGTATCAGGATTCCAGCGCCTTCGCCGAGGACGAACCCGTCGCGTGTCAGGTCGAAAGGCCTGGAGGCGGTCGCCATTTCGTCGTTGCGTCTCGACAGGGCGTTGAGGCGGTTGAAGCCGGTTACGCCGTAGGGGTGGATCATGCTGTGCGCCCCGCCGGTCATCAT
>DAOWOP010000184.1 GCA_030642005.1 Planctomycetales bacterium
GGGACGCTAACCTATTTTGCGATTGACAAACTGCCGATTAACGCTGATACTGATTGAAATGATAGGGAGAAAAGGCGAAAATAGGTTAGCGTCCCCTATTTCTAACGCTGATACTGATTGAAATGATAGGGAGAAAAGGCGAAAATAGGTTAGCGTCCCCTATTTCTCTATTTCTATTTTGCCTATGAACAATGAACGATAACGAACAAATGGAGTTTCTTTACGAGCTTTTTGATTGCTCTTTACCACGCCTTGGCCCTGGAGACGACTGCTCAACTAAACAAGCGTTGAATATGCTGCTTTCAGCGAGGCCACAATGTATGGCTGGCAAGCTCATAGTTTTGGATATTGGTTGCGGTAACGGCGCACAGACGATCCAACTAACTAGACATATTGACGGGACAATCTTGGCTGTGGATAATCATCAGCCATTTTTGGACGAGTTGCAACAACGTGCTGAAGCTGAGGGTGTTTCGGATAAAGTACAACTTTATTTGAAAGACATGTGCGAATTGGAGCTGGCCGAGGGTTCTTTTGATCTGATTTGGTCAGAAGGGGCTCTTTATAACATGGGATTCAGTAAGGGACTGGCAGTATGTCGCTCCCTTTTGGTTTCCGGCGGGTTATTGGCAGCGAGCGAACTTACTTGGTTGCGGCCAGATCCTCCAACAGAGTGCCGACAGTTTTTTGACAATGAGTATCCTTCAATGGTGGATATTGATACCAACTTGGCCACCATAAAAAGCTCTGGATACCATGTCGTTGGTCATTTTACTCTTCCGGAGTCAGCCTGGTGGGATTCATATTATAATCCACTGGAAAAACGGCTTCAATCATTTCGGAAAAAGTATGTCACAAACCCGGAACGGATTGAGAGGATCGATTCTGTACAGATGGAGATCGATATCTATCGCAAATACTCCAGCTACTATGGTTACGTGTTTTTTCTTATGCAGCATAATCAACTATAGGGGGATTAAGGGATTAAGGGGACGGAGCGCTTAATTGGGATGCGGGGAAACGGGATTAAGGGGACGGAGCGCTTAATTGGGATGCGGGGAAACGGGGACGTGGAAAATACGGAATGTTATTCCATATTTCAGCAGGTGCCGTGGTCGCGGTGTTTGCGACCACGTTAACGTCTGCGTATCCGCGTGGTCGCAAACACCGCGACCACGGCACCGGGCTTAAGCCACGTGGACGACCACTTTGTCCTTCAGGCGTCCCCGGAGTTTGTCGCGGGCGCGTTCCAGTTCGTAGTACGCCTGGGCATTGACCCATAACTGGGCGGACATTCGAAAGTTGAGGCGCTTTCGTGAACGACGGTTCAATCTGTAGTTGTAAAAGAGGACTGGCCACTTAAGTGGCCAGTCCCTGACGGGACTAAACGGACCTTTTCGACAATTCCCCGTTCACCTGCCTCCACTGTTTTCCGGTTCCAATTCATCAAAATCTTAACGCATCCGGGCGGTATTGTGGTATTAAACGTGCGGCGGGAATTCATATAATGTCGAGTGAAAGGAAAAAGCCATGAGATTGATTCTTTCCATAGTAATGTTGGCGATGCCGATAGCGGCGGCGGGGCAGTCGAGCCGGCCTGCCGGGACAACAACGGCTCCGGCGGTAAAATTAGGCCCGCGTTACACCGACAGGCTGGTGGGTATTTCGCTTTGCCCGCCGGCCGATACCGATCGCAGCATGCAGACTTCTGCCCGCAGGCTGGTCGGATGGACGCGAAGAGACAAACAGACCAGCGCGGTCCGCTGGTCGCTGGAGGTCCTTCGGACAAAGCACAAGCCGACGAAGATGCTGCTTTCGGAGTACGCCAAGGCCGTTGCGGCCGAACTTGCCCGAACCGGCAATTTCAAGGTCGAGTCCACGCGGATTTCCGTCGTTGCCGGCAAATCGGCGATGCACTTTCGCGGCATCTGGAACGCTGCATTCAAACTGTGGCGCCGACAGACGTGGGTAAGGATAAAGCCCGGCGAGCACATCGTGTTGAGCATCACCGGCGATCCCGCCGCCAAGGCCGAAATGGACGCCGTCCTGACGGCGGTTCTCGATAGTATGAGATTGTTCGACCCCAAAGTCGCGATAACCGAGTACAAACAGAACCTGGCGCGAGGCGCAGCGGTGCTGGAAAAACTGTCGGTTGCGAAACTCAAAACGATCATCCACAAGCAGCCTTGTTACTGCACGATCAAACTGAAGGATAAAATTATCGGTTTCATCCAACTGACCGAGTCGATAACCAAGCGATCGGACGCGCAGGGCCTGAACGTCGTCAGCAACGGCGTGCTGATGCTTCCCGGAGCGCCGGTGCAACTGACGTGGAAGAAATTGTTCACCACGCCCGACCGAAATTTGGAGCGATGGGAGCGGGTGTCCGTCCGGGGCAGGGGAAAGACCGCCTTAAGAGAAATCCAGGAGGTCATCAAAAAGGACCACTGGATACTGGTTCGACTGCACCAGCGGAGTTGGAAGCAAAAAGTGCCGGAGTTACTCATACCGGCATATCTGCCCGAAGCCTTCAGCGCCCTGCTTCCCAGGTTGCTGGACCGCTCAAAGGCTGAAACATACGCCTTCGCCGTGTACAACCCGGACAAGAACGACTTCGATATGCGGACCGTCCGGGTCGTCGGAGCCGAGACAATCCACATAAGCGAAAAGGCCGTCAAGGCGACCAGGCTGACGGACCAGATGTCCGCCCAAGCGCCGACGGTCAACCTGTGGGTGGATAAAAAAGGAATGATCCTGCGGATGCGGATGCCCAACGGGCTGACGATGGAGCGAACCGACCGAAGAACTGTTACCGCAAGATTCGCAGCCGAACTCGCCGAACTGGATAAACTCCGAAGGACAAAAGGGAAATAACATGCCGGAAAGCGAAATCCACGACGTGATAATCATCGGCGCAGGTCCGGCCGGTTTCGCCGCGGCGCTGTACACCACGCGAGACCGCTACGATACGCTCATCCTCGACAAGGCCGGGCTGCCCGGCGGGCAAATACTGCTGACCGAACGGGTCGAAAACTACCCCGGCTACGAAGTCGTCAGCGGACCTGACCTTATCGCGCAAATGACCAAACAGGTGGAAAACTTCGGCGCTTCGGTAACGGTCGGCGCTGAAGCCACCGCACTTCGCCGGCGGGACGATGGCGTCCTCGAAGTCGAAGTCAACGGCGGGGAAAAGACTTACCTCGCCCGTGCGGCCATCCTCTGCCCCGGCAGCGATTATCGTTCACTCGGCGTACCGGGCGAGGCCGAGATGCGACAGGCTACGCGAGTGTCATACTGCGCGACCTGCGACGGTGCGTTCTACCGCGACAAGCACGTCCTGACCGTCGGCGGAGGAAACACCGCCGTCGAAGACACCATATACCTGGCCGAAAGGTTCACAAAAAAGACCACGCTGATTCACCGCCGAACCGAGTTCCGCGCACAAAAGGTTCTCGTCGAGGAACTTTACGACAAGGCCGGCGAGCACAACATCGAGATCAAACTGCCTTACGTTCTTGAGCAAATCGTCCCCGACGCCGCCGGCGGCGACATCGACCACGTTGTGATTAAGAACGTCCAGACCGGCGATACCGAAGACCTTAAGGTCGATGGCGTTTTCATCTTCGCCGGGATGGTCCCGAACACGAATTGGCTCGCCGGCGCGGTGGAGTTGGACGATGCCGGTTACATCAGGTGCAACCGCCAGACGCTCCAAACCTCGCTGCCGGGCGTGTTCGTCGCCGGCGACTGCCGGGCAGGAGCAGCCATGCAACTGGTAACCGCCTGCGCCGACGGCGTGGTAACTGCGATGATGCTCAAACAATACTTCCGCGACCCGTCGGCCTGGAAGGCCGAAACCGCCGAAGGCCTCGGCGGCGTGGGATGGTAAGATAAAGCCGGCAGATGAGCGAAGCGAATCTGCCGGAAACACTGATTGCGAGTTGTGCTATGCCGACTGGAAAATATCGCTTACTGGCTGTCGATGTTGATGGGACGCTGTTGAATCACGGCGCTATGGACGATGCCGACGTCGCTGCGCTCCATGCCGCCGCCGAAGCCGGGATCGTCGTATGTCTCTGCACAGGCAGGAGTTGGGAAGAGTCCAGGGACATCTGGGAAGGCCTGAACCTGCCCGAACCGCACGGCCCCGTAGTTTGCGCCGGCGGGGCGCTGGTCGTCGAGCCGGACACAGAGCGGACACTCTATAGCCGAACGTTCGACCGCGCCACCGCACAGGAACTCACCCGACAGATGCAACAAATGGGCTATCCGGTAATGGCGCTGGTCGATGCCTGGCGGGAAGGATTCGATTACTACCTCATAGGCCGATACGACGACCGCCCGCTCTATCAGAATTTCATCAGCGCCATACCTCGGCGGATTCGACACGTTGATCGTCTCGACTGCGATGATTATCCCCGCCCGTTGCGGATCAGCGCTTTGGAGGAACCCGGCTGCGGCCGGCCCACCGTCGAAACGCTCAAGCGGCACTTCGCCGGGCGGATCGAGATTCAGGACATCTACCTGTCGCACCGCGATGTGGATATTGTCGAGGCCTTCTCTGCCGGGACCGACAAGTTCACCGCTCTTCAGTACGTCGGGCAGGGCTACAGGATCGCCCCGTCGGCCTTTGCCGCTATCGGCGACGACAACAACGACCTGGCGATGCTGCGGGGAGCCGGGCTGTCGGGAACGCCCGCCGATGCACCGGAGGAACTTTTACGCATCGCCAAGATGGTCCTTTCGCCCCGCGGTTCCGGACCAGTGGCCGAATTCGTCGATGCCGTACTCAAGGGTTAGCGCCGGCCGCCAATTCGGAACCAATGGGAAAGATACGGAACAATTGGGAACAATTGGGAACAATACGGAACGATTCGGAAAGATTCGGAAAGATTCGGAAAGATACGGAAAGATTGGGAAAGATTGGGAAAGTTTCAAAAACACGCAACTCCTTTGCTTCCAAGCACTTACGCATTTTCGCCCCGAAAAACATCCCGTTTTTTAATTCTCCGTCTTACCTATATTACCTGAATTACCCAGATTGTGGGTTAGAACGGTTCGGAACAGGTTCGGTTTTGCGAAGCGGCAAGCCGCGTGGTTTGCCGTTCGGCGCTGTTCGAACGCACAATGGACGCCACTGGAACACACGGTCAATTGGTCAATTGGTCAACTGGTCAATTGGTCAATTGGTTGATTGGTTGATCGGTTCCGAGTTCCGAGTTCCGAGTTCGGAGTTCTGTTTTTCTAGACCCTGCCCCCTGTCTTTCCGTTTTTTCCGTTTTTCACGGTCTTCCGGTCTTCCGGTAATTCGGTAATCCGGTAATCCGGTCTCTATTCACTTTTCAAAAAGCACCC
>DAOWOP010000165.1 GCA_030642005.1 Planctomycetales bacterium
CTCTTGCAGCAACCGTCCAATTACGTCATTCTTGTGCTTGGCCATCGTTTGTCTCCTTGATCAAAGTTTTTTCCGAATAATCCTTTGATCGAAGCAAACGATGGCTTCTTGTTAATTTACAGAAAAAATGTTACGCTCCCCACAGCAGATTCACAGGGCGGCAGTATCGGTCCCCTCCAACATTGCTGAAGGCTATGGCCGCGGAAGCCTTCGAGACTATATCAGGTTCCTCTTGACCGCACGAGGCAGTCTGTACGAAGTGGAAACACAAATACTGCTTGCAAAAGAACTGGTGTACCTGACGGAAAAGCAGACAAACTCACTTATGCAGGATACGGGTGAGTGTTCCAAAGTCCTCAACGGACTGATTGTGAGCCTGAAGAAGAAAAAATAATTTTATCAAACAGGTCTGATATGAGTATAAGACAGCACGTTTACGTGACTTGTTGTACGCCTGGTACCTGGTACCTGGTACCTGGTACCTGGTGCCTGGTGCCTGGTGCCTTTCCTTCAGGAGTAAGAGATGTCTGATAAAACGAAGAAAATCCGTGTCGCGTTAATCGGCGGGAGCGGCTACGCCGGCTTCGAGGCAATTCGTCTGCTGCGCCGGCATCCCCACGCCGAACTGGTCGGCATCTTCGGGCCGGCAGAAGAGGTTGCGCCGATTACCGATTTCTACCCGCTGCTGAACAAGACGGTCGAGATGCAGCAGGAGTTGTACGACGTGTCGAAGGTCGCCGGGCAGGCGGACCTGGCGATGCTGGCCGTACCGCACAAGGTCGCAATGAGTTACGTTCCGGCCCTGCGCGAAGCGGGCATCCGCATCATCGACTTCTCGGCAGATTATCGGCTCAAAGACGCCGCCGAGTACGAAAAATGGTACTGCCCGCACACGGACGCCGCCCGCCTCGCCGAGGCTGTCTATGGCCTGCCGGAATACTACACCGATGCGATAAAATCGGCCGACCTGATCGCAAACCCCGGCTGTTACCCGACTTGCGCGGTCCTACCCCTGGCGCCGCCGCTGTCTGCCGGACTTATCGAACCGACCGGCATCGTCGTCAACGCCATCACCGGCATCAGCGGGGCCGGGAGAACACCGTCGCCGGCATACCACTTCCCGCACCGCAACGAGAACTTCGAGCCATACGCTCCCGGCGTCCACCGACACATGCCGGAGATGGAACAGGTGCTGACGGACCTGCACGGCGCAGCCGTGGAGACGCTGTTCGTCCCGCACGTGTGCCCGATGGACCGCGGGATGCTCTGCACCATCTACGCAAAACCGGCCGGTGATGTTACCGCCGAGAAACTGACCGAAGTCTTGCAGGCCGCTTACGCCGACTCGCCGTTCGTCCGCATCCGTACCGACGTCCTGCCAGCTACAAAATACGTCGCCACGACCAACTTCTGCGACCTCGCTGCGCGGGTGGAAAAAGGAATGGTGATCCTCATCTCCGCCCTGGACAATCTGCTCAAAGGCGCTTCAGGCCAGGCCGTCCAGAATATGAATATCATGTTCGGACTGGATGAAACGACGGGATTGTATTGACCGTAAAACAGGGACTTGGGACCAGGGGCTTGGGATTAGGGAAACGTTGTTTTTCCGTTTTTCCCTATTCCCTACGACCTATGACCTACTCTCTATCTGTTGGCGTGCTCGCTTCAGCGAGGCATGATAAAGCGCCGGATTACCATAAAAACAGCGGAGAATTAACAATGGGGCAAGTGCGACACATTACATTACCCGCCGGTTTCGTCGCATCAGGTGTCAAGTGCGGGATTAAGACCACGGGGCGAGAAGACCTTGCGATAATTGTCGCCGACGAAGCCGTCCCCGCCGCAATTCTGACAACCTCCAACCAGGTCGTCGGCGCGCCGGTTATCTGGTGCCGGAAAGTCCTTCCGAAAGGGTACGGGAAGATTCGCGGAATTGTCCTAAACTCCGGCGTGGCAAATGTTTGCACCGGCAGGCGCGGCCTGACGGACGCCGAAGCGATGGCCGACCTGACCGCCCGTCTGCTTGGCGCTACACCCGACGAAATACTCGTAGTCTCCACCGGCGTTATAGGCCATCCGCTGCCGATGCCGAAGATTCGCCGGGGCATCACCGCCGCTGCTCGAACCCTTGGACGGAGTAACGACTCCGCCGTCGTCCGTGCCATTATGACCACTGACACGAAGGAAAAATCAGCCGTCGTGCAGACCCGCCTCGGCGGCGAGACGATAACTCTCGCCGGCATCGTCAAGGGCGCCGGTATGATCGCACCGTCCCTGGCGACGATGATCAGCGTAATCACCACCGACGCGAAAATCGCGCCGCCCCTGCTCCACCGAATATTCAGAGCGGCCGCCGCCGAAACATTCAACGCCGTTACGATCGACTCGGACCAGTCCACCTCGGATACCGCCGTCGTGCTGGCCTCAGGCCGGGCCGGGAAGAAGGTTCAGTCCGGCTCAACGTCCTGTCGTAAATTCGCCGCTGCGCTCGAGGAGGTCTGCCGGGAACTCACCCTCGCCATGGTGCGAGACGGCGAGGGCGCGACGAAACTGATCAGTATAACCGTCAAGTCCGCCGCCACGAAGTCCGACGCCGTCGCTGCTGCAAAATCGGTCGCCGACTCGCCGCTTCTCAAGTGTGCGGTCCACGGAGCAGACCCGAACTGGGGCAGAATCGTCATGGCCGTCGGAAAGAGCGCCGCAAAGGTGGCCCCCGCCAAACTTTCTGTAACTATCGGCGGCATAAGGGTTTTCGCTCGTGGCCTGCCGAAGAATTTCAGCCATCGCGCCGTGCGCGAACACCTCAAAGGCGATACGGTCGTCATCGAAATCAACCTGGGCCTGGGCGGCGAAAAATTCACCGCATACACCTGCGACCTGTCCGGCGCATACATCAAAATCAACGCCGATTACCATACATAATACACACCCTGTATGTATGTAGTGCATCAAACATACAGCGAGGCTGGCGAGACCCTCTGGACAAGCCGCCCCGGCACTGGTAGGCTTTGGAGCATATGGGTGAGATGATCACAATCATAGGCGACGGCGCAATGGCGACGGTGTGCGCCGGGCTACTGGCCGACAAAGGCTTTGGGGTCAGGTTGTGGAGCGCCTTCGAGCGAAACGCCGACCAGATGCGACGCACAGGCCGAAACGAACGATTCCTGCCCGGAGTGAAACTGCCGGAGGCGTTAAAGATTACGGCAAACCCGGCGGAGGCGTTCGCTGACGCTGTGATGGTCATCTCGGCTGTGCCTACGCAATACACCCGCGCCGTCTGGGATCGCCTCAAACCGCATTGTCCGGCCAAGATGCCCATATGCTCCGTTACCAAGGGCATCGAGAATAAAACGCTTTTGCGTCCGTCGCAAATCCTCGCTGATGTACTGACTGGTTCGCCTGACGGTAACTTACCCGTATCGGCTCTGTCCGGGCCTAGCATCGCCACGGAACTCGTCAAAAAACTTCCTGCCACTGTCGTATCGGCATCAACGGACGAAAAACTCGCGATTGAAGTGCAAAAACTCTTCAAAACCGCCTATTTTCGCGTTTATACCAATACGGACATTATCGGCGTGGAAATATCGGCAGCGACGAAGAACATCATTGCTATCGCTGCCGGTATCCTCGACGGCCTGCGGGCGGGCGACAACGCAAAGGCCGCTCTGCTGACAAGGGGATTGGTGGAAATAACCCGCCTCGGTATAGCAGCGGGAGGGCGAAAAGAGACCTTCTCAGGCCTGGCGGGGCTGGGAGACCTGGTAACAACCTGCATCAGCCCCCATGGCCGAAACCGATCTTTCGGCGAAGCCGTCGGGAAGGGCGCAACTCCCGACCAGGCCCTGGCAGAGACCCAAAGCGTCGTCGAGGGCGTCGCCACAACCCAAAGCGTACTGGAACTGGCTCGTCAGAAAGGCGTGGAAATGCCTATAGCACAGGCTGTGCACAATGTCGTCTTCGAAGCACAGGACCCGCAGCAGGCAATCCTGGACCTCATGTCCCGCCCGCCAAAAGCGGAGGATTGACCCGCATTTTTCATTAACCACAGAGGGCACAGAGTTCGCAGAGATTTTTTAAACATATTTCATTGCTTTTTCAAGAGTTATGGAATTCCTCACAACCAATCGTGCCCCGATCACCATAATCTGAAAAAAACAAAGTGTCATTTTACAAAATCGTCAAATTGCTCGTAAGTACTTTGGGAATAAGTAACTTTGTGATCTCTGCGTCCTCCCCTTGGGACGGCGAACAGCCGCCTGTGGTGCAATATCCGGGTTAATCCCTCCCCCGACAAAGTTGTTCCACGTGGAACATGAGGGAACTGGAAATCGGGGGAAACGACTTTCTTTCAGCGACCATCGCCGGCTCCCTTTTGCGCCTTGCGGAAAAAACCGACCCATATCTATAGAGTCGGCTTTATAGTGTCGCCCGCAGGGTAAATACCTGATAAAATCCTTAAATTATCCTTGCAGTGGCATTGCGGGTTGATACGCTGTGAATGTGTGATCAATTATGTTCTACGTGGAACGAACTTTATCGGACTAAACCAACATGGGAAAGGAGGCCCAAATGTCTCGACAAACGCATCAGCCCCGCCTCGGACGAGGCCTGTCCAGCCTAATTCGCAACTCCACCATCGCCGAAACTGATTCGCCGGAATATCAGCCCGTGGCCGAACCATCAACGGGTGACGGCGCGCCCGGCGAGCACCGTCCAATGCCGACCGCCTCAGGGGGGATCATTATGGTCAGCCTCAGCGACATCCGCCCGAACCCATCCCAGCCTAGGCATCAATTCGACGAACAGGCCCTGACCGAACTGGCCGACAGCATCCGCCTGCACGGGCTGCTCCAGCCGATCCTCATCGCCAGGACGCCCGAAGGCGAAGGCGACAGCCCGTATCGTCTCATCGCCGGCGAGCGCCGGCTACGGGCGGCCGGACTGGCAGGCCTCGCCGAGATACCATGCATCGTCAGGCCCGCCTCAAGCAGGGAGATGCTCGAACTGTCCCTGATCGAGAACCTCCGGCGAGCCGACCTGAACCCCGTTGAGCGGGCCAACGCATACCGCGACCTGATGGACCGCTTCAGCCTGACGCAGGAAGACGTGGCAAAAAGAATGGGCGAACCCAGGGCGACCGTTGCTAACTACTTGCGAATACTAGACTTATGCGATTTGGCGCAGTCGCTTATCGTCATTGGCGCAGTCAGTTTCGGCCACGCAAAGGTACTCGCGGGCCTGGCCGGAAAACCGAATGTCCAGGCCCGGCTGGCGCAAAGGGTTGCCGACGAGACACTCTCCGTCCGACAACTTGAGGAACTTGTAAGAGCGGCGCAGCGGGGGGAAATATATCCGGCGACGAAGAAATCGCCGTACAGGCCGGCGTACCTCGTGGATGTCGAAAAGCAATTGACCCAAACTGTCGGAACAAAAGTTACCGTCAGGCCAGGGCGGGCGAAAAACACAGGACGAATCGTTATCGAATACTACAGCCTAGACGACTTCGATAAGATCGTCGCAACAATCGGAGCAAAGATTGAAAGCTGATACAACGATCGTCAGCCGGTGCCTTTCAAGTTGAACCCGTAACCCCCACACCCCTGGGGCCCCAAGGCGGGGGACCATGGGTCCGTCCGTAATCAATCTCACAGCCTGCCTGCCGACGTGTCCGGCGAAGTCTTGACGAAGGCGGGTATTCCAGTCTGTACCGGAAAGAAACGGAAAGATTGGGAAAGTTTTTCAAATCCACAAATCCTTGACGGACAAACAGTTACGCATTTTACCCCCGGGAATCCGTTGACTGGTTGATTGGTAAATCAGTGAATCGGTAAATCGGTAAATCGGTAAATCGGTGAATCAGTGAATCAGTAGATCGGCAAATCAGTTCCGAGTTCCAAGTTCCAAGTTCGGAGTTCGGAGTTCAGGGTTCTGTTTTTCTAGTCCCTGGTCCCTGTCTTTCCGTTTTTTTC
>DAOWOP010000226.1 GCA_030642005.1 Planctomycetales bacterium
CTAACGGGGCTAAAAAGTAAGTAGCGCTGTCATACTAAAAACGCACGAAACCCTTCCATTTGTTCTTGGTCATTGGACATTAGGCATTACTTAGTCATTGGTCATTAGACATTAGTCATTTTTTAAGTAAGCGTGCTAATTCCTCAAATTCCTTCGTTTCCGCGCGAACCTGTTTAATAAAACTATTCTTTTCGATATCGCCTACCACCGCTTCGGTCTCTTCCGGCGTGGCGAACGTAATCCGCCGGAAAGGGTTGTCGTAGTCTTTTTTTCGGCTGGTGTAGGTCTTCTCGCAGACGTACTGCTGAATCTTCACTGCCTCGTCGAGCGCCCCTGCCCAAAGTTCCGGCGTCAATTCTTCGACGCCCAACAACTCCAGCAGCGTCGCAAAGGCGTGGGCCTGTTTATCGAGCGGATATTTTTCCCACAACTGGTCATATCGCTCGTGTATCGCGTGCCAGTCGTCGAGTTTGCCGGACCTGATGTCGGCGCGAAGGGCGTCAAAGTCATCGCCCATCACCAGTTGTCCGCCGAGATTGACCCATCGCCGGCAGCGCGGGCCGGCAAATTCCTTACACATGGATTCCAGAGTCGCGCCGTCACGGGCCTGCATGTAGCCCATCAGGTTTTTGACCGCATAATAATGAAGCATCTGCCTGTAGGCGCGGTAGCCTTCGGCGGCCTTCAGGACAACGGCCTTCCGGCGGGAGTTCTCGACGTTCGGTGCGAGGATTTCCAACTTATCGACAATCTCACCCGGACCGGTCAGAAGCCCGCGCCCGATTTGCGCTAATTCTTCGGGAGTTTTTTCATCCGGCGAATCGTCTTCCGCCAACAGGTGCGCCCGGGCGGTCCACTGTTCCAGTAACGCCATGGCGGCGAACATTTCCTCGGCAGTGTCCGGCGCGAACGAGTCGAATTCGACGTTCTGCCGCTTATGCTTGCGGGCGTCGCGGGCCTGGAACTTCCATGAGTTCCGCGCCAGGGCGTACATGTTGTACATCCACCAGTACGCCGGCATCAGCGTCAGGCGGTCGGCGGCGACGTCGTGGCTGACCAGGCAGAACGGCAGCGGCACGTCCAGTTCGGCTGGGTAGTCGCTCTTAGCCAACAAGACGAACGAGGCGAACCGGCTGTTGTGTTTCAGGCTTGTGCACAGCCCCGGCCAGAAGCCCCTGCCGGCTTGTATCTCGCCGTCAGGCGATCTGCTGTTATGGTTCGAGCCGATGGTCGCAGCCGCGGCGATGTTGCTCTGACCCATCACCAGCGAGGCGATAAGGAACGAGTTGTTGTGATGCTGCTCGTGGGCGGGGAATATCAGGTTGTTGAGCAGTTCGCAGCAGGAGACAGTCGAGTTGTCGCCGAGGTACGAATGGATCAGGCGAGCGCCGTACTTGAGGGCGCTGTTGTCGCCCAGCACGAACCGGACGGCCTTGCAGCCATAGAAAATGTGGCAGGCCAGGCCGATGATACCGTTGACCAGTTCGACGCCCTCGCCGATTTGCGTCGGCTCGTCGGGGCTTGAGTTGACGGTGAGGTTCTTGAGTTTGTTTGCGCCTTTGACGTAGGCGGCCGGTCCGATTTTGACGTCCTTTATGATTCGGCAGTTCTTGACGACGCAGTTTTGCCCCACCGTTCCGTAGAACCCGCGACGTGAGTCGAACATTTTTTGTGTCATTTGTCCGAAGCGTTCGATCAGGTCGCCGTCGTCGCGGAACTTCGCCCAGAAATAAGCGTCTGCCGGCAGCATCCCGTCGAACGGCATGACGCTCCGCCCGCCCGCTTCGTTGACCAGGTCCAGCCAGATGCGGGTATCCTCCTCCTCGCCGTCCTTGACGATGCCGTTGCCGAACTTCGCGTGATTGGTGGCGTGCATCTCGTCGATATTCGACAGGATGACGTGGTCGGCGATGATATAGTGCGCCAAGTACCGAACGTGGTGAATGGCTGCATTGTCGCCGATGTCGCAATTGATGATGAGGCTGTTGCTCAGCCCGACCGGTACGGACATGTCATGAAAAGTCAGGCACAATTCCTCAAGCCGGCCTATGCGGACCAGGCCGAAGAACTGGCAGTTCAGCACCTGATGCGGGCTGAACTGGTCAGCCACCAGGACGGTTTCCCAGTTTTCGGCGGTGTTTCCGTTCTTGACGAGTGTTTCGAGTTCTTCGGGACGGAGGCCCCGCCAGGCGTCGGCGGGTTTGCCGGACTGCTGATTGCGCAAGTAATACTCATCCTCGCCCGCCGGCAGAAACTGCTCGGGGATAAAACTGCCGCCCAGAGATTTAAGAGGTGAAATCCGCAATCCTTAATCCTCAATCCTCAATCCGGCTTCGCCAAGGCTACGCCGGGACAAGTCCGCAATCCGCAATCTTACGCCCCCGGCGAGCCGGGTTTGTTCTTTTGTATCCAATCGTAATAATCGCGCATCTTGAGTTTTCCGGCTGCTGCTTCATCAACGAAGAACAGGCTGTCGGGATGCAGTTGCAGGGCGCTGGCGGTAATCATGCTGCTGACAGGCCCTTCAACGGCGGCTGCAACGGCGTCGGCCTTGCCTTCACCGTTGGCCAGAAGGATCAATCGCTCCGCATCGAGAATCGTCCCGACGCCCATCGTGATGGAATAAATCGGAACGTCTTCTCTCTTGTCGAAGAAGCGGGCGTTGTCGTCGATAGTTTGTTCGGTCAGCGTCTTGAGTCGCGTCCGCGACGCCAGGCTGCTGGAAGGCTCGTTGAAGGCGATGTGCCCGTCGGAACCGATGCCCAGCACCTGCAAGTCGATCCCGTCGCACTCGTCGATCCGGTCCTCGTACCACTCGCAATAAGCCCGGTAATCGTTGGCTGTTCCAGAGGGAACGTGAATATTCTCCACAGGCACGTTGATATGCTTGAAGAGGTTCTCCCACATGAAGTAGTAGTAACTCTGCGGGTGGTTGTGTGACAAGCCGACGTATTCATCCAGGTTGAAGGTGGTAACGTGCGAAAAGTCCAGGCCTTCTTCTTTGTGCATGCGGATGAGTTCCTTGTACAGCCCCAGCGGCGTCGAGCCGGTCGCCAGACCCAGAACGGCGTCAGGTTTTTCATTGAGTGTTTCAGCCACTACCCGAGCGGCTGCGACGCTTATTTCCTCGTACGTCGGACAAACTATAACTTCCATTTTTTTCTCTCCACTATCGGTGTTGACCCCGCTGTCGTTCGCTTTGCCCGGACTTGAAAGTCATCAGAGGCTCCGGAGCACAATTGGGACGGATTCTAGCGATTGCATCGAGCCGGTCAAGCATTTTACGATTTTCAATTTGCAATTTGCGATTGACGACTGACAATCGAAAATTGGAAATTGCTTGCCAGGGGAAGCAAAATAGGCTAAAAATCCGCCTCATTACAGAAGCGGACAAATGCGATGAAATTCTACCTGTTAGACAGGATCGAGCGGATCGAGCCGGGCAAGCGGATCGTCGGCATCAAGGCGCTGTCGCTGGCTGAAGAGTATCTTGCCGATCATTTTCCCGTATTTCCGGTCATGCCGGGAGTGCTGATGCTGGAATCGATGGTTCAGGCTGCCGCCTGGCTTGTCCGGCTGGAGCAGGATTTCTCCAAAAGCATGGTCGTCCTGTCGGCGGCGCGGAACATCCGCTATGGAAACTTCGTTGCGCCCGGCGGGATACTGCAAATCGAGGTTGAACTTCTCAAGATTGACGGGGACATCGCCAAATTCAAAGGTTCCGGCACGGTGGACGACGGGCAGACCGCGGTGCAAGGCCGGCTTGAACTGAAGAGTTTCAACGTGGCGGATTTCTTCGCCCCCGCAGCGGCCGCTGACGAACGAATAATCGCCCAACTGAAAGAAAGGTTCAAACTCATCGGCGGGCCTGAAGCACTGGCGGCAACGGGAAAGGCTCCGACGGCATAGGTCCGCAAAACCTCCACCGGCTTTCAAGCATTGACTTTGCCGGAAAGTTTTCTTATATAGTCCACAGTCCACAGATTACACAGATTACACGGATGAAAAAAAGCGTCGTTTTCGAGAAGAAACAGGAGAATATACGTTATGGCGATGACAGAAGATGAAATTTTTCAGAAGGTTACAGAAAC
>DAOWOP010000002.1 GCA_030642005.1 Planctomycetales bacterium
CCTGACTACGGACTACCGGCTACCGGGCTTGGCACGGCGTCGCCCCGGCAAGCCGGCTACTAACTTTGGGAGCACCGGATGGTCGGTCTCGTTATCGGCGCAAGTTGGCTTATATTCACGCATCCGTTCTGGCTGGCGGCGATGCCGGCGGCGGCGCTGCCGGTATTGCTTGCGTGGCTGGCGCGGCGGCGCGGGCGGCGGATTCCCGCACAGGCTGTGGCGATCCAATGCCTCGCGCTGGCGCTGCTGGCCGTCGCACTGGCGCGCCCGCGGGCGGCGATTGGCGGGCGGACGGACCTGCCTTACCTGCTGCTGACCGATACCTCCGGGTCGGTGCGCGGGCAGGGGCGGACCATTCTGCAATCGGCCTTCCCGGCCGGGGCGGACGTGGAACGGTTCGGCTTCGCCGACGGTATCGCCCGCGGTCAAACGCTACGCGCCGACGCCACACGCATAACGCCTCCCCTTCGGCTGATTGCATCGGCAGGCCCGAACGCTCTGGCCGCTGCGATTATCGTAACCGACGGGCGATTCTCTCACGCCGATTACTGCGGCGCCGCCGAAGCCGTTGCCGGCATCGGCGTCGAGGTGTTCATCATTCCAATGGACGCCCCACCGGCTGATGCGCGAATCACCGCTTTAGTCGCCCGTCGCACCTCCGCAACGCAGGTGGAAATTATCGTCGCCGTCTCGGCCAACGCGCCGTTGAAGCGGACGCTGACCATAACCCGCCACGGCTCAACTGAGCTCGCCGAAGTCGGGCGCACCGAACCGCTTGCCGTCAGACAACTATCGCTGCCGGGCAACTCGCCGATTACCATCCGAATAACCGACTCGGCCGCCGCGGACGCCGCGGTCGAATACTCCGCCCGCCTGATCGGCGAAGCCGTTATCACTGAAAACGATTCAGCCTCGGCGATGGTCCTGCCGGTCCGACAGGTTGTCGCCGCCGTCGGCATCGGCCAGGCGGCCAAACCCATGCTCGGCGAAATCCGACATCCCATCACTTTCATTTCGCACGATGCGATGCCGGCGGATGCCGCGGCATTGGTCCGTTTTTCCGCTATCATCATATCTGATGCGACGGGTTCGTCTCTTTCGTTTGCGCAGCGAGACGCACTGGCCCAATACGTCCGCAGCGGCGGTGGATTGGTTTTGATCGGCACAGGCCCGCACGAAACGCCCGCCGACCGGAACGACCCGCTCAATCGGACACTGCCTCTTCTGGCCAATCCCTTCCAGCGTCGCCCGCTGCACCTGGTGGTGCTTCTGGACAAGTCCGGCTCGATGGCCCAGCCGGCTCGTCGCGGCGGAGCGCGCCGTAGCCGGGCAGTTCGCGCTGCCGGCGGGTCGGCCCAGATAAAGTTCGACCTGGCCGCCGAAGCCGTCGCCGCCCTCAAGGACCACCTCACCGGGCGAGATACGCTGACGGTTATCGCCTTTGCCGACAGGCCGGACGTGGTGTACGACAGCGGCGATTCGCCGGGCGATTTCGCCGCGCTGCGTGAGGCGATCAGGCGCGTCCGCCCCGCCGGTTCGACCCGCGTTACTCCCGCCATCGAGTTGGCCCTGCTGAAAACGCCGCAGGCAGGACGCAGGACGATGCTGCTGATCGTCAGCGACCTGAAGACCGAGCAGTTCAACCCAGCCGAATGGGCCGATGCGTTTCGCCGGGCCAAGGCCGGACTGGCTGTAGTGGCTGTTCGCGAAAGCCCGCCTACCGCGACGGCGGAGGCTGCGCCGACCCCGCTGAAAGCGCTGGCAGGACTGCTGGATGCGCCGTACGTCGAGCGGGACCGCCTCGCCGGACTGGCCGATGTGTTCGCCAAACTGGTCCGTCGAGGCAGAGGCAGCGTCATCCGCAAAGGACGCACCGGCCTGTCCGTTCCGGCCGCACTGTTCGACACCGCCCTGACCGCCCTGCCGGACATTGACGCTTACATCCTCTCTGCCGCACGGAAGCAGGCGGAGGTGCTCGCGTTCACATCCAGCGGCGATCCGATACTGGGCATTCGCCGGGCAGGCCTGGGACGGGCCGTCTGCCTGGCTGTGCCGGTCTCGGATATTGATAACACTGCCTGGGCCGGCACGCCCGCCGCAGCGAAACTTATCTCCGCCGCCGTTCGATGGGGCCTGCGAAGCACAAACGATCCGAGGTACGATGCGAAAATCAAACGAGACGGCGCACAGATTGAAATTACACTGACGGCCCTGGACAAGGCGTCGCCCGTCAACGGCCTGGACCTTTCGGTCGAACTCGCCGCCGGCAGCGGTGAGCGGACACAAATCGCGAATTTCGACCAGGTCGCCCCGGGGCGGTATCGGGCCTGGGCCGACTGGCCCGCGGACTCACCGGCCTCCGTAGCCGTTCGGGATAAAAACGGCGTCGCCGTCTGGCGGGGTTCGGCGGGAGGGCTGTATCCGAACGAGTATCGTTCGCTCGGAGCGGACTACGAATCTCTTCGCCGCCTGGCGAGTTTGACCGGCGGGCGGATCATCCGGGCAGGGCAACTCGACGACGTGCTGAAGCTATCATATCGCCGCCGAATGACAGGCCTCTGGCCCTGGCTGATTGCAGCGGCCTTGGCGCTGATGCTGGGCGAATGGTGCCTCGTCCGTATCACCCGGCGATAAAACCGCTGAATCTTTCTTGTTCTCGTTGCCGACGGGTATATAATGGCGAATTGGCAATTGATGGTTTGTTATCATATCGTTTATTCAGGAGAAAAAAGATGTCCCAGAACGAAGAAGCCTCCATTCCTCTGGAAGACGAAGACCTTGCGCCGCTGTCGCTGGCCGATGAGGAAGATACTTCCGGGCCGATCTCCGGAATGTCTTCAACCAAAATTCAAACCTTCGGCACCCACGCCGACTCTATCACGCAGGAGCACCAGTACAAGCGGACGCCGAACCTTACCGGCGCAGGCGCTGTCCGATGCCGACTGTTCCACTCAAAGATAACAGTCTCCGCCCTCGACCACATGGTCAACATGATAAACGAATGGCTCGACCAACACGAGATCGAGGCCAAGTACATCGGCCAGGTCGTCGGCACAATGGAAGGCAAAAACCCCGAGCCGAACGTCATCGTTACCGTGTGGTATTGATACAACCGGAATACTCATGCCCTGCGTAGCGCTTCGCAGAGCAGAGCCGGAAGACCGTTGGACCGCCAGCTCACCGAAGGCCTTCCGTTGGCTGGGTTGCTGAACTTCCGCAACCGATTCACATTCGCGGATCGAGCGTTTTGTTTTAGTCGCGTTGACCGAGCGGGCTGACGGGCAGGATGAGCGTGAATGTCGCCCCGTGTCCCGGTTCGCTGTCGAGCGTAAGCCCGCCGCCCAGCAGGCCGGTGAGCGTTTTGGCTATTGCCAGTCCCAGCCCCGCCCCGCCATGCTCGCGCGTCATCGTGTTGTCCAGGCGTGAGAACTTTTCGAATATGCGTTTCTGGTCGGCGGCGGGGATTCCAGGCCCGGTGTCCGCCACCGCCATTGCCACCGAATCGACCTTCAGGGGTGAGACGACTGCGGCGACTCGGCGGGTGGAGATGGTAACGTCGCCGTCGGGCGGCGTGAACTTAATGGCGTTCGACAGAAGGTTGTAAAGTATCTGCTGGACCTTGCCGGGGTCGGTGGTTACCACGGGGATGCCATCAGCCAGTTTCACCTCCAGCCGGAGGTGCTTTTTATCGGCCAGCGGGCGGACCAGTTGGCCCAGCGTCTCGGCCAGGTCGGTTATTGAAACCTTCTCCCGCCTGACCTCGCCGGTTCCGGCCTCAATCTTCGCAGCCGCCAGAAGGTCGTTGACGATCCCCGCCAGCAGACGCGCGGAGGTAAGGATGTTTCCTGCGTGTCGGCGACGCTTCTGGTCCTCGGTTTCGGCCAGGAGTTCGGCAAAGCCTATGATGCTGTTGAGCGGAGTACGCAATTCGTGCGAGACGTTGGCGAGAAACTCGTTCTTGATTCGCCCGGCCTCGTACAGCGCGACGTTTGCCTCGGCCAGTTCGCTCAATCGCAGGTCCAGCGCGCGGTTCGCCTGGCGGAGTTGGTCGGCCTGGGCGTTTATGACATCGAGCATTTCGTTGAAGCGCTGCGAGAGTTTTTGGAACTCGTCCCCGCTGGACAGGTCGCATCGCCCGGTAAGGTCGCCCTCGGCAACCTTGTCAGCCAGGTCGTCGAGCCGGCGGACAGGTTTCAAAACAACCTGCCGGGTAATGAAATGAAGCGTAATCAGCGCCGTCATTGCCGCAATGATTGCGCCCAGCATGAACATTCCGCGGGTCCACCAGAGAAACGCCCCTGCCGGGGGTGGCATGGTGATGTCAATGACGCCGATCAGTTGCCCCGGCTGGAGGTTCGGAGCGCTGGATGAGTCGCTGCGGTGCAGGTAGGAGGCCTTCGCACGCACGGCGGCCAGGCAGCGATAGACCTTCCGCCCTTCCTCGTCGGCCTCGGTCAGCAGGACCATCTCGCGCTGCCGTTCGGCGCCGAAGAGCGACACTGCCCGGCGGACGGACGCATCCATCGCCCCGTCGTCTTCGCCGCCGGAGATGAGCGAGATGAAACCAAGCCCGTGCCGACCGTCGCCCCCGGCGGTGAAATATCTCGCCACGTCGCTTTCGGCCAGCGGGGCGATTTGGCGATTCTGCTCCCATTCGTGCAGCGCCAGGCGGGCTATCTCGGCGGCCGATCTCTCAACGGCTGCTTCGGTCAGACGCTCCGTGAAATACCACGGCAGCGCCAACGCCGAGACGATAATCACCAGCCCGGCGACGGCGAATAATACGCGAAACTTCGTCGCCAGCGATATGCGTACAAAACTCTTGGCCATAACGTTATTCTACCGGATTACCCGTTTAGCCGTCGCCGGGATGGCGACGTGTTGTCTCACTCGGCGCCGTCGTCGTCGGGGGGATTTTCAACGATTATCACGTCGCCGGGCCTGAAGCCGAGTGTTTCGGCGGCATCTGCGGGCAGATACAGTGCCCTTACGTCCCGGCCGTTGAGATTGACCTGTTCGGTCTTGAGGTCTTCACGCTGCACCTTATAACGGCGCATCGCCTTGGAGGCCATTTGCTGAAGCATTGTCTCAAGGGTCTCCGGGCTGCCTGAGAATCGCACGCCCGCGCCGGTCGATAACTTCAGTTGGTTTCGCAGCCCGGCGGCCTCGCGTTCGGCCCGCATCGCTCGGGTTCGCATGCGCAAACATAGCCCGGCCAGGAGGGCAATAATCAGCAACAGTAGCGAACCGGCGATTATCGTGAACCTTGTATCAATCTCCGAAGAACCTTTTGCGGTTTCGTCGTTCATGCCGTTTTCCTAACAAAAAGTAAAGCAGGGATACAGGGGATAAGAAATAATTAATTCTTTCAAAAAAACACCAGCGTTCCTTTTCTGCTGTTGATTAATCTATGTTTTATCCCCTGTATCCCATGCATCCCTGCTAATTTTTTTCTCCCAGGCTGCGTGCGATGCGTTGTTCGTCGTCTGGTGCGGCGAAGTCGGAGAACCTCGGCAGGGGCCGGCCTCGCTTGCCGTAGTAATACGTCAGACCTCTATAAATGGCAAAGTTGGCGAGATAGGAATTCTTCTTCAACGGCAGCGCCTTGAGCCGCTTGACCGCGCTGCGCGGAGTATAGAACTCGTGAAACGCAGCCATCTGGGCGTGGCGGAGTTGGTCGATTGTCATCTTCGCCGGCTGGAAGACCACCGTCGCACCGTTGTACTTGTCCCAGTCGGTCGTCAGCAACCGGCCTTCGCGGCGGAACTGGTCGAAGACGGCCGTGCCGGGATAAGGCGTCAGGATCGGATAGCAACTCATGCACAGGTCGGCCCGCTGGGCAAAGCGGACTGCCTCCATGCAGTCGCGCCAGTCGTCGCTGTCGAAACCGAAAATGAACGAACCCCAGATGCTGATGCTGTAAGACTGAATCTTCTTTATCCGCTCGATATACGTTTCGGCCCTGGCGTAACTCTTGCCGGACTCGGCGAGTGTTTCATTTTTCGGGCTTTCCAGGCCCAGGATCAGCCCAATGCACCCGCTGTCGCGCATCGTCGCAAGAAGGCGGTCGTTATTGGCGATGAGGATGTCGCACTGACTGGCCCAGCGGACCTTGAGTGGCTTTAGTTTCTCGAAAAGTTCCATCGCCCAGGCGTGGTTGCCGGCGACGTTGTCGTCGGAGAAGATAAACACCCTGCTGCCGAAGCGTTCATACGCCTCGGCTATCTCATCGACGATGTCGGCGATTTCCCGCTGTCGGAATTTTCTGCCGAAAATTGCGGGCGTAGTACAGAAGGTGCAGGCGTGTGGGCAGCCGCGGGTCGTCTGGATAGGGTTGAAGACGAGGTATTCCGCCGGGTCCAACAGGTCCTTTCGCGGCGTGGCGATGGGCGTTTCGGCCACCTCGGTCCAGTCGTAGAGCGGTTTGGCCTGCCCGGCGTCCAGGTCGCGCAGCGCCCTCGGCAGCGTCGCTTCGGCGTCGCCCCGGCAGACGATTTGTGCGTGCTGGAGCGCCTCGTCGGGCAGAGCGGACGGATGAATCCCGCCAAGGATCACCGGCACGCCAAGGGCGCGGTACTGGTCGGCTATCTCGTACGCCCGGCGGGCCTGCGTGGTCATCGCACCGATGCCGACAGCGTCGACATCGGCGGTCGCCGTGTGCAGCGCGTCGGTGATGTTCTCATCGACGATTTCGACGTCCCACCCGTCGGGGACCACCGCCGCGCATATCGCCAGGTTCAGCGGCATGAACAGCGCCCGCCGGGAAAACGTCATCTTCCGGATAATCTCCGGCATCGTAATTGTCGAAAGCGCGCTGTGAGGGTTGATCAGCCGAAGTCTTCTCGATTGCGGATTCACCGGTCTTTCGGTATTCCGGTCTTTCGGTATTCCGGTATTCCGGTCTTTTTCCAAGTCCCAAGTCCCTATTGTAGATAAACCTCTGCTATTACCCATCGGCTCCTGCCGGGCTTGGCGGCCTCAATGCGGACATAGCGTGCGAGCGTCGGGGCCGGCAGCGAGACAATCGTAAGGCGCCGCGTGCCGGGCGCGATGTATCTATTGTTGAAAATTTTACCATCCACGCTGGTGGATACATCGACACTCCGGCAATGGCCGCTCTTGGCGCCGCCGTGCTCGATAATAACGGTCTGAAAGAGGCAGACCTTCTTCAGGTCGATGATCAGTTCGGCCCCCTGGTACTGATAGTTGCTACTAGCGGCTGTGGCCAGGTCTTCATCGGCGGCGGCGGCGGGATTGGTCAGATCGCCCCGAACGCTCCAGGTGTTCTTGGGCGTGATGTCCGCACCGAGATAGCCGCCGGTACTTGGGCTATAGACAGGCGTGATAACATCACACCCGACCACTACGCCGGCCAGAAAAATCAGAACGATACCTTTTCGCAGATAATTCATAGCCCAGACATTATACACGCAAATCCGCGGGCGTGAAAGGGCCACTCACGACAGAACGAGCATGGTTTTACCGGCGTAGGGCCAGCCACAAAGCCTTGCGGGACAAGGGGTAAGAATAAAAGTGTCAAAATCGCCAATTTGTCCGAAACTATTTGCCGTCCGGAACGTTTAAAATATAGAGGGTTGGTTCGTAGGATTGCAGGCGGTATCGGCCGATAAGGCGGTAAAAAATGAGGCGGGTAAATGCTAAAAACGACGGGGCTCGAAGCCGGCTGACTGTCCGCAAAAGACGCACCGGGCGACCCCACTACGCCCGCCTGACGGATTCCGCCTGTAGCGATTATTTCCGCGTTCCGCCTTCAGCGGCCAGGCCCAAGCGGATGTTTGTCAACTGCCACTACTGCGGCTACGCCCCGGCGCACGGGCTGATCCCGAAGACCGGCCTGTGCCCGAAGTGCGGCTCAATGAGTTGGGACCGATTCGCCCTCGCTGAACCTCTCGTGCCCGAACATATGAAATAACCAGCCGCGCCCAAATCCGAAGCACGAAACTCGAAACAATATCGAATGACCAAAATTCAAATTCTCCAAACGCCCCCTACAGCAGGTTTCGGTGAGATTGTTTTGAAGATTTGAATTTCGGATTTGAAATTTGTTTCGGATTTCGATATTCGCATTTCGGATTTGCTTCTAATATAGACGCACTATGCAAGCCGTCATTATCGCTATCGGAGATGAACTCATCGGCGGGGCAAGCGTCGATACCAACAGCGCGTACCTTTCGGCCCACCTGGCCGAGCGCGGGATCGTCGCGGTGCGTCACGTAACCGTCGGCGACGATGCCGGGCGGATTACCGAGGCCATCACCCGCGCCGCCGAAGAGGCTGAACTGGTCGTCATCACCGGCGGGCTTGGCCCGACGCGAGACGACCTGACCCGCCAGGCACTTGCGGACGCTATGGGCGTCGAACTTCTCGAGGACGCCCGTTCAGCCGAACGCATCGCCGCATTCTTCGCCCGGATAGGGCGCACGATGAAACCCTCCAACCTCACTCAGGCGATGATTCCCGCCGGAGCCGAAGTGCTGGACAACGACTGCGGCACCGCTCCAGGCATCGCCGCTCGCCTTGGCCAAGCCGACGTGTTCGCCCTGCCGGGACCGCCGAACGAAATGACCGAGATGTTCGAGCGGCAGGTCGCGCCCCGCCTGCCCGACGCCGGGGCGTCCGCACGAAGGATTCTACATGCCTTCGGTACCGGCGAATCGGACATCGGCGAAAAAATTGCCGACCTGATGGCACGCGACGCCAATCCGAAAGTCGGCACAACAGCAAAGGGCGGGATCATCTCCATACGAATCGTCGCCGACGGCGAAACTACCGGCCAGGCCGAAAGACTCGCCGAAAAAACCGCCGACGAAATCCGCCGCCGGCTGGGCGAACTTATCTTCGGCGCCGGCGACCAGACGCTGCCGTCGGTTGTCGGCAAGGCCCTCAAAGCCGGCGGCCTGACGCTGGCAACGGCTGAATCGTGCACCGGCGGAATGATAGGCCGGATGATGACCGAAACGCCCGGCGCAAGCGAATATTTCCTCGGCGGCCTCGTCGCCTACGCCAATTCCGCGAAGACGGCGATGCTGAACGTCCCAGCCGAGACGATCGAAACCCACGGTGCCGTCAGCGAGCGGTCAGCCGATGCGATGGCCCGCGGCGCGAGAGAGAAATTCGGCTCGGATTTCGCCCTGGGCGTTACCGGAATCGCCGGGCCGACCGGCGGCTCGGACGAAAAACCTGTCGGGCTGGTCTATATCGCCCTGACCGGCGCCGGCGGGACAAAGGTCCATCGTCACATCTTCGGCGGCGATCGTAACATCGTCCGCCGACGCGCCGCACTGGCCGCCATAAACCACCTGCGACTGGCGCTGACTCATAAGTAAGAAGGGAAAAATGCCACAGCCCACGGAGAAGGAGAGGCATTCCGTGGGCTGTGGGTACATATACCGATTGCCGATTGCCAAAATTAACGTCGCTTCCGGCGGAGCAGAACACCCAGGCCGCCAAGGCCCAGCAATGCCATCGTCGCCGGCTCGGGAACAGTTACGTCGCCCCATGTTTCCCCTGCTCGCACTTCGTCAACATAGACGTCCAGGTCTCTTCCGCCGTCGGTGGCCTCGTTATGGATATGCGTTTTAAAATACATCAAGTACCCGCCGTCATCGGAGAGCGCATCGCCGGTGTCCTCAAGGTCAGCCGAAGCAGGTTCGCCCAGACTCAGATCGGGGTTAATGTAGAGGTACGCCTCGTCCGAGTCGTAGCCTGTCGATCCGAGTACCAGTTTCAGGACAAACAGCATAGTCGAGCCACCGGCGTATGACGCCGTTGTGGTTGCTTTCGTTCCCTCTTGTGTCTGGAGCCAGACCTTAGCCTCGTCGCTGCCGACGCCATAGCCACCCTCAAGACCAATTTTGGTTTCCTTACCGGACGAGTGGGTATCGATCGTAAAGTCGATAGTTTCCTTATACGCAGCTCCTTCGATCAAGTCGTTGAAGTTGACCAGGTAACTGGTGTAAAGGGTGGTCTTCAGATCTCTTGTTTCGGTCTTGCGACTCGCACCATGTATCTTGCCGGCAACGCCGGATGCCTTGTCTGCATGATACCTTATGGCTCCGCCGCTGCTGTCCAGCCCGGTGTAGCTCAGGCCCGTACCACCGACAATATACTTGCCCACCGAGGGCGTGGCTTGATGATCGGACGTAGCCCATACGTAGTCGGCCTTCCAGCCGGTCGGTGCGGCATCCTCGCCTTTGAGATAGCCGTAGCCGTCGACGCCGCAATCAACGCTGGTGTCGTACTCTTCCGCGCCCGGGGTGTCACTTGCAAGGAAGTGATCCTCGTTCGTCATGACCGCGAAAGCGGAACTGCCCAAAGTCAGCGTCACCACCATTGCCGCAACTGTCCAATTCCTGTTTCTCATCGTTCTGACCTCCATTTTAGGTCCCTCTCTGACATGTCGGCCATCACAGTGATGTCCGATCTCTCTATAAATTATATCGGCAATCCTGTTTTCGTCAAGGCGCATATTGCGTATAAATTTTCCCTTTATTGCGTCATCGCCTTTTTTTTGTGGTATAATAATAATGATGAGCAAGACCGGAAGGGACAAAGGGTTATCAGGTCATTCAGCATCTGATCGCAGTCGGCGAGTGGCGGTATTTCTGCATTGGGATTCTGCCGAGGCTCGGGCCATGCGTCTGGGGATCGCCCGGTACGCCGCCGCCCACGGGCTGTGGACATTCTTTTCACGGGACGAGGAAGCCTTTGAGCCATTGCGGAAACTGGAAAAGTGGGACGGCGACGGGATCATAGCATCAATCCATAACGAGGACTTTGCCGGGAAGATTCGTGCTTCGGGCGCAACAGCGGTGAATGTTTCGGCTGCGCCGGGTTTCCCCATTGTTACAAAGGACGATACGGCGGCCGGTCGGCTGGCGGCTGATCACCTGATAAAACAGGGGCATCAACATTTCGGGTACGTTGGCATAAAGGGTATATACACCCGTCGGCAACGGGATGGATTTATCAGGACGATTCAACAGGCCGGGCTGGGCGAGGCTGTTTATGAACCTGCGCCGCTCGATCGGATGCCTGTAAGGTGGAAAACCGCTCAGAAGTTGCTGGTCCGCTGGCTGCGGTCGCTGCCTAAACCGATCGGCTTGACGGCCTGCGATAACTACCGCGGCCGGCAGGTCATTGAGGCCGCCCGAGCCTGCGGAGTCCTTATACCGGACGAGGTGGCGGTAATCGGCGTCAGCAACGATGAGATGATGTGCGAGTTCTGCAACCCGCCGCTTTCGAGTATTTCGCTCCAGGGCGAGCGGATCGGTTATGAGGCCGCGAGGCTGCTGGATCATTTAATGAACGGCGGGACGCCGCCGGAAAAGCCCATCCTCATCCCGCCCGGCGAGGTGGTGGTGAGGCGGTCGTCGGACATGCTGGCTATCGCCGATGCCGACCTGGCCGCCGCGGTGCGATTTATCCGCGAGCACGGAAACAAGGCGATCGGCGTAGCCGACGTCCTGAACGAAGTGCCGATCTCCCGGCGCAGCCTGGAGCGGCGATTCGGCGCAATCGTCGGGCACAGCCCCTGGCGGGAAATCCGCCTCGCACAGATCGCCCACGTAAAAAAACTCCTTATCGAAACCGATATGTCCATGCCAAAGGTCGCCGCGGCATCGGCCTTTTACGATGCCAAGCGCCTCTCCACTATCTTCAAGGAAGAGACCGGCGTAACGCCGACGGCCTACCGCCGACAGTTCCGAACCGTCTGACCGGCAAAAAAGAATTAGCAGGGATGCAGGGGATACAGGGGATAGGAAATGAATTTAAAAGAGGAAAAAATATCTGTTGGAATTTTGAAAAATAAGTTTTATCCCGTGCATCCCTTGCATCCCTGCTAATTCTTTCCCCCGCCGCGTTTTCAAAACTTTCTTCTTGACATGTGTTGCACGCGCTGTACACTGTTTGAGTAGATGAACTTTCGCGGGTTTTACCGGGATTACGCTTGATGGCAAAGCAGGAGCGAAAACTTACCCGTCGGCTTGAGGATTACCTCGAAGCCGTGCTCGTTCTCGTCCGCCGAAACGGCGTTGCGCGTGTCAGCGAGATTGCCGCGGCGACCAACGTCAGCAAATCGTCGGTAACGGCCGCACTTAAACACCTTGCCGGCAACGGGCTGGTCAATCACGACCCGTATCAGTTCGTAACGCTCACGCCCCACGGGACGGAACTGGCACAAAAGGTGCTCGATAAGCACAATCTGCTGATGTCGTTCCTGACCGACGTCATGAACATCGACCCAACCGCCGCAGAAGAAAACGCCTGCCGGATGGAGCACGTCGTCGATGATATTGTGCTGGAGCGGATGGAGATGTTGGCGACGTTCATTCAGGAATGTCCGCTGGGCGGGAAAGATTGGATGGAAAAGTTTTCAAACTATTGCCGGCAACATCCATCGGAAACATCGGAGCAATCAACCTTGAACACGACAATGGACAAGATGAAACCTGGGCAAAAAGGCAAAATTGTAAGGGTTGGCGGTAGCATCGGAGCGGCGCGTCGCCGGCTTATGGACATGGGTGTTACTCCCGGCACGCCGTTCGAGGTCGAGCGCGTCGCGCCGCTGGGCGACCCGATCGAGATACGAATTCGAAAATACCACCTGACGCTGCGTAAGGCCGAGGCCGCCGGTATCACCGTGGAACCGATGGAAGAATGAACGACGCAAACGTCAACCCGCTCCCGCCGATGCCGCTCACGATGGCGCTGGTGGGTCAGAGAGTTACCTTCGCGGGCGTGCGCAACGCCGGAAGAGGCCTGACGCACCGCCTGGCCGAGATGGGCCTGACGCCGGGTGAGAACCTGGAGATTCTAAATCGCGGATCCGGGCCGTTCATCGTCTCGATAAAGGGAAGCAGATTCGTCCTGGGCAGAGGAATGGTGCATCGAATACTCGTCAGACCAGGATAGTAGTCAGTAGAAAAATCCGAATATCGAATGTCGAAATCCGAAACAATATCGAAATACAAATGACTAAAATCCGAAACACAAAAAAACAGACATTCGTTTCTGTAATCTGTGTTTTGAACATTAGAAAATTCGGATTTTGAATTTGTTTCGGATTTCGATATTCGGATTTTACTATCGACTCCTGTTGCAGGATATAAACCATGACAGACAAGCATTTTACAATAGCCCTGGCCGGTAATCCCAACTCCGGCAAGACGACGGTCTTCAACGCCATAACCGGCGCACGCCAGCACGTGGGAAACTACCCCGGCGTAACGGTGGAGAAGAAGGCCGGCGCCGCCACCCACGGCGACGTCCGTCTGGAGGTGGTCGATCTGCCCGGCACGTACAGCCTGACGGCCTACAGCATCGAAGAAGTCGTCGCCCGAAACTTCCTGCTGAATGACAAACCCGACGTCGTCGTCGATATAGTGGATTCATCCAACCTCGAGCGCAACCTGTACCTGGCGACGCAGTTGATGGAACTGGGCGTGCCTCTGGTGTTGGCGTTCAATATGTCCGACGTAGCCGAAGGCAGGGGGTATAACATCGACGATGATAAACTGGCCGAACTGCTGGGCGTGCCGATAGTCAAGACGGTCGGACACAAGGGCAAGGGAATCACCGAACTTCTCGATGCAGCCCTGGCTGTCGCCCGGGACGGCCAGGCCGTCGCATCACAGCGACACCCCAACTATGGCAGCGAAATCGAACCGCACCTAAAACAACTGACAGGCCTGGTCGCCGAAAAATGCGACAAGCATCGCCCGCGATGGTTCGCCATAAAACTGCTGGAAAATGACGCCGAAACAATCAAGCGTCTCCGGCAAGCGTGCCCGCAGCACATCGAGGAATTGCTGGCCGAGGCCGAACGCCTGCGGCGCCACATCGAGAGCATCTGCGGCGATGCAGCCGAGATAATCCTCGCCGACCGGCGATACGGGTTCATCTCCGGCGCATGCACCGAAGCCGTTACCCAATCCGTCGAAGTCCGCCACGAACGGTCCGACAAAATCGACTCGGTAATGACCAACCGCTATCTGGGCCTGCCGATATTCGCGCTGCTGATGTTCCTGGTCTTTCAGTTGACCTTTTTCATGGGCAATCCGCTGGTGGACCTGCTCGATAGCGGAAAGGGTCTCCTGGCTGAAGCCGTTGGCGGACTGTGGGGCGAGTCGGGCGCCGACAGCGTTCTGCGAAGCCTGCTGGTCGATGGGATAATCGAAGGCGTCGGGGCCGTTATGGTCTTCACGCCACTGATAATGCTGCTTTTCCTGGCGATTGCGTTCCTTGAAGACTCCGGCTACATGGCCCGCGCAGCCTTCGTTATCGACCGCCTGATGCACAAGATAGGTCTGCACGGAAAGAGTTTCATCCCGATGCTCATCGGCTTCGGCTGCACCGTTCCGGGTATCATGGCCACGCGAACGCTGGAAACCCGCCGCGACCGCCTGACTACCATCCTCGTGCTGCCGCTGATGAGTTGCGGGGCGAGATTGCCGATTTATGTGCTCATTCTCGGTGCGTTCTTTCCCGTAAACACGGTCTTGCGGCTCTTTGGAATACTCCCCGTAACCAATCATGCGCTATGGCTGTTTCTTATCTACATTATAGGCATTGCCCTGGCGATTATCTGTGCGAAGATTTTCCGGGCAACTCTCCTCAAGGGCGAAGCCACGCCGTTCGTAATGGAACTACCCCCCTACCGCATGCCGACGCTCAAGGGCCTGGCGATCCATATGTGGGAGCGGACCTGGCTTTACATCAAAAAGGCCGGGACGATCATCCTTGCTATCGTCGTGGTTCTCTGGGCGCTTGCGTATTGGCCGAAACTGGGTGAAGAAAAACTGGTCGTCTTCGAACAGCGGCGCGCCGCCGTACAGGCCGACGCCCATCCCGACAAAGAGCAAACCGCCGAACTGCTCGCCGAAATCGACGCAGCCGAGCATGAAGCCAAACTGGAACATTCAGCAATAGGTCGGGCAGGAAAGACCATCGCACCGGTGTTCAAGCCCTGCGGATTCGACTGGAAAATTTCCACCGCCACGATTGGAGCGTTCGCAGCCAAGGAAGTATTCGTCGGACAGATGGGCGTGCTCTATTCGGTCGGCGACGACGTTGACGAAGAATCCGTGGATCTCCGCGAAAAACTCGCCGCCAAGTACACGCCGCTGATGGGATTCTGCATCATGCTGTTCAGCCTGATAAGTATGCCGTGCATGGTAACCGTCGCTGTTACGGTGCGCGAAGCCGGGTGGCGGTGGGCGCTGCTACAGGTAACCTACCTGACCGCCCTGGCGTGGGTGCTGACGACGATTGTCTATCAGGTCGGATCACGACTGATATAAGGTCAAACGAACATGTGGGAATGGGAATACGTGATAGTGGGCGTTGTTGTATTCGCAGCAGTTGCCGGTGCGGCATATTCGCTCTACCGCAGCCTCACCGGCAAGACAAAAGGCCCCTGCGGACACTGCCCCATGAAAAATAATTGCAATTCAAACAAAGCGGACGCAACATAACAGCCTGATATAAAACAAGTTAGACTCGCTCGCAAAAATCCTGATAAAAAAACCAATTTTCTGCTTGACGAAAGTTTCTGTTTATGTACAATGTTAGATAGGTGAAACTTTCCAGCGTATAAGAGATTTTCAATCATGGCCAAAGCGGCGTTCTTTGCTGAAGAATTGACGGTTACGGACAAGGGCGAGTTCCTTGTCATCGAAGGCGTTCGGCGTTGTCCGCATGGCCATGCCGTCGAGCAGGTGTTTATCACAGTGCCGAAAAAACTGGGGCACCTGTTCACAGAAATTCGCCGCGACGAGGAGTCCTCCGAAGCCGGGAGTCCCCAACCTCCCTCGCCCGTTGTGGCTGAACGATTGCGGAAATATTTTGGGAACAATTAACCGATGACAGACCGGATACAACATGAGTCCGAACGGAATGATGCCGGCCCGGATAACGGCAAGCCCGCCGGATTGCCATCCGTCATTGACTCACAATACCTCTTCGGCCAATGCCAAGAGGTGGCCATAAGCCACAAGGGACAGATGTATCGCCTGAGGATTACACGAAACGATAAGTTGATCCTGACCAAGTAACACACAACCAGACTTACTCGCAACCCAGCCAGCAATCAGCCAGCAAGGGAGCGTGTGGAACGCTTTTTCGCGTCCATCCGTTCTCTTTCGCGTTTGCCGGCAAAGGTGAGGCAAAGCGAAAAGGAGGTGATGAGTGATGGTTTAGATGTTTTTTTGTAAATAAAACGAAATGAAGTGAACGTATTACAAGCCATTTTGGAAACGAGCGGAGCGATTTCCGCAAAACCGAGGAAAAGGAGAAAAAAATGAACACTGCTGCAAAATTGTTACTTCTCGTCGTATTGACCGCCGTCCCGGCCGCTCAGGCTGACGCTGCGGTGAAACTAAGTCCGGAAGCGGACAACTGGCTCAGTTCATGCCCGAACAGTTACACCGCAAACATGCACAGCGATTCCATTAAAGGCAAGCAGAACCGGGTCCGTACGAGCAATTTCTCCTGCAGCACCGCCTATGTCCGCAACTTCCACACGTTGTTGAATTTCAATCTGAGCAGTTATTCGGACAGCAGCGAAATCATCAGCGCGAAATTGAAAATGTACTTCTACAGCGGCGATACCAGCGGCCGGACATACAACCTCCATCGCGTGACCAATTCATGGTCGGAGTCGGCTTCCTCCTGGGTGAACCGGGACGGCAGCAGCCAATGGGATTCCATGACCGGCTGGGATAATGATCCAAATCACGTGTACCAGTACGGCGGCGGCGATTACGACGCAACCGTCGAGGCCTTCACTGTCATGCCGAGTTCCACGGACCAATGGGTGGAGTGGGACATCACCGACCTGGTCAAGGATTGGATTGACGGAACGGACAACTACGGCCTGATTATCATGGACAGCGACGAGTTCGATGCGCCCTGGGAGACCGGGCAGGACAAGGAAGACTACATGTGCTTCTTCCGCGGCAACGAGTACGGAAGCACAGCCGAGCAGATCGCCCAGCGGCCGTATCTTGAAATCGTCCCTGAGCCGACGAGCATGACCTTACTGGGCGTCGCCGCCGCGACGATGTTGCTGCGCCGACGCAGGGCGAAGGCGTAGCGCAGTTTTTCGTCGGTAATCTTGTTTTGAGGTTCTGGGCCGTCGCAAGAAGCGCCCCAAAACCTCTGTTCCGATAGGATTATTTTAATGGGCATGTGTTACAAACGTGGTTTTACGCTGGTCGAACTGCCTGCAGTGAGCAAACGCAAAAGCCTCGCTTTTACGTTAGTCGAACTGCTGGTGGTTGTCGCTATTATCGCGCTGCTGGTGTCCCTCCTTCTGCCTTCGCTGTCCAGGGCGAAGGGATCGACACGGCGCGTCCTGTGCGCAGGTAATCTGAGCCACATCGGTCTCGGGCTGATTATGTACACAGAAGAACATGACGGGTGGTATCCGGCAGCGGAAGCCTCAGGCGAGACGCCCCCGGCACATGTCAATTGGTGGCAGAACACCTCGCTTCTGCACAACTTCGGTGTTCGCCCCACACAACAGCAGGAATCCATCCTGGTCTGTCCGAGCGATGAAAATCCCGGCCAGTTTGCCAACGGGTCGCCCAAGCCGCTGTGGACCAGTTACGCCGCCAATACTTCCTGCTTCGGTGTGGCGCGAGGCGGATCGAGGCGGCCTCGGCGAACGTCGGCCGTAAAAGTCCCCTCACAGACATTTGCCTTCGGGGATGCCTGCTGGGATCACGATGCCCCGTTGGTCCTTGGCCACCAGATATGCGTGGAAGGCCAATTCGCTTTCCGACACGATGGGATTGCGCAAATTCTCACGCCGACCCGAGAGGTCTTACAGTTTAGACCCGAAGACATCCCATACGACGGGGACGCCCCGTTCTGGGGCAATAATCCGCGATACATGACGCCTTGAATAGTTACAGATTGTCCGAAAAAGGAATAAAATGAGAAAAACAAGACTTGCAACATTGACGATTATCGCAGCCGTGGTCGCAGCCGGTTTCGTTCTGGTCCAGCCTGGCTGTACCAACCCTTCCAACGTTCAGCAAATAAGCGCAAAGACAGAGCCTTTGCGCGTCCGCAGGCCCGGCGGGAAGGTGCAGACCATCACCTTCGCACAGGCAATGGAATTCCATCACGAGCACGAAGACCACGCCGGCACGGTTACTTCGGCGACGCCGAAAAAATCATCCAAGGCCAAACCGGAAGACGATCACGATCACGACGACGGGCTTTGCATCGGCATAGCCACGGGGTACCAGGCGATACGTTATGCAGCCGGGAGGCTCTTTCCCGGCGAAACTCCAAACGCGAAGGATTTCGAACTGTCGGTGGCGGGTTCCATGCGAGGAGTTTGGGACGTCCTCGACCTCTATGCCGGCAGGAAACTCACCCGCCCCAAAACGAAACAGAAAAAGATGTCTATCGAGAGTTTTACCTTCACAGCCAGTCGCATCTCCACGGGCAAAACGCTGACGTTTCGCCTGCGAAGCGAACTGATATCAGCCGATTTCTTCACGCTGAAGAACCGGGGCGTCTCCTGCGGCGATGCCAAACTGGAGGTTCTCAAGAAACAGGCCGCCCGGAAGATTTTATCGGCCCACCCGGAAGAATGTTTCGAGTGTCTAACCCATAGGAAATAACTGAGAAAACAGGAAATCCGAAGGTCGCCCAGCCACCCAGCGAGCTAAAGGCCAGCAAGGGAGCGAGTGGAACGCTTTTTTCGCGTCCATCCGCTCCCTTTTTTATTGGCCTGCCTGGAGTGCAGGCGATGCAGGAAATTGAAATGACAGTCAGCACACAAAAAAACGTCGGCAGGCGCCGTGGCTGCGGTGCTTGCGGCCACATTCGGTCAGGTATGGAGGGTTTATCGTGGCCGCAAACACCGCGGCCACGGCACCCGGGTTTCACGCTGGTCGAATTGCTCGTGGTGGTTTCGATTATCGCTATGCTGGTGAGCATCCTTTTGCCGTCGTTGGGCAGGGCCAAGGATGCGGCAAAAGCCGTGGTGTGCCTGAATAACCAGCGGGTACTCGGCATAGCCCTGCGATACTACGCCCATGACCGCAACGGCCGACTGCCTTCGGCTGAAACGTTCTACGAGGACGCCGCACCGTATCTCGACAAGTCGCTGCCCGACAGTGTATGGGATTACAAGCGAGAAAACATGCCGCAGGCGCTGTTTTGCCCGTGCGATTCGGACCCGTTTCCCTGCCCGTACATGGGCGGAGCGTTCGAGGTAACTTCCTACCTAGTCAATGGCGCCGAGACCGACTACGCGATGGGTGGAGGGACGCGAATCGCACTGGGATTGTTCGGCGGCAAGGGAAATATCGACGAGCCGATCTGTGCAGCCGAGTGCATGTTAATCGGCGAGGCAACCAATTACTGCAAGATTGCCGACCTGGACCACCCCGCCGCCCAGGCCGCCTTTAGCGCCGCCGGAGCGGACCTGGGCGGATCGCGAAGGCGTTTCCATCACCGCGCCACCAGCGGATTTTTCCACAACGGCAGGATGAACGTCTATTTCGCCGATGGGCACGGCTCGGCGGTAAGAGGCAAAACGGTGGACCCCCTGCCCGTCAGCGACTGGCCCAGCGGGGCGCTGATGGATAAGACCACAGCCTTCTACCCGACGCTCTCGCTGCCGATGGCGACGGAAAACCCGGACTTCTGGGGCCCGCCGTATGACAGTTGGTAACCGGGTGTAAAAAATGGACGATTCGGACAGGAAAAAATTACTGACAGCAGCAGGCGTTTCGCTTCTCGCGGCGGTAACGATCGGGGCGATGCTGGGCCTTGCCGCCGGAGCGTGGCGGGTCGGCTTCGGGTGGCTGGCGCTTCCGGTGGGCCTGGCGGCGGGCGTTCCGTTGCGGCTATTCGGTATGCATCGCCATCGCGCGACATTCCTGGCTGCGCTGCTGTGTACGGGAGCGGGGTTGGCCGCACACATCGGCGTCCGCCGGCTGGCCAAACCGGAGTGGACGGCAAAGCAGCAGGTTGGCGACGAAAAACTGGATGAACTATCCCGCGAGGTGCTCGCGCTGCAAATGTGCTGCGAGCAGAAGATTATGGGAGTGTGGGACTACGACGGCGTCCCGCAGGAGATAAAGGACGAAGCCGACGGGCGCGTCAAAGCAATGTCGGAAAAGGAAAAACTCGCACTGTGCGACGAGACCTTCGCCCGGCGGATTAACACCCCCGCAGGCGGGGGTGGTCGGGGCAGAGGCTTCATTGCCCAGGCCGGCTGGGCGGTACTGTCCGGTGTGCTGGCAATTGCGCCGCTGGCGCTGAAAAACCGGTATGAATGAGAACCGAAAGGAGGTGATTGAAAATGTAACATCAAACGGAGAAAACGGAGCAGATGTAGATGTATGACCAGCCAGACGGTCTTCAAAGCCGATCCAGCCAAAAACCTTTGGTGGCTTTTCAGAAGCCACAATGAGGAGAGAATGATATGAAGTATGCAACGAAGATTTTGTTGACAGTATTGGTTCTTGCGCTGGCCGGTTCGACCGCTGTGGCGGATTTCGGCTATCGCGACAAATTCGCTCCCGGCTGGGAGTCGGCGACCGGCTACACGGTCCAGGACTGGGGACTGCATGATCTCGGTTGGGACCCTGTGGAGGAAGAATGGATTGGGCCCGGCCAGCCGCTACCGGCGGACAACGGGTACACCAATTCTTACGGAACGCCTACGTGTGTCTGGGATACTCAGACTCCGCAAGGCTATTACGGCTGGAATGGCGGCCCCCCTATGCCTCCGGGAACACATCCTGCCTGGGCGGATGATACCTGGGGCGGCATGATTCAAATGAGCGGTGACGGTTCCGCTGCGTTAACTGCTACGGTAAATCCCGGTGCCGAGAACGGTGTGCTGAGAATCTGGGTCGAATACGACTGGTTCGCAAGCGGGAACGTGTCAGCCGGCATCGCCGGCGCGACGGATATCACGCCGGCCACCTATTACAATCACCAGCTCGGTACCGGCGGATCGAGCGGGAGTCCATGGTACCGGACCATCAAGGTCTTTGAGTTCACCGAGAATCCGGACACGCCGTTCAACGTGGTGTTCACCGCGACGGGTTTTGCGCCGATGATGGACTCGTTCGAGATCAGCACGGCTATCGGCGCAGCCGTTCCGCCGGATATGCCGGTTCCAGAGCCGGCGACGATGGTCCTGTTGGGTCTCGGCGGCGTCGGTGTACTGATGAGGCGAAGACGCAGAGGCTAAAAAAAAGTCGGGTGCCATGCTTTCACGCGAAGCGGGTAAGCATGTCCGCTACATTTACATGCCCATCCCTTCGGGAAGGGCATGGCACCCGATAGTAACGCTGTTAATGTACAAATGTGAATGTGTGTGCAAGTTGTGCGTAAGTCAGGCAGAGAAGCCCGAAGGCCGATCCACCCAGCCCATTCGCTCCTTGCTCGGCTAATTGAATGGAGAAAACAATGGGTATCAAAAGTAGTATCGTTGTAGCAATGCTGTTGGTTGTTTTGTCGGCTGGTTCGGTTGCCAGGGCCGATTTTACACTGAATGTTGACGAGGTGTTTTACTCGGCAATGGGCGGCGGACCGTTCGTTAAAAACTATGTCCTGACCTGTAATACAGGGGCCGGTGAAGCATGGGAAAGCATGGCGTTTCTGAAGTTCGACCTGACGGACCTGCCGAGCGCGCCGGTTCCGTCAGCCTGGTTGAGCCTCGAGAACATCCCGCCGGCAGGCGGAATGACGCTGACGCAGCCGTCGGAGGATGAGCCTGTGAAGATTTCCGTCCAGACCGTTACCGAAGACGTCTCGAAGATCACATCAGGCCAGATCGGCGTCTCGGATTTCCAGGACAATTATATCGGCGATGAGATAGACACTGCCGAGATAACAGTCAACGGGTTCTACTACTGGGACGTTACCGAACTGGTGAACGCCTGGATCGGCGGGGCGGATAATTACGGCTTCGCGCTGACGGGTCGGTACGACGACGATTTTGACCCGTGGCTCTGGCCTCATTTCGCCGGTAAGCCCAACGCCGCCTGGCCCGACAGCCTCGGGGCAGAACCTGTCATTGCCAACGTGCCGCTTCCCGAACCGGCTTCCGCAGTATTATTGTTGTCGGGCGGCGTGCTGGCGATGTTCCGGCGACGGTAAAGATATGTCTTTGTCAGAGAAAAACATGGCGAAACGGCAAGCCGTGGGGTTTGCCGTTTCGCGGTATTTTCGGTTTTTTCGTAGTAATACAGAAACATTGAAAGGAAGAGATCATGAAAAGGTTTTACAGGCAGTTGTTGATCGGGTTGGTTCTTTCGGTTGTCCTGGCCGGTGCGGTCGGGTACGGAACAAACAATGCTCCAGCCATTACTGAAAATACCACGCCGACCGCTATGTCCGACGGTTCCGCCGGGCTGCTGGTTATCGCGCACGGCGCACCGATGCCGGCGTGGAACAAACCCGTCCTGGCATTGGAGAAACAGGTCGTCAAGGCGCTTGGGCCGAACAGCCCGTTCAAAAAGGTCAAGGTCGTCCTGATGGAGTTTGTGAAACCCTCGGTAGCCGACGGCGTCGCCGAGATGGAACGGGCCGGTTGCAGCCGGATCGTGGCCGTACCACTGCTGATCGCGCCGTCGAGCCATTCGCACTGGGACATTCCCGCCTTGCTGGGGCTTTACAGCGACGAGAAGATGAAGGCCGAACTTGCCGAAGAAGGCGCGACTATCGTCAAAAGCAAACTGCCCATAACCGTTACGGCTACGCTCGACAGCGGCGAGTTGCTCGTTGAGACGATGCTGGCGCGGGTGAAGGAACTGTCGAAGAACCCCGCCGAGGAGGCCGTGATCGTGCTGGCCCACGGCGACGACGGGCTGAAACCCTACTGGGACGCCTTGATGAAGCGTATCACGTACAACATCTGCGGGAAGACGGGCATCACCCATGCCGACTGGGCGTACGTCCACGTCGGGCAAGGGTATCGGTCCGGCGGCGTCCCGGCTATTATGGCAGCGGCAGAGAATAGGAAGCGAGTGCTGCTGGTGGGATGCTACGTCTCAATGGGAGCGGCGGGGATGCACAAGCGGTTCATGAACCGCCCGACGCGAATCCACGGAATGGCGCTGCCGAACCCCCTCAAAGGCAAGGACATCGTCGCGGCCAAACATGGCCTGCTGCCAAGCCCCGGCGCAGCCGAATGGATCGCAAAAACCGCTAAAGCGGCGTTACGCTAAAGAACTGATTACAAAATAATTGCAAGGAGATTTTTAATGAGCAAAGTTGGATTGTTTTATGGAAGCACAACGGGAAATACAAAGAATGTGGCCGAGATGGTCCGGAACGAACTCGGCGCCGACAACGTTGACCTGCACGATGTCGCCGGGGCCGGTCCGGCTGACGTCGGCGGATACGGTATTCTCATTCTCGGCGTTTCCACGTGGGGACTTGGTGATCTTCAGGATGATTGGGAGGCGTTTGCTTCGAGCCTGAAGAGTTTGGACGGAAGGAAGGTAGCCCTGTTCGGTCTGGGCGATCAGCAGGCATATCCCGACACCTTCGTCAATGCCATGGGCACACTGTATGAAAAGGCCACCGAAGCCGGAGCCGACGTAGTAGGGGCCTGGCCGACAGACGGGTATGACTTCGGCGACTCGACGGCAGTCGTTAACTACGAGTTTGTGGGGCTGGCCTTGGACGAAGACAGACAACCTGACATGACGGCGGGGCGCGTGAAGGCGTGGGTCAATCAACTCAAGGTCGAACTGGGTTTGCAGACCGAGACTGAAATGTCGGATGAAACGTTACAGCCACCGATGGGAGGCCGGATATGATAGGAAAAGCCGAGGAACTTCAGACACCTGATACGGCGGCCATGGCGGTCTTCTGCCATCACGTCTATGAATACCGCAAGGGTCTGCGGAACCTTATCCTTCATACCTGCCGGAGGGAATGCAAGAAGCAAATCATCAGGAAACTCCGTCGGGGACGGATTGCCTATTTCATCTTTCCGGTCGGTACAGAGAAGATGAACGTATTTTTCGGTGATCCGTCCTGTATCGAGGTCATTCGCAGTATAGGCAAGAGAGACTTATCGGCCTACAGCGACGAAGAGGATTTCATCCTTGGGACCATGCTCGGATATTGCCCCCGCAAGCAGTGCATACGGTACCTGCAGCGAAAGAGTTCCGCCCGTGAACATGGTGACAAAGAGACTCAATGTCCCCGCAGGTTTCAGGTAGCCTGATGAACCTTTTGGCAACAGCCAGGACATCTCGGCCCGCCAAGGCCGCGAGGATCGTCCCGGATGCCGCTGACGCCGCCGGGGCGCCGGCGGCCGGTTCGCCTGGCCTGTGCCGAGGGCGCTACGCACCGGCCGAGATGGCGTTGACGGGGCACTCGGACTCGCACACGCCACAGTCTGTGCATTTCTCGGGGTCGATGATGAATTTGTCGTCGCCCTCGGTGATTGCATCGACGGGGCAGACCGGCACACAAGCGCCGCACTTCGTACATTCGTCGGAGATTGTGTATGCCATTTCATTGCTCCTTATCTTGTACAAACATGGCTTGCATTACGCTGGCGACCACTCTATTTATTATTGGCAGACAAACCTATTGATGTCCACGCAATAACGCGGCCAGGGCAAAAAGGTATGAAGACCAAATATAAACAACGGCGTCGCGACGTCGCTCAATCGCGGGCCGACGACGCTCCGGTGGGCAAGGATCACAAGGACGCAGCACAAAAGGACGCTATCACCCATGAGGCATGGAAGGTCTTTGAGGCCTACCTCAAGAACAACGGCGACCGTCTCACCGAGGCCAGGCGGATTATCCTTCGGCAGGTATTCGAGCGGCACGATCATTTTCGAGCGGACGAGTTGGCGGCGGACCTTGTCGGGGGCGTCAACCGCGTCAGCCGGGGTACGGTGTACCGAACACTGGCGTTGATGGTTCAAGCCGGACTGGTCCGGGAATTGCGAGATTCGGACGTTCACGTTCACTACGAGCACGTCTTCGGCCACGAACATCACGAACACCTCATCTGCAACGAATGTGGGCGGTTCGTCGAGTTTCAGGATCAGGATGTCGAGGTTCGTTTGATGGACGTCTGCCGCAAAAAGGGATTCCGCCCAACCAGTCACAGGGTCGTCGTATTCGGAACGTGTATGGAATGTCAGGCAAAGGCAAAGCCTACTACTGTTATTATGAAAAAAACCTCGTAAGATTATATTAGGGATATGGCGGAACGACGGTGTAGGCTAATCAGGTGAATGGATCGCGGTGTAATTTCCGAGGCGGATGTTCGAACCGGCGTGATGCGCCCGATTTCCGGTGTACAGATTGGAAACCTGCACAAGCACAAGCGTCCTGGCGGCGGGTTTGGGTATATCGTGGTTCTATGACATAAACCCGGTAGTCCAGGCATTGATTGCGACGTTCGGTACGTGGCTTGTTACCGCGCTGGGTGCCGCGGTGGTGCTTTTGACGAAGAAGGTTTCACAGAAGTATCTGGACGCTTCACTGGGCATGGCCGCCGGTGTGATGATCGCCGCGAGTTTCTGGAGCCTCCTTGCCCCCTCGATCGACCTGGCTGAAAAATCGTACGGCGAGGCGCTGAAATGGATGCCGCCGCTGGTGGGGTTTCTACTTGGTGCGGTGGTGCTGCGAATAATCGACAGGATACTGCCCCACCTGCATCCCGACCTGGCAATAGCCGAGGGACCCAAAACCTCCCTGCATCGCAGCACGCTGCTGGTGCTGGCGATCACGATACACAACTTTCCCGAAGGCCTGGCTATCGGCGTGGCGTTCGGGGCAGCCGCTCATTTGTCCGGCGCTGAACAGGCAGCCCAGATAGGCTCGGCCATCGCCTTGGCCATCGGCATCGGTCTTCAGAATTTTCCCGAAGGCACGGCCGTGGCGCTGCCTTTGCGCCGTGAAGGAATGAGCCGGGCCAAGGCGCTGTGGTATGGGCAACTCTCGGCAGTGGTCGAGCCGATTGGCGCTATCCTTGGGGCCGGTGCCGTGCTGATGATCAGTTCGATCCTGCCTTACGCACTGGCCTTCGCCGCTGGAGCGATGATCTTCGTCGTAGTCGAAGAACTCATCCCCGAGGCACAGCGAAAAGGTAACGTGGACCTGGCTACGATGGGCGCGATTGTCGGTTTTGCGATTATGATGACGTTGGATGTAGCCTTGGGATAATCGCAGACTACTACTCTTCCTGTTTCAGCCTGCGTGCGAGAAGTTCGTCGCGGCGTTTCTTAGCGGCGGTGAGGTAGCGCTCGATACCGGCTGCGTCGCCGAGGTCGATCAGGTCGCGGATGCGCATAAGTTGCTCGTCGGCTGCGTCAATGGCCGCCAGCAGCGGCTTGCGGTTGGTCAGGATAATGTCCCGCCACATGGCCGGATCGCCCGAGGCGATCCGCGTGGTGTCGAGGAAGCCGCGACCGGCCAGGGGCAGGTCTGCGTTTTTCTGGCCTGTGACGATCATGGCCGCCAGGACGTGCGGCAGGTGCGAGATGCGCGCGACGGCGCGGTCATGGGCAGTCGGAGTCATGCGAACGGTTCGGCTGCCGAGCATCTCCCAGAACCGCAACACCTTGCGCAGCGCCGCAGGGCGGGTGTGCTTTGTCGGCGTAACGATACAAGTCGCGCCGGCGAACAGGTCGGCCCTGGCGAACTGCACGCCGCGGCGCTCGGACCCGGCCATCGGGTGGCTGCCGATGAAAGGCCCGCCTTGACCAAGGACAGCCTCGGCCAGGCGGACGACGACAGCCTTGGTCGAGCCGACGTCTGTAACGACCGCACGGGCCGAAATCGAATCCCGCATCGCCAGCAGGTGATCTTCGCAAGCGCCCAGCGGCGTAGCCAACACAACCAGGTCCGCACCGGTAACACCCTCTTCCGTCGAAAGCGTAGCGGTGTCAATCGCACCGGCAGCCAGAGCGCGGGCGAGGGACGATCTCCGTCGCCCGACACCCGCCACAGCGATACTTTCATCAGCGGCCTTGAGGGCAAGACCAATCGACCCGCCCAGAAGACCAACCCCGACGACCGTTACCTTTTCAAGAACCGGCTTCTTCATAAGTCCACCAAAGAAGATTAACCACAAAGGACACAAAGAGCACAAAGTAAAAAACGAAATTTTTAATTCTTTTGTTCTTTGTGCTCTTTGTGTCCTTTGTGGTCAATTTTGACGGGTCAATTTTTTCTTGCCCGTTTTGCCAAATGAGCCTATCCTGTTGTCATTGTAAGAAAACGTTGAAAGGGCGCCGGTAAGCGTCCTTGTTTGGTGTTAATCTTTGTCTGAAAACTATTTCAAACCGGCAATTAGTAAAAAGCGGTCAGCGGTCAGCAATCAGCATTGCAGGTCCTTTGTTTATTGGGTTTTTGGCTGAATGCTGAATGCTGAATGCTTTGAGGCGATGTCTGAACTTTTCAGACAGAGCTTAGGTAAGATATGTTCATCCAGGCCTGATGTTTATACGAGGCCGCTATTGAGATTGAGCCATGCCGCCCGGTCCGAACGGTTCGCAAAACGGCGATAGCGAGTATCTGCTCGACTTCGAGAAGCCCCTGGCTGCCAACCGGCGTCATATCGCCGAGTTGGAGGCAGACCAGGCCGCCGCCGGTCGAGACCACAGCAGCGAGATTCGCCGCCTCCGCGCCCGGTACCTGACGCAACTGAAGACGACCTACAGCAACCTGTCGGCCTGGCAGACCGTCCAGGTCGCCCGCCATCCCCACAGGCCCCTGGCAGGCGATTACCTCGACCGCATCGTAAAGGAATTCGTCGAACTGCACGGCGACCGCACATTCGGCGACGATCACGCCATCCGCTGCGGACTGGGGCGGATTGCCGCTGAAAAAGTCGTCATCATCGCCCAACACAAGGGCCGGGACACCAACGAAAAAATCAAATGCAACTTCGGCTGCGCGCACCCGGAAGGCTACCGCAAAGCCCTTCGCGTGATGAAACTGGCCGAGAAATTCGCCCTGCCGATTGTTACCCTGATTGATACGCCGGGCGCATATCCGGGCGTCGATAGCGAGGAGCGCGGCGTAGCCGAAGCGATCGCGGTCAACCTTCGCGAAATGAGCCGCCTGCGAACACCGATAGCCTGCCTGGTAATCGGCGAGGGCGGATCGGGCGGGGCGCTGGGCATCGGCGTCGGCGACCGAATGGCAATGCTCCAACACGCCTATTACAGCGTCATCAGCCCGGAAGGCTGCGCCGCTATCCTGTGGAAGACCGGCGAAAAGGCCGCCGACGCCGCCGAAGCAATGAAACTCACATCCAGGCACCTCATGGACATGGACATCATCGACGAGGTTGTCGGCGAGCCGCTCGGCGGGGCGCACCGCGACCCAGCCGAAGCCGCCGCTAACGTTGAACGATACTTCGTCCGAAGCCTCCGCGACCTCCGCAGATTCAACATCGACGACCTGCTCCAACGCCGATACGACCGCTGGCGAAAAATGGGAAAAGTCATCAAACTCCAACCAGCAACGCCCCAACCAGCGGTAAAAGATTAGCAAGGATGCAGGGGATACAGGGGATTCTCATAAAAAAAGCGAAGATCAGCGCAGACAGACACAGATTACAAGCCGCCGTCTTGCTTTTTCATGTCTTGCGCCTCATCGGTAAATTGCCATGAAGAGGCCGGAGGTATATCCGGAAAACTTTCAAAGGTGAATAGCGTCCGCCTTGTGTCCGTCTCCCCGTGGGGACCAACGTCCCAGTGGACTGACAGATTCCTAACTCCGACTTTTTCAAACACGACACGGTAATTATTTATATTTCCCTGGAGGAACCTGACCCTGTATCGACACAGGGAAATGCGTCCTTGGCCGTAGTGTTGGCGAAAAACTTTGGCCCAGCGCCCAAGTCCTTACGTTTGCGCATTCAATTTCGGGGCTATTGTACGCTTGTTCGAAGCGTCCCTCCGCTATGTCGTCCAAGAATCTCTGAAGTTGGCGATCCTCTTCAAACAGGAGTGGCGACAGCACAGTTGCAGGACATCCGGTCGTAGTAGCCGACAGACAAACCAGCCAGAGAAGCAAACCACCCCACGCGGCCCCGCGTCCGACCATCCGACCTCCCCGCGTTTGCCACAGACCAAGAACGACGAAAACAATACCAAGCATCCCCAGCGGGAGAAAAAACAGCAGCCCAAGCGGTACCGACATGATAACCGCCCAACTGTATCGCTTCCTGTCCTGACCGGTTATTTCCTTAGTATCAGACATCCACTTCTGCCGCGTTCACTTCAATTTAAAAAAATCCCCTGCATCCCATGTATCCCTGCTAAAGAATCGGTATCAGCAGTTCGCTGATGAAATCTCCGACTTTTTTTACCAGTTCGTTACGCGGGGCGTCTTTTGCGTCGGTGATGCGGTGGATGATGGCGGAGCCGACGATAGCGCCGTCGGCGACCTCGCAGACGTGTCCGACGGTTTCGGCGTTGGAGACGCCGAAGCCGATGCAGACGGGCGTATCGGTGTGCGTGCGGAGTTCGGCGACGGCCCGGATGGACTCCTCCGGCAGGCGGGCACGCTCGCCCGTGATGCCGGCGATGGAGACGAAATAGATGAACCCGCGCGAGTGGCGGGCGATTTCGAGCCGACGGGCCGGCGGCGTCGTCGGGGCGATCAGCATCACGTTGGCCAGGCCCGCCGCCGCAGCCAGCGGTTCCAATTCAGCGGCTTCCTCCAGCGGCAGGTCGGGAATGATAATCCCATCGAAGCCGGCGCCGGCAGCGGCGGCCAGATATGACTCCACGCCGTGCTTGAAAACGATGGAATAACTGACCATCGCCACAAGGGCCAGTTTTCCGTCGCCCTGACGGTATGACCGGACCATTTCGAAGATTTTTTCGCTGCTGACACCGGCGGAAAGGGCCTCGGTATATGAGGCCTGGATCGTCGGACCATCGGCAATCGGGTCGGAAAACGGAATCCCCAATTCACAGACCCGCACCCCGCGCGCCTCGAAATTTCCCAGCAGCGCCGCGGTCGTCTCCAGGTCCGGATAACCAGCCGTCAGAAAAGGCATAAGCGCCTTCCTGCTCGCGGCACGAAGTTCCGAAAACGTCTTAACCAAACGATTGTAACGTAAATTACTCATCTGTTTCTTTATAATCTGTGAAATCCGTGTAATCCGTGGACTATTTCTTCCGTCGTTTGAGTATCTCCGCTATCTCGTTACAGTCTTTATCACCTCGGCCGGAGAGATTGACGAGGATGATTTGTTCCGGCTTCATTTTCGGGGCGATTTTCATGGCTTCGGCGACGGCGTGGGCGGACTCCAGAGCAGGGATGATCCCTTCGGCCCGCGAGAGCGCCACGACGGCGTCGAGGGCCTCATCATCGCTGCACGTGGTGTACCTCACCCTGCCGGTGTCTTTCCAGTATGCGTGTTCAGGCCCGACGCCGGGGTAATCCAGCCCGGCAGAGACGCTGTGAACCGGCGCGGTCTGCCCGTCGGAATCCTGGAGAACGTAACTCCTTGCCCCGTGCAGCACACCGGGCTGCCCTGCCACCAGCGATGCGGCGTGGTCGCCCAGGCCCATGCTGCGCCCGCCGGCCTCAACGCCGACCATCTCGACAGCCTCGTCGATCATCGGCGCGAAGATGCCCGCGGCATTGGACCCGCCGCCGATGCAGGCGACGATTACGTCCGGCAGCCGGCCTTCGGCGTCCATCATCTGCTCGCGCGACTCCCGCCCGATGCAGCATTGAAACTCGCGAACCATTTCCGGAAACGGCGCAGGCCCGACGACCGAGCCGAGGATGTAATGCGTATGCTCGACCGAGCCCATCCAGTCTCGCATGGCCTCGTTGCAGGCGTCCTTGAGCGTCCGCTGGCCGGTGGTTACGGGGATGACGCGTGCGCCCAGAAGTTCCATACGGAATACGTTCAGTGCCTGTCGGCGGATGTCCTCAGTGCCCATATAGACTTCGCAGTCCAGCCCGAAGACCGCCGCTGCCGTCGCCGTCGCCACGCCGTGCTGGCCTGCGCCGGTCTCGGCGATGACCCGCTTCTTGCCCATCCGAAGCGTCAGCAGCGCCTGACCGAGGGTGTTGTTGATCTTGTGTGCGCCGGTATGGTTCATATCCTCGCGCTTGAGGTAGATTTTCGCCCCGCAGGCCTGCTCGGTCAGGCGGCGCGCGAAGTACATCTCGCTTGGCCTGCCTGCGATTTCACGCAGGCAGCGGTCGAACTCGGCCAGGAACGATTCATCAGCCATTGCAGCGTGGTATTCGTGATCCAACTGCGCCAGTGCAGCCATCAGCGTCTCCGGCACGAACTGCCCGCCGTAGGGGCCGAAGTAACCGACTTTTTCGTTTTCAGACATAATTCTCACTGTGCCTATTTCAGCCCCATCCCGCGCAGGTTGTCCAGCGAGATTTTCAGCGACTCGAACGGGTCGCGCCCGTAGCAGTCATCCTGCTCGACGCAGTACCATTTGACTCCGGCGTCCTTTGCCGCTGCGAGGATGGCCAGCCAGTTGAGGTTGCCTTCGCCGATCTCGGCGAATCGCTGCTGGTTGTCGGAGCCTATGATCATATCCTTGACGTGCAGCAGCGGCAGCCTGCCGGCGTATTTGCGTATCCACTCGGCAGGGTCGCCCCCGCCGGCCTGAACCCAATATGTATCAATCTCGACCTTGACGTACTGAGGGTTGGTGTTCTCGTAGAGGATTTCCAGCCAGGTCTTTCCGTCGGCTTTGGCGAACTCGAAATTATGGTTGTGATAGGCAAGGACGATACCGGCATCGGCAAGCGCTTTGCCGATCTCATCCATTTGGGCGGAAAAGGCCAGGATGCCGTCGGGATTATGGAACTCTTCGGGCATATAGGCAACGGCGGTATGCCCGCAGCCCCAAAGATGGTGTTCTTCAATGAACCCATCGAGTTCTTCTTCCAGTCGCTGGAGCGAAGTATGCGAGGAGGCGCAGATAAGGCCTTCGCCTTCGAGCATTTTTGCAATTTCGGACGGGGCACACGGGCCGAAGCCCGAAATCTGGACCGCCTCGTAACCGATGGCCTTGACCTTCGCCAGCGTCTTGGCGATGTCGGCAGGGGTCTTGAGGAACTCCCGAAGCGTGTACATCTGTGCGGCGATACAGGAACTGCTCATAGTGATTGTTTCCTTCTTTGTTGTAGGTGTTTTAATGGTTTTATTTTCAGGCCGGCGATTAATCGTCGGCAGGTTTGGCCTCTTTCATCCTGCTGCTGAGCCAGAAACCCGCCACTGCCCCGCCCGATCCCAAGGCCAGCCAGTCAACAGGAAGAGCAGCCCGGAGCGGCAGATTCCTGGCCGACATCAGGGCCGATTGCCAGACCGGCCCGCTGCCGCCGCCGCTTGCGCCCACCCAGCCAAGGGCGAAGACAAGCACCGCCATTATTATCGGCCCGAACCACAACGGCACGACCGTGCGGATTGGGAAGGTCTGGTGGGCCGCCAGGGCAGCGATGAAGAAACTCGCCGCCAGAGCGAAGGCTATTTGTCCGCGGTCGGTTGACCGGAAGGTTATCACCAGCAACAGCATCGCCACAGCCAGTTCCATAATCACGGCCCCGGCAGCGTGCATCACCTGCGTCTTTCCGGCCTGTTTATCGGTTGACTTCGCAGTCAGCGCCGGATTTTTCCAGGTAACTTTCGGTAACAGTCGGTGCAGACCTGCGCGGACCAGTACGATTACAATCATCGCCCCCAGTACAACGACCGCCATGGCCAGAACCTCCGCCGACAACAGGGCGAACAGCCGGCCGAAATTGCCTTCCCAGCGCCACAGCAGCATTCGCATGGGGCCGCTGGCGAAACTGAACCCCGCCACACCGACAAGCGTCGCCAGCAGCGCCCCTTCGGGTCTGGCCGAGAGTGTCAGTGCGGCGCAGCCGGCGGAAATTGCCCAGACCGCCACGGCGAAGACAACAAACCGCCCGTAGTCGCCCATCGGCACAAAGGCCGTCGCCCCGACCGGTTCCCACGGCCTGAGGGCGGGGGCGATGAGAAAATAAACAATGGCCAGTGCGGCAGCAGCCGCAACCTGAACCTGCACTTTTTCCAGTAAATGCCGTCTGTGGTGGCTCACGCTTTGTGTTCCTTTCGGTCGCCTCGCAATTCCCGCTCGCGACGGAAAAACTCGTCGGATAGTTCGGCTGCGACGGTGTCGTCCTTTACAGCGCCGATGAAGCGGGCCAGTCCGTCGATCATGGCCTCGGCAAAGACTTCGCCCTTTTCGGCCGAGGCCTCTCGGGCGTCGCCGGCGTAGTGTTCCGGATAGTCGGCGTACCAGCCCAACGCCGTACCGCCAGGCTTGATGTGGTCGAGTCGGCCCAGGGCGCTGCCGATCTGCCCGGCCAGGGCGTCCATCTTCACCAGGTCAGGCCGGTGAGCCGGCATCAACGATGTTTCGTTCTCGCCGGCGTGTTTGTCGTCGGTGGTGGTCCAGACCTCCTTGGCCAGACGAGCACGGTCGGCGTCGCTGATACCAGCGTCATAGAAAATCGTATAGACCTGGTAGGGCTTCTTTTCGGCCAACTGGCATTGGCAAAGGAAATTCACCAATGCGATATTTCCCCCGTGGCCGTTATAGACGACTATTTTGGTGAATCCGTTTCGCCCGATTTCGTCGAAAATGTTCAGCATCAATTCCACCAGCAACTTCGGCGGCAGTGTAATTGTACCGGGGAAGCATTTCGCTTCGAATATCTGGCCCAGAAACCAGGGCGGAAAGACCACAGCCGGTTCGCGTTCGGCCGCCCGGGCAGCGACGTAATTGGCGTTGATCATGTCCGTGCCCAGCGGCAGGTGTGGCCCGTGGCGCTCCAGAACGCCCATCGGGACCACGCACGTCCGACCGCAATCGACAACGGCCTTTGCGAATTCGTCGGCGGTTAGCTCTTCCCAAAGCATCTTTCACTCCTGTCAAAAGATTCCAGAAGGTGCATTTTGACCGATGGGAGTGATTTGTCAAAAGCAAATCATTCGCGAGAGATGTTCATTGCGGCCGACTTTGCCGGCGGGCGCCGTGTTTCTGAAGCAACCGGTGCAACAAAATCAATTTGTCTGCCTGTTTCGTCGCCTGCGCAAAAGCACGCAGCCGCCGAAAACAAGCAGCGTAACAGTAGCAGGTTCCGGAACCGCTACGAGTTCCGTCAGCGAGGTGTAAGGCCGCTGGCCTCCGGAAGTGCCGACCACACGGATCGCTTCGCCTGTAATCGGGGCAAATGACAGTTCGATGGACTGGAAGTAGGCGTAGGGATCAAGGGCTTCGCTGAGTGAAAGACCATCCACCTCGACCCACTCGCCATCATGGAGGACTTCCACGATCAAGTCTGTGAAGTATCCGCCGTAAGGCTCGTAATTCGGGTCGGTCGGATCCCTGCTAAGTCCGCCTCCCCCACCCGAAGGCCGAATGTCACCCTCGTGCAATACCAGTTGATCGAACAGAACCTCGCGGTCGAAATGAAGTTCGTAGCCATCTGTCCGGGCGCCAGTGCCGCCATTGTATGTGTCGAACGGCAGGACGCCGTTGTTCGTCAAGTCCACCACGCCGTCGATCAGGCGGTTCTGGTCCGTGCGATCATTCGTGTCGTTGTCGGCGATGACCACACCATTGCGCGTCACGACAACATACACCTGGCCGCCAAGGGCCAGCACCTGTCCGACGAGTCCACCCGGGCCGGTATCAGGGTCGCTCACGTCGGCCGTGTTGACCAAATCGAGACCTGTTCCCGCATCCACAATGGTGTATTGCCTCGTGGCGCCGGAACCGCTTATGGTTCCGCCCCCATTCAATATCTGCATCTCCGCAGCCGTTTGCATGATGCCCAGCACCTCGTCGGTGGTCCAGTCTGATTTGGGCAGGCCCACCACGGTCGAACTGTCGTAATAAGTTTGCGGGATGGCCGACACGTCCAGCCCCGCCGTCGTCAGCTCTGCGAGAATGACATTAGCGCCCTTCATCATGCCGATCAAGCCGCCGGCCGTCGCCGGGTTGCAGTCGGAGTCTTCCCCGCCACGAACGCCGTACTCCACGGTGTCCTCGAAGTCGCCTTGTCCGTAAAGAATTGCCAAAGTCGTCAGCCCCGTGTTCGAGGGAGACTCGACCCAGACTCGATCCCGACCTCGCTGGTGGGCAAAGCTGATGATCTCATTGCGACTGTTCAGCCAACTGTTTAACGCGCCGTCGTCGTCCAGATCAGCCTGGTATAATTGCTGCGCCTTTGTAACAATTTCGCGAGTCCAACTGCCCGTGGGCACGACCTCCAGCCCCTTGTTCACCAGCGTTTCAACATTCGGAACCGGCATAGCCGGCGCTTCGGCATACATGGCCGCGTAGAACTGGGCCGCGTGCAGGCTGTATCCGCTGTTGGTGATCCCTCCGAAGTCCCCGGACAGGTTCGCCGCCTGCTGACGCATGCCCGGAGCAATGGCGCCGAGGGACTCGGTGGTGATCTGCGAGTCGATCGCCCAGCCGGCATTGATGTTGTGGCGAACGCTACCCGACTGGACCGCTGACAGACTGTGGTCATTGATCTGGTACCACGCCTGTCTGTTGGCGATGTACAAGCCGCTGGACGAAACGTTATCCGTCCATAGCGAGGTCCGCTCGGCAACGCTCAGCGAAACCTTGGTCTGCAGAGAATGTGCGTATAGAAACTCCAGGCACGTATCATCATCCCCAAGCCACTTGGTTGTGTCGCCGGCGAGAGCGCCTGTTTTGGTATAGTACTGGCCCGTCAGGATAGTATTCCACTGAACTTGATAATCGGTGATGGGCTTGTTGACCGGGTTGGGGCCCTCGTACAAAACGGTCGTAAGGCCCTCCACTTGGCGACCGGCGTAGTTTCCGAGCAACTGCCCCAGCCACATGCCCTCAAGTCTGTCCAGATACGCATCGGCCAGGATGGTCCGATCAGCCAATGCCGAATTACAGAAAACCAGAACGATAACAATTGCAATAAACAAACTCGCACGCATGAGAAATCCTCCTGATTATCCGAAAATGCCCCAAACGCCCCCATACGTATCTTCATCCATAGACAAACCAACCTCTTCGATATTATTTTACCATAAACAGGCGGATTTGTCCAATAAAAACCGGGGCGATATAAGGGCTTGGTTGGAGATCCGGCGCCTCTCTATACTTATTCTCTCTTCGATGAAGGCATATCGAGCATCTCGACAACCTTTCCGTTTTGTCGGATTTCTATCGTCGGCAGGGTGTCCTTTGTCTTTGGTAGCAGCAGTCGGTAGCGGAATCGGTTGCGGGAGAATGTAAATCCCGGGAGGAATCCCAACGGATTTGCCGGGTCGATTGCCGTCGGCTCGGCGTCTTTTTTCATCGTCGTCAATAGGATAACGGCACGGTTCCTGAACGGTATCTCAATCCGCCAGTCGCCGTGCTCGGCGTCGGGTTTCTTCTTCATCGGCGGATAGTTTTTACCGTTAACGAATGATTCTTTCCCCTGCCCGCCGACAAGTATCAATTTGACCTTTACAGGCAGAATCACTTGTCCAACCAGTTGTCCGCCGCCATGAGAGATGATAAACCGGTCACCGTCAATTTTGGGCCTGTCGATGCTGTGAATAATCCACTTCACTTCGGCGCCGGGTTTTTTCGTCTCAACGCTGTCAAAGACGACGAATGTGTCGATAGCGTCCGAGCCGGGATTTTCGGGGCGGAGGTGATAGAACGCTCGAACGGCCCGGCTGACCTTGGCGGGCGAGTAGGATTTCGTCGCATCGCCGGCGGCTGCGGCGCAGTATCGACCGGTCTTGAATGCTATAATTTTCCCAATGTCAGACTCACAGCCGGGCTTGAACTTGCCGACGCGGTCCTGTCCCTTGCCTCGCATCTGCCCGCCGTCGTTACTCCCACCGGCGCCCCTTGCGCTCCAGGCCCGCCCGCTGAATTTTTCGGCAGGGTCGAATACCAGTATCCCATTGTGGGCAACCGTCCGACAGTAATAGTTACCACGATGCGCCCCGTAGTCGTTCGTGCCGCTGTCGATAGCCAGTGAGCCGGAGCGGTGAATCACGAACGTGTTATTATCCAGGTGCTGATGCCCGGCATAGTAAGGCCCGCACTGGAACAGGGCAAAGGCGGCGTTTTTATCGCCCCAGCCGGTGCGGAAATAAACGTGCCCGAGTTTGGGAAAACACGCCGCAAGCGGCAGAGACATCTGCCTGGGCGACTTGGCTTTGAGTTTCGGATTCCGCCAGAGTATTTCCTGCCAGCCCTGCTGGACGTATTTCCATTTGTACTTTTCCGCCAGCCATTCCGCCAACGGGTCGTCAAGGCGCGTCGCCAGAAGGTGCATAAATGTCTTAAGATTCGCACCGGGCTTGAGGCCGCTTGAGCAATCTTCGCTGCGCGCGAAGGTTCCCGTATCGGGCCTGAGGCCATAGGCGTGCCAAACGCTCTGGCCCCGGAAAAACGAGGAATCCTTGAATAAATCCTGCCCCGTCGCCACCCGCCACATCTCGCACGTCAGCGCCAACGGGCGGGCGTAACCCCAATCATTGTACGAAAACCCCTCAGGCTGACCACCGACGAAGAACGCATCGCGCCGTTTAGGGGTTGGTGGTTGAGCAAGATAACGAACGTAGGCCAGCGTCCCAGCCCACTCTTGCCGATTCAGTTCACCGGCGATTTCATTCGCTGCCGGAACGGCATGATTCAACAAATAGTCCATTCCGGTCTTCATAAGGCTTGCCGTTCGGCGCTGTTCGATATTTTCCCCATCCAGCAAAACCGCCACGTACAGCACCGCAAGGTGCTCGCCAACGAAGTGATTATTGAAATCGCTGTGCCGCCAGACCTTTTTTGATACCCAGTCGGACATGTCTAGCAGCGTCCTGCCGTATTTTGCTCGCTCGGCGGGCGTAAGGTCGTTCCATATCCAGTCGGTTGCCATTGACGCGCCGCGAAGCCACTCCGGCGTAAGGTATTGATTCTTAGGCCAGTTGCGACTCATCGCGTCGAGGAATTCTTTCGTCTTGTTCAGATATTTCTTCTCGCCGCTGACGAGGTACATGAAAGCGGGGTACGCTACGTTTGTCCGGTCGGTCCAGCCGGTACCGGCCTTGCGGGACATTATCCAATCAGCCTTTTTCATCGCGGCGAAGACATCTTTCATAGGCCCGGCGCATTTTGCGCGGATCGCTGGGACGTCTTCGGCGGTTACATAAATCCTGGGATGTGCGATGCGAACCTTCGGCGCAGCGGCAAAAGCGTCTGTCGCCAATGCCAATATCAGAATCATCGTATATCTCATGCTCATCTCCTTACCGCCTCGCGGGCCGTCTGGGCGCGAAGGGAAACTTTGAACGTATATTGCTTCAGCAGGAAAAACGTTACCCAGAACAGAACCGTCTGCGAGATGACCTTGGACAGTATCGTATCAAGTTCCAGCCATTCGATCATAATGTGCAGAAACGCAAATGACGCCGCCAGGTTAATCCCCGCGACTACGGCGTAGCGGAACATCTCGTCGCGGTGAATTTTCTTGCGCACGCGAAACGCGAAGAACCGCGAGACGAGATAGTGATTGGCCAGGGCGACTGCACGGGAAATCAGCAGCGCCGGGATATAGTGAACGCCGAACAGCCACACGATTGCAGAGAAGATCGCAAACTCCAGTATCGCCGATGAAATCCCCGCCGCGGCGTAACGCAGGACGACGAGAAATATCCGCATCGCGTCGGGCAGGTTGCGGAAGGAGGTGAGTTGATTCTCGCCGATATAGACGGTGGAGATAGTCGCGGTGGTCATCTTCAGGCCCATATGGTCGGCGTTGAAGAGCATTGCCATTTCGGTCTCGTACCTGCCCCACGACAGTCCCGGCATGATTTTTCGCAGCGCCTCCGGCGTGAACAGTCGATAGCCCGTCTGCGTATCGCGGAGTTTTTTACCGGTCTGGAGGCGGAAGGTCCATCGCGTCAGCAGGTTTCCCACCTGTCTCTGCGGAGGCATCTCCGATACACTGCGCGAGCCGACGACCACGTCGCTTCCGGTCTCGACCGCCGCCGAGACCAGGCTGGGTATCTCTTCGGGCAGGTGCTGGCCGTCGCTGTCGAGCGTAACGACATAGTCGCAGTCATCGGCGATTGCCGCGGCGAACCCGTAACGCAGCGCCACGCCCTTGCCCTGATTTTCCGGCAGGGCGATGACCTCGCAGCCGGTGGTCTTTATCCAATCGAGCGTGTCGTCGGTTGACCCGTCGTCGATTGCGATGACGCGGCCGGCATAAGCCCGGCAGCGGACAATCACATCCACGCAGGCCTCCGAGACGTTGTAGCAGGGAATGACGGCGGTAACTTTCGGTTTGTCCATGCCGGAAGAGATTCTCAAGGCCCGCGCCGTTCAAGTCAAGGCGCGACAGCCCGTACATATCTATGTGCGGGCTGTTACACCGCTGATGTATTTAGAATTTCCTTCCGACACTCCGTCGCGTTAGAATCTCCGGCGTAAAAGCGATTCATTGAGGGTGAGAAAAACTGGCTGGTCTTCAGCGTAAATTCGGGTTCTGGGGCGTATTCTGTATCGCCGCCGGTGCGATGATCTCTTCGGGACTATTCGTCCTGCCGGGACTGGCGTTCGCCAAGGCCGGTCCGGCGATGGTGCTGGCGTACGCGCTGGCCGGCGTGATGGTCATCCCGGCGATGCTATCCAAGGCCGAACTTGCCACCGCCATGCCCAAGAGCGGAGGCAGCTATTTCTTCATCGAGCGCAGCATGGGCCCGCTGCTGGGAACGCTGGCGGGGCTTGCCAACTGGTTCAGCATCGCCCTGAAAACCGCCTTCGCACTTATCGGTATCGGTGCATTCGCCAGGCTTGTTTTGCCCAGCGGACAGATTGGCGAATGGCCGATTAAAGGTGTCGCCATTACCTGCTGCGTGTTCTTCGCGGTTCTGAACATCCTGACCGTCAAGGGCGTAGGCCGGCTTCAAATCGTTATGGTAGCCATTCTACTGGGGATACTGAGCGTGTTCGTCGTTGCGGGCATGCCGGCTGCGAAACACTCCCACTTCGCTGATTTTATGGACAAAGGCTGGGGCGAGGTTTTCGCGACGGCCGGGCTGGTCTTCATCTCCTACGGCGGTTTGACCAAGGTCGCCAGCGTAGCCGAAGAGGTCCACCATCCCGGACGAAACATACCGGCGGGGATGTTCCTGGCTGCACTGGTCGTTACAGCGTTCTACATCGCAGCGGCATTTATAGTGGTGGGCGTGATGAACGCCGGCGAGCTCGCCGACAACGACAACCTTACCCCGCTGAGTCTGGCGGCGGAAAAATTCATGGGGCCTGGCGGGCTGATTCTCCTGTCGGCGGCGGCGATGCTGGCGTTCATCACCACGGCCAACAGCGGCATACTGTCTGCCTCCCGCAGCCCGATGGCGATGAGCCGCGACGGACTGCTGCCGGGATTCCTCCAGAAGGTCTCGGGCCGCTTCGGCACGCCGCATGTGAGCATCCTCATCACCAGCGGCTTTATGATCGCGGTGATTGCAATACTCAGCATTCAAAACCTCGTCAAGGTCGCCAGCACGATGATGATCATGCTGTTTCTGCTGGTCAACGTAGCCGTGCTGATAATGCGAGGCAGCAAACTCCAGAACTATCGCCCGCTGTTCCGCGCGCCGCTGTACCCGTGGATACAGATTATCGGGATCGTGCTGTGCGGGTTTCTGATCGTGGAGATGGGGGCGATCCCGCTGATTACGACCGGCGCGTTCGCCCTGGCAGGGGTAATATGGTATTTCGTCTATGTCCGCCGCAGCATCAGCCGGGAAAGCGCACTTGTCTATATGGTCCGCAGCGCCGTCTCCAAGGAAATCTATCGCAGCGAACTGGAAGAGGAACTCAAGCAGATCGCCCTTGAGCGCGACGAGGTCGTCCGCGACAGGTTCGACGAACTTATCCGCCACTGCGACATCCTGGAC
>DAOWOP010000046.1 GCA_030642005.1 Planctomycetales bacterium
CCGGAACCGGCCAGCGTGATATAGTCACAAACCGGTTCCGACGCCAATTTATCGGCCAGTTCAGCCAATATTTCGTCCGTCGGCGCATAGACATCCCGTCGGGCTGTATGAATTGTCGTTCGCCCCAGTTGGCAATAGACGCAATCGAACGGGCAGACCTTGAAAGGAACAAGGTCAATGCCGAGGCTCCGTCCAAGCCGGCGCGACGGTACCGGGCCGTAAATATGCTTGTATCGCTTTTCTGTCATTTTTAAAAAGTGAACCACAAAGGGCACAAAGAACACAAAGAACACAAAGAACACAAAGAACACAAAGAACACAAAGAACACAAAGAACACAAAGAACACAAAGAAAATAAAAAGAATTTTAACTCTTTTGTTCTTCGTGTTCTTTGTGCCCTTTGTGGTTCAATTATTTTCCTGTCCCGACAGGCGGTTTTCCCAGCCGCTTACGGATGTCTGTCTGTATTGCGATCATTTTCTCGCGAATAGCGGCGAGAAATTCATCTGCCTGCATCTGCTGCGCCTCGCGGCGATGCAGAGGTTTTCCATAGACTACCACAATCTGGCTCAATATTGAAAACAGCGGCTGGGTTCGAGGCCAGGCCTCGAATGCGCCCACAATTACCGTCGGAATGGTCCACTCGGCTGCGCGCCGCGCGAGCATCGACACGCCGGGCGCGAAAGGCCCGATCGTCCCGTCGCGCGTCCGCGTACCTTCGGGAAAGACCACCAACTGCCCGCCGGCGCGAAGGCGGCGAAGCGCCTCCTTCAACGCGCCCACGTCAGCCGACCCACGCTTGACCGGAAAGGCTTTAACCGAAGCGATCCAAGCCCCGAAGATCGGGACGCGAAACAATTCCTCCCTGGCCATGAAATTCATAGGCCGCTTCAGCGACAGGCACATAATCGCAGGGTCGAGGTAACTCTGGTGGTTGCAGATGTACAGCGCCGAGCCGGTCGTCGGCTCATAATGGCGGTTGAATACCCGCAACTGCCAGAATGGGATCGCGAACATACCGAAACCGAACCGGCAGAAACGATACCACAGGTTCGGAGCGGGGACGCCCTCCGGCAGCGACCACGCGCCAAACAGCTGATTGGGATGACTCGGCAGACCTTTCATTGTGCTGATCTTACCTGGCGGAGCAATTCCGCCGTTACCTCTTCTATGTTCATATCGGTTGTGTCTATTACGACAGCGCCGTCGGGTTTTATCAGCGGCGCTACAGCCCTGGTGCTGTCTCGCTCGTCGCGGGTGCGAATTGCCCGCAGGACCTGCTCGTAATCGGCTTCGGGCATCTCGTCGCACCGCCGCTTCGCGCGGACCTCGCAGGAGGCATCCAGGTAAAATTTAACGTCGGCGTCCGGGAATACGACCGAACCCTGATCCCTGCCTTCGGCGACGACGCCGCCGGATTCTGCGGCAAGTTCAGCCCCCACCCGCCGCTGCATCGCCACCAGCACCTCGCGGACGCCTGTCGAGCAAGCGACGTAATGGGAGTTGTCAGCCACCTCGGCGGTGCGTATCTCGCGCGAAACGTCCTGCCCGTCGAGTATTACACGAAGTTCGCCGCTGTTATCGTATTCCAGCCGAAGGTCAATCCGCCCGGCCAGGTCAGTCAGCGCCCGCTCGTCCTCCAGGTCGATCCCCGCCCGCAGTGCCGCCAGCGTAACAGCCCGGTACGTCGCGCCTGTGTCCAGGTGCGCGACGCCCAGCGCCTTGGCCAGTTGCCTGGCGGCTGTGCTCTTGCCGGAACCGGCAGGTCCGTCTATGGTGATAATCATAGCGGGATTTATACAGCATTTTCGACCGGCAGTATAGCGCGAGCAACGTTTCGGAGTGTGATCGCCGAGGCGACGGTGTATAATAAATATCAAGGAGTACTTGGCGGCCATCGACGACCTGACGGCATGAGATAGATCATGAAAGAGATATTGATTGGCTCGGTGTTGATAGTGGCGCTCGTCGGCTGCGGCGGGAAGGATAAGAATTCGCAGAAGGATTCGGACAAATCCAAGCCGCTGCTGACGCGGAACCAGGCAAGGAATATACTCTGGGACCTTCCCGAAGTCGCTAAATGGTCCAACGAGGTCAGGGACGCCTCCGGTGGAAAGGCCGTTCCGGTCTGCAAGGTCGAGCGTACGCCGACCGATTGCGAATCGGACGGCGAAAAGCCCGTGTGGATATTCAAGTTCGACGAGTCTTACAAGGACCGCACAATCCTCTGGCAGCGATTCAGAGTCGATGCCGTCAGCGGGGACGTTTCAGTCTGGGACCCTTTCAAGGGCAAATTCGTCCCCCTTACCGACTGGCGCAACAGGTTCCGCCCACGATAATTGCAATTCCGTATCTTGACTTAATGCCGAACGCTGATGGTAATTATTCCAATGCTTTTAAGGCGGCAGTGATGGCCTTGTTGTCCGGATCGCGCTTGGCAAGGCCGGAATAAAACTCCTTGAGCCGGTCTTTCATCCCGGCGGAGATCATCCCATTCATCCCGTCCAGATTGTTCAGGTCCAGATTCACCCGCTGTTTCCACAGACGCAGTGAGTCGTCCTTTGCGCCCGTTCTGGCGGCGATAACGGCGATACGGCTGAACCAGTACGGAACCTCTCCCGGAGTCAGTTGCTTGTGTGCTTCTGAGAAGAAAACCTTCTCCGCCGATTTCCAGTCGTTCAAGTCAAGATAGATTTCAAACAGATTGAATGCCACGCTGCGACGTGCGTTGCCGGTTTTGGGCCAACGTCTGAGAGCGTCTTTGACGAGCGGTAGCGCCCGTGCAGGTTGACCATGCCGCGACAGCATCCATCCGATAACTTTCCGGCGGGTCGGGTCAGTGTCGGGTCCGGCCAATATGAGAACTTTGTCCCAGAACGCCTTCGTTTCTCCCCGCGCATGGAACTTATCCGACAACGCCCGCAACACACGTTCTTCCGTATAATCGTATCGTTTTCGTTCCGTGAGGAATTGCCACAGCAACGGATCGTCGAATGAAAGGTTTATTCGTTTGTCTCTATCGAGTCTCACTAGCCAGCCGACCAGGTATTTTGCTGATTCGTGGTTCGGCCCGATGCGCCTGATTTCTTCGCGCAGCAGTCCGTCGGCCTCGGCGGGTCGGCTCTTAATAAGGAAAAATACATATTGACTGATCGCTTCCCGCCGGTGATCGTCCGGCGGTAATGCAATCGCCTTCCTGAAGGCATCCTCGGCCTTCTTGTCTTCTTTTCGTCCGATGTAGTATTGCGCCCGACCAAGCCAGTATCGTACCGAATCTTTCTTTTCTATCTCTTTCTTGAGGATGCGTTTTTCGATCACCCGCTGGCCGCTCTGGACCTGGACCTGCCCGGCGAACCGGAGCATCCCGATATCCTTGAGTGTGCCCTCCGGGCCGACGAGTTCTTCGACAAGTTTCTGTGCCCGTTTGATTTTTCCGGCTTCTTTGCAACTCAACGCAAGTTCGGCCTTGGTCCAGCGGCGAATCAGTTTTTCTGGTTCGTGTATTATCGCGCTGCATCGCTCTTGCACGGCCTTCGTGTCGTAGTCGGTGATGGGCCTGGAGAGTGAATGATCGAACAGTTTGATTGCCTCGGCATGATGCAACCGATGCGTACCGGCCAGCGCCCGGCCAAGATTGTATGCGTCCATGGCGAATTTCGGTCTGACCACGTCGCCAAGCCAGGCAATCTTCGGGCGCTTGTCGTGTGACAGAGCGTCGATTACCGCCAGGTATTTCCTGACGAACTGGAAGTCTGTCGGGTTCTCGTGGATTTCCTGCCGAACTTTTTCGATTAGCGGCTCGATCTTACCTTGTCCGGCCAGGACCCAATAGTAATCCCTGTGCCACGTGCGCCGGTCGGCCTTATACCGCACCTTCAGCCACGCCTCCAGTTCGGCCCGGTTGCCGGTCCGCCACCAGTAGCCGCGGTAGGCTTGAAAATTCCCTGGGCGGAATGCAGGATATGCATCCAAGAGTAGCCGTAGGCCCGCCCACAAGCGGCGTCGGCTAAGAAAATAGCCAACATTCTGGCAATCCTGACTTGAAAGTCCCTGTTTGCAAACTCGGCGAACCGCTTTGGAAACCCGCTGGGTATGGCCGGCGCGGGCGAAAACGTGCAGAGCCGTGAAAAGCGTCCGGCGGTCCGCCTTGTCAAGCCGACCGGCCAACCGGTTCGACCATTCGATAATATCGCGCTTGTAAAGTTCCTTTAGGACGCTCTTGGTTGCCTGATTCCATTCATCTACCGCGTTGGTAGACTTGTGGGGCTGTTTTCCCATAACAAGAGGTACAGCAAGAGACAGCACGACCACGGCGGCGACCATTGCTCTGTTCACAAGGAATTCCTTTCATGAGGTAAGGAACCTTTGGTTCTGCATTGTTTTAGACGCAACGTGGGACGAAAGGTTCCCGTTTTTTGAAAGGAAGGCGAAAAAAACACGGCAAGTTGGGAGCAGTAAAAGGTGGGACTCCGCTACGCTCCGTCCCAGCCTACAAATTCATTCCTTTTGGCGGGAAGTTTGAGCGGTAGAATTGGCTGCCGAAGCGTTCGGCGTCGTCTTTGAGGACGAACCACCCGCTGCCACGCCACCGCCCGCCGGCCAGGAGCCAGTCAAGGATTTGACGCTGGAACTTTGTCTCACGAGGGTAATTTTCCAAATCGCCGTCGTTGCGATAGAAGATGAAGAAATATCCCTCGTCGCGTGGGCTGGGCATCGGGTACAGGTATCCTTCGCGCAGAAATTCGATGAGGTTCGAGTCCGGCTCGAGAATATCCTCCAACTGATCGCCGAAAATCCACGAGTAGCAATCTATCCCGACAACGGGTTCGTCCGGGAAGATTTCGCCGAAGAACTCGAACGCGGCGCGCATGGAGTCAACGCATTGTTGCAGCGGCATCGGGCCTCCGACGGGGATGTGCATACTGAGCATGAAAGCCCCCTTGCCGACCTTGTGCTCCCAGTCGCCCAGGTCCAGCGTAACTTTCTGCTTCAGCGTTATTCCTTTCGGCGAGACGACGTATCCGGCGGCTGTATTGGCTTTTGCGTCCACGACGTGGGTGGTCGTCCAGGTTTCCGTGCCCTCCTCGCCTCTGAATACGATGTAGCCTTCGTCGGTCATCTTCATGCCGTCTTCAGCCAGGGCGAGGACCTCGTTCGTCCGGCGATTGCGATAGATTTCGACCTGGCCTGGGAACTCGTGGATGTAATACTGCAACCGCCCGAGACGAAAGAGTCTGCCGGAGGCGTGATTCTTGTACCAGGCGAACTCGCGCCGCACTATGCCGAGCCGACCATCGTTGGCCTTGCGATGGCGCCAGTTGGAGACGCGAATGTCCGAAACGGTATCGCGTGTGATCTTCTCATCCACGCCCTTCTCGGCGTGAATGGCGCGGACGATGGGAACCATCGCCATGCCGACCAGCAGGTAAAAGACGCCGTGTAACTCCCGGCCAAGCGATTTTTCCAGCGTGGGCCAGATGTCGAACTGCCCATACCCGTACTCGGCGTGATGGTATTCGAGCCGGTAACAATGCCAGATAAGGTGAAGGAGGTTCGCATCTTCGGCGATTCGTTCGGCCGCTTCCAGTATCTGCGGGGCCATATATTCGGCCAACCGGCCCCATTTCATGTTTTCGGCGATCCGCTCAGGCTGGAGGAATGGCAGCAGTTCCTTCGGAAAACACGCCTCCGATTCTTCCCAGTGCGGGCTGACGACCTCAAGACAATTTTCCTCTCCCAACGCCGACAAAACATCTTCAAGTTTCATTGTGTTTGTCCTTCTGATTGCGACCTGTATCGTCCAGGCCTATGATTTTATCTTCACGCCCTTCGGCGGGAAGTTCGAACGGTAGAACCGGCTGCCCATTTGCTCAACATCGTCCTTCAGCACGAACCAGCCTCCGACCCGCCACGGCTTATCGGCGAGGACCCAGTCGAGTACCGTATTTTGAATCGCCGTGTCGCGCGGATAGTTTTCCAGGTCGCCGTCGTTGCGATAGAAGATAAATCCCAGCCCGTTATCGTTACGCTCCCAGTGGATGGGGTAGAGGTAGCCGGCAGCCATCAGTTCCACCAGGTTCGAGTCCGCATCGAGCATGTCCTCCAGTTGAGGCCCGAAAATCCACGAGAGGCAGTCGATGCCGACGACCGGCCTGTGGGGAAAATGCTTCTGGAAGAAGACAAACGCATCGCGGGCCGATTCGATACATTTCTTCAGCGCCATCTGCCCGCCGGCGGGGATGTGCATGCTCAGCATCAGGCTGCCCCTGCCCAGAACGTGCTGCCAGACGTTCAAGTCGAGCGTGGCGGTCTGCTTCAGCACGACGCCCTTGCCCGGCGAGACGACATAGCCGGTGGTCGTACCGGCCTGATAGTCCGTGGCGTGCCTGGTGGTCCAGGCGGCGGTGGCTTCTTCGCCCTTGAAGCAGAGGAACCCATCGTCGGTCATCTTCATTCCGTCTTCAGCCAGGGCGATTACTTCGCCGGTTTCGCGGTTGCGATAGGCTTCGATGTATCCTAATGACGGCGCGATGAAATACTGCATCCGCCCGATGCGGAACAACTCGCCGTTGGTCTGATACTTCATCCAGGACAGCAACCCGATGCTCGTGCCAAGCCGGTCTTCGTTGCTCTTGCGATAAACCCAGTTCACGTCGCGTATCTGCGTGAGGTTGTTGCGCGTAACGGCCTCATCCACGCCCATCCTCGCGTGTAGGTCGCGGAGGAACGGGGCAAGTTCCATACCGACCAGCAGGTAGAAGATGCCCTTCATATCCTCACCGAGCGATTTTTCCAGCGTGGGAAAGCCGCTGAATGCCCGGAACTCAGGATGATGGAACATCAGTCGCCAGCAATGCCACGCCAGATGCAGGAGGTTGTCGTCCTCGGCGATGCGTTTGGCCGCTTCAAGAATCTGCGGGGCCATGTATTCGGCCAACCGGCCCCATTTCATGTTTTCGGTAATCCGCCCCGGCTGGAGAAAAGCCGGCAACTCGTCGGGAAAAGCCGCCTCTGATTCTTCCCAGTGCGGACTGACCGCCTCGGTACAATCTTCCTCTCCCAAAGCAGCCAAAACGTCTTTAAGTTTCACAAAAGATTCCTTTTTTGACCTTATTTTGCGAGGCCTTTTCGCCATTTCAAGTATTCTTCAAGATTCCTGTAGTGAACTTCCGAGTCAATGGCTCGCGCCATGTCGCGAGTCAGATAGTTGGTCCAGTAGTCGTCGAATACCTCCTTGCCGTGAGATGCGAATGGTCCATTTCCTTCAAGTACAGTATTGATCTCTTTGACAGAACCGATGTTCTTTGTGTTTCCACTTCCGGGATGATCGGAGCCAATTCGCCATTTTTCCTGAACGAGAAAGACAAAATCCCCAACAACGGAAACGATGTCGGACAGATCCTCCATCGCATATATTTTGTCCTCGCTCGTGCATCCTTCGCTTCGTGTATAGATGATACCAAGGACAAAGTGCTCAGAATATTCCTCATAAGGGAAAGTGATATTCTTATTGGATTTTCGCTGCCGAAAGTATCCGGTGAAGGCGCCGAGTGTGAAGCCATTCACTTTTTCCGACCCTGTCCTGTACGTACTTTTCAAATCAAGTGCGATTTTTGTTCCGTCCTGCGCTATGAGGCTGATGTCGGGGTAATGATTCTGATGCTCACTCATAACCAATCGGTATTTATTTTCTTCGGCAAAGCGAGAAAGGATTGGAAAAAGCATCAATTCGATTATTTTTGAAACAACCTTGGTGTCTATTGAAATGGCATAAATATTTCGATAGACATCGATAAATCCCTTAACGGTCCAGTCGCCGGTGTCAGTGGAAATAGTACGCTTGAATTTATCAAGGTGCTCCAGCAGGCATTTTTTGAAGATGTGAGGTTCCATAGTTGTTTGGGATCAGGTTCCGATTAAAAGGATTTCTTCAGATTCGGAATTAGTGGAAAGTACGTACTGATATTGGCCGAAGCGCTTAAGTTGCACTTCATTCTTGTATCGGCCAAGCAAAGAAGAAAGTTCCGATACGGAAGGAATGCCGTCGCTTCGATAAGAAACCACGATTATGCTGTTTTGGAAACGCTTGAATAATTCGTCAAAAGCGGAAAATATTTGCTTTTTATCCGTCCACTTGTTTGATCGAGGCTTCAGACGGTGATGCTTTGCTGCAAAGTCAATATGTTCGCACCAGTCGTCATACATCGCCAGACCTTCCAGGAAGTGATAAAACCCGAAGTAATCAACCGGCGCGCCTCTTTGGGGGATGTAAGGAGTATCCACGTATATCAAGTCATAATCGCCTGATACGTCGATGGCATCAAGGTTAAGCGCGCGGTTCTTGCCGCCGTTGTCGAATGCCGCCCCGTTTGCCTCTGCTGCGAAATTACGAAACAGTTGCTCGAATGGCTGATCCCAGGTGGCTTTGTTTCCGAAGGAGCGTTCGACATCAGCAAGGCGGATATAGAGGTTCTTTCGATGGAATAAATTATAGGGACGCTTAATGATACATGCCTGGCAAAGCGCGAAGAATGCTATGGCGAATTCATACGGATCGCTGAGTTGACGGATATTGGTAATCGTTTGATCTATCCAGGCGTTTTCCTCATCTGTGAAATATATGTCGTGGAAATTGTCGTGGACGACACACGGATATGTAATGCCCGAATGGTTGTCGAGAATCCAATCGACCTGTTCAGAATCCAGCCGGACATGACTGTTCTCGACGAGCGCCAGCCCAAAGTAATAGTTAAAGCGAAGCAGGTCATTGTATGTAACCTGTTTTCCCGCTTGCTTCAGGTGGTAGGCAACGACACCGGTTCCGCCAAACGCATCCAGGCAGGTCGCGAAATCCAGGCCGGCGTTCTGTTTCCATATCCAATCGGCGACTTTGGCCTTACTGCCCTGATAGCGCGTTGCAGGAAACGTACCCGCCAGAGCAGGAAAAAGCGATTCGTGCTGGAGTATTGTCTTTCCCATTTCTGCTTCGAGATTATAACAATCTCGGCTGCCTTTGCTCGTCTTTCAGCCTCTTTTCCGCGGCTTGACAGTATTCCGGTGAAATATCAATGCCAATGTAGTGCCTTTTCAACTTATACGCCACCAGGGCAGTAGTTCCGACGCCGTTAAACGGGTCCAGGACAACATCGTCCTGGTAACTGAACAGTTTCAACAGCCTGGCCACAAGTTCTTCGGGGAACATTGCAGGATGATCATATTTCTTCATGTTTCTTTCCGGCGCGATGTCCCATTTGGCATAGACCCACTTTTTGAATTCATCGCCCGTTATGTCAATCTTCTCGGCCAAACCCTTCTTGCGATGCGATTCCTTGCAGAACACCTCCACGAATTCCCATGTATATTTCAAATAGGGCATACTTGGGCTTTTCCAACTGCCCCAGGCAGTGTATTTGCAATTGTAGTTATGTTTGTCCCATAGAATCTCCGCTTTCCACAACAAGCCCAGTTCGAGCAGTTGCTTTGAGACGATATGATGTGTCGGCATATAGTCCGAAAACAATGGCTGGACGTTCACGCAGAATCTGCCTCCGGGTTTAAGAACGCGGTAACATTCCTTCCATATCCTGTTAAGGTTGTCGAAGTAGTCCTGCCAATAGACGGCATCTTTGGCGCCGTCGGCTGAATAATCCAGTCCGAAGTTGTAAGGCGGTGAAGTAACGATAATATCGATACAATTATCGGGGAATTCCCGCAGTTGTTTTTCACTGTCGCCGCAATAGATTTTATCCAGTTTGCCCGATATTGCGCTTTCGTCAACGGCTGTCGCCGTTGCCTTCAAATGCTTTGTTCCCTTTCGGGTTTTCTCCTTTTCCGCGCGGTTGAGGACCTTTCTCTCACGATTAAGAAGTTTCGCGTCGGGATATTGCATTGTCAGACTGGATTTTGACAACCGGCTTTCACCTTTCATCCGTTCTTTTTATCGAGACTACCCATCGCCGTACCGGCGACGGCTAAACTGACTACTGGCTACCGACTACCGGCTACTTTTCGTTTCCGGGCGTGGCCGCCAGTTGCTGGTACATTTGCCATCGGCGGTTGACGTCCTGCTGGGCGAGTTCGATAAGACGGGCGGCCTCGTCCGGCTTGCTCTTGGTGAGCATTGTGTAACGGGTTTCGTTATAGGCGTAGTCTTTCAGCGCCATCGTCGGGGCCTTGCTGTCGAGTTGCAGCGGGTTTTTACCCTGCTCTGTGAGTCGCGGGTCGTGGCGGTAGAGCAGCCATGCGCCGGACGCGACGGCGGCCTTCTGCTGATCAACGGCGGTCCGCATGTTGATTCCGTGCATGATGCAGTGGCTGTAGGCCACGATGAGGCTTGGCCCGTCGTAACTTTCCGCCTCGACGAAGGCCTTGACGCACTGGTTGTCGTTTGCGCCCATTGCGACCTGGGCGACGTAGATGTTTCCGTAGGTCATTGCCAGCAAGCCGAGGTCTTTCTTGGGCGCCGGTTTTCCACCGGCGGCGAACTTGGCGACTGCGGCTCGCGGCGTAGCCTTGGAACACTGCCCGCCGGTGTTGGAATAGACCTGTGTATCGAGTACCAGGATGTTGATGTTTCGCCCGATGGTCAGGACGTGGTCCAGCCCGCCGTAGCCGATGTCGTACGCCCACCCGTCGCCGCCGAGGCCCCAGACGCTCTTGCGCACCAGCGCATCGGCAATGCTCGACAACTGCACCGATTCGGGCGTCTTGATGCCGGCCAATGCCGCCCGCAGCGCATCGACGCGATCGCGCTGCTCGGCGATACCGGCCTCGTCGGACTGCTCGGCATTGAGCAGCCCATCGACAAGGCCTTTGCCGATCTTGTCGGCAAGGGCGCCGAGAAGTTCGCGGGCGAATTCGTTCTGTTTGTCCAGCGTCAGGCGGAAGCCGAAACTGAACTCGGCGGTGTCCTCGAAGAGGCTGTTATTCCAGGTCGGTCCCCGGCCGTCTTCGTTGACGGCGTATGGCGTTGTCGGGAGGTTTCCGCCGTAGATGCTGGAGCATCCGGTGGCGTTTCCGATGATCGCCCGGTCGCCGAAAAGTTGTGTCAGCAGTTTGACATAAGGCGTTTCGCCGCAGCCGGCACAGGCGCCGGAGTACTCAAACAGCGGCCTGCACAACTGGCTGCCCTTGACGGTGTTGATACGCAGTTTGCCTCGGTCGTAGTCGGGGATATTCAGGAAGAAATCATAGTTCTCCCGCTCTGCCTCGCGCAGCGGCGGTTGGAAGGCCATGTTAATCGCTCTTTTCTCCGGCTCGGCCTTGTTCTTTGCCGGGCAGACGTGGACGCAGGCGCCGCAGCCGGTGCAGTCTTCCGGCGCGACCTGCACAGTCCACTTCATATCGGCGAATTCCTTACCTTTGGCGTCAACGCTCTTAAACGTCGCAGGGGCCTTTTTCAGCAAGGCAGGGTCATAGACCTTGGTCCTGATGGCTGCGTGCGGGCAGGCGATGGAGCACTTGGCACACTGGATGCAAATTTCCGGGTCCCAGACGGGTATTTCCAGTGCGAGGTTGCGCTTTTCCCATTGCGTTGTCGCCGTCGGCCAGACGCCATCGACGGGCATTTTAGAGACGGGCACGTCGTAGCCCCGCCCGGCAATAATCTCGGCGGTAAGGTTCTGAACGAACTGGGGCGCTTCAGCCGGGACGATCGGGGGCTTTTCAATGCCGGAACTCGCCTCGGCGGGAACCTTTATCTCGTGCATGTGCTCAATCGCCTGGTCCACAGCGGCATTGTTCATCTGGACAATCTTGTCGCCCTTCTTTCCGTAGGTCTTCTTGATGGCCTCTTTGATTTTATTGATGGCTTCGGTCTGTTCGAGTATGCCGGAGAGGTAGAAGAAGCAGGTCTGCATAACCGTGTTGATTCGCGCGCCCATTCCGGTGGCCTTGGCGACTTCGTAGGCGTTAATCGCGTAGAACTTGAGTTTCTTGTCGATAATCGCCTGCTGGACGGATTTGGGCATCTTGTCCCAGGTCTGGTCCGTTTCGTAGGGTGTGTTCAGCAGGAACGTCGCGCCCTCAACGGCCGGTGCGAGGATGTCGTATCGCTCCAGGAACGTCCACTGGTGGCAGGCGACGAAATTGGCGTGGGTGATCAGGTAGGTCGAGCGGATAGGTCTGGGACCGAACCGCAGGTGCGAGACGGTGATGGCCCCGGCACGCTTGGAGTCATAGACGAAGTAGCCCTGGGCGTAGTTGTCGGTTTCGTTACCGATTATCTTGATGGAGTTTTTGTTCGCGCCGACGGTTCCGTCAGACCCCAGCCCGTAGAACATCGCACGAACCACGTCGTCGCCTTCGGTGCTGAAGTCCGGGTCGTATTCCAGCGACGTGTGCGTTACGTCGTCGTTGATGCCGACGGTGAAATGATTTTTCGCTTGCGGTTTCGCGAGTTCGTCCAGAATCGCTTTGACCATCGCGGGCGTAAATTCCTTGCTGCTCAGGCCATAGCGTCCGCCGACGACCTTGATGTCCCTGCCGGCCTCGACCATTGCGTTGACGCAATCGAGGTAGAGCGGCTCGCCGGCCGATCCCGGCTCCTTCGTCCGGTCCATCGCGGCGATTGATTTTACCGTCTCCGGCAGCGCGTCGAGGAAGTGCTTCATTGAGAAGGGCCGATACAGGCGAACCTTCAGCAGCCCGACCTTTTCGCCATTGGCGTTGAGATATTCGACCGCTTCCTGGGCGGCTTCGGTGCTGCTGCCCATCAGGACGATTACGCGTTCGGCGTCCGGCGCGCCTATGTAGTCGAACAGGTGATACTCCCTGCCGACGATGCCGGTGAACCTGTCCATTACCTTTTGGACGATGTCCGGGCAGGCGAGGTAGTACGGGTTGACGGTCTCCCTGCCCTGGAAATAGACATCGGGGTTCTGGGCGGTACCTCGGAGTGTTGGACGGTCCGGCGACATGCTGCGGGCGCGATGAGCAAGGACCATCTCGTCGTCTATCATCGCTCGCATGTCGTCGGTTGTCAGAAGTTCGACCTTCTGGATTTCGTGTGTGGAGCGGAATCCGTCGAAGAAGTGGATAAACGGCACGCGCGATTCCAGCGTAGCGGCCTGGGCGATAAGGGCAAGATCCATCACTTCCTGGATGCCGCCGGCTGACAACAGCGCGTAACCCGTGCTGCGAACGGCCATTACGTCGCTGTGGTCGCCGAAGATGCTCAACGCCTGGCAGGCCAACGACCGGGCCGAGACGTGAAAGACCGTCGGCGTCAGTTCGCCGGCGATCTTGAACATCGTCGGGATCATCAGCATCAGGCCCTGGCTGGCGGTGAATGTGGTCGTCAGCGAGCCGGTCTGTAGCGCGCCGTGAACGGCTGCGGCAGCACCGGCTTCGGACTGCATCTCCATCACCAGCGGAACCGTGCCCCAGATATTCTTCTGGCCCGCGGCGCTCCATGCATCGGCGTGCTCGCCCATACCGCTGGAGGGCGTTATCGGGTAGATAGCGATGACCTCGTTGACCTTGTGGGCCACGTAGGCCGTCGCTTCGTTTCCGTCGATGGTTGCGATTGGTCGGGTTTGCGTGTCGGTCTTACTCATTGTTATCTCTTCCCTTCAAATTAAAGTCTTATCGGCCTAGAAAAACCGGGCATGTCCACCGCCCCCATTGGGTGCCGTGGCCGCTGTGTTTGCGGCCACGTTTGTTATCATTATACCTAGTGTACATCCATGAGTCTTATCGTAGTCGCAAACGCCGCGACCACGGCACCCGACAGGCAACGAAACGAGCATATTCTCACGATTCCCGCGCAGATTTCAACTACTTTTCCGGCGGGATTAATAGCCGCGAACTACGCGAACAAGAAATTAAGAGAAACACAAGGTAGGCCCGCGACTGCTACTCTGCGAAGTCGCTACGTAGTACGTGTCGCTCCAGCCCATCCTGCAGGATGAATCCCGCTCAAAAAACCTCGAAAAAAAACCACAGCCCACATCTTAAATGATTTCCCTCTTGACTTTTTCGGATTCTCTGGTATAGCATACGGACAAGGTTGCCATTTTATCATTCAAGTAATCTCAAGGGAGCATTTGAAAAGGAAGGACATCATGCGACAAATTCAAATGGGAGTTGTAACGGCAGTAGTTGTGTGCGCGCTTGCAGGTTTCGCCGGCATTGATACCGCCGACGCCGGTTCGATCACTTCATGGGGACGGAACAACTACGGTCAAGTCAGCGGCACGCCGTTGGGCAATGACTTCATTGCAATCGCTGATGGCTTTGACCACAGCTTGGCGCTGACGTCCGACGGGTCGATTGAGGCCTGGGGACGGAACAATTACGGCCAGTGTACCACGCCGACGGGCAGCGACTTCGCGGCCATCGCTGCCGGCGATAACCACAGTCTGGCACTCATATCCGACGGATCGATTGTGTCCTGGGGACGAAACGACAAGAACCAGGTCGGCCACACGCCGTCGGGCAATAACTTCACGGCCATCGCCGGCGGTGGTTACCACAGCTTGGCGCTGACGTCCGCCGGGTCGCTTGTGTCTTGGGGATGCAACTACAACGGCCAGTGCAGTAACACGCCGACAGGCAATGACTTCATTGCCATAGCCGCTGGTTCCAGCTACAGCCTGGCGCTGAGGTCCGACGGATCTGATTGAGGCCTGGGGGCATGACTATTACCACCAGGTCTACGACACGCCGGGAGAGGAGGGCTTCGTTGCAATCGCCGCTGGCAGAAACTACGGCTTGGCGCTGACGGCCGACGGGTCGATTGAGGCCTGGGGACAGAACAATTACGGCCAGTGTGACACGCCGACGGACAATGGCTTCACAGCAATCGCCGGTACCTGTAGTTACCATAGCCTGGCGCTGACATCCGACGGATCGATTATGGCATGGGGATATAATATCTACGGCCAGTGTAACGCGCCGATGGACAGCGGCTTCACAGCAATCGCCGGTGGCCAGTACCACAGCCTGGCGCTGAAATCCGAAGGCGGCGGCGACTACGTCGTTCCCGAACCGTTGACGATTCTGTGCGTCTTCGGCGCTATTGTCGGCCTAGGCGGTTACGTGCGGAAGCGCACAACGGCCTGACGGATTTTTTAATAAAGGCGCAACAGAGAAAATACAAACACACAATGGGCAGGTTCTCTTATTGAGGACCCTTTAATTGGGGACACAATATAATGGCAGGAGGTTAAGCATTTCTTCTTGCCTCCTTGCGACTTACCTTGAGGAATCCATAGCGTTTCTTTTGCCGTTTGATGAGGCGTGGTTCGATACGTCCAGGGCGATCACGATTCCGCGCGATGTTGCGAAGCATCTGGTCGTATAGATGCGCTCTGCGTAATGGTGCGACATTTCGTAGTGGGCTGGAGTAAGCCAGCACGGTCTTGATCGCTCCGGCAAAGCTGATCCGGCCAGCTGAGGCGCCGGTCTTGTCGGCGGCTTGGGTGAATCAATGTCCAAACAAGGTTACTCAAACTGACCGATTTGGGATTTCGCGATGGTAAGTAGCACAAAAGAAATGCGACGATTTCTGACGATAAGACTTGTGTCCACAAGGGCTTATCTGAGGAACCGTCGCATGATTACCATCGGTAAAATCCCACGAAAAA
>DAOWOP010000088.1 GCA_030642005.1 Planctomycetales bacterium
ATATAAAGCAGCGTTTTACCCACCGCTCGGCGGGAGTTGATTTTGACTTCTTTGGGATCGGTTTTTCGTTCATCTCGTTCATTCCGGGATGCTCCATGATAATGCGTCGTCAAGTATAGCCGGGCGGGAACGATCCGTACAGCGCGACTTGCGTGAGACGGTCGGCGGGGGTATATTCGCCGCTGACGCAACCGGCGGAAGAATCAGGACTATATCAGGGATGGATAAAATTATGACGGCATTATCTCAAACGGACCCGGAGGCCTTCGGCATCCTCCAGGCCGAAAGCAGCAGGCAACACAGCACGCTCGAACTTATCGCATCGGAGAACCACGCATCGGCGGCGGTGCTTGAGGCGACCGGGTCGGTACTGACCGACAAGTACGCCGAGGGATATCCCGGGCATCGTTATTATCGCGGCTGCCGGCAGTCCGACCGGGTCGAGCAACTCGCGATCGCCCGCGCCAAGGCGCTCTTCGGCGCTGAGCACGCCAACGTCCAGCCTCACTGCGGCACCAGCGCCAACATCGCCGTGTACATGGCCGCACTCGACCCCGGCGATACGATCCTGGGGATGGACCTGTCGCATGGCGGGCACCTCTCGCACGGGCTGAGACTGAACTATTCGGGAATCTACTACAAAGCCGTTTTCTACACTCTCGACAAGCAAACCGAACTGCTTGACATGGACGCCGTGCGCGATTTGGCGCTGAAAGAGCGCCCGAAGATGATAATCGCCGGCGCGTCGGCGTATCCACGGACGATTGATTTCGAGGCATTCGGGAAAATTGCCGCCGAGGCCGGCGCGTACCTGCTCAGTGACATTGCCCACATTGCCGGGCTGGTCGCCGGCGCGGCGCATCCCTCGCCCGTGCCGCACAGCACCTTCGTAACGACCACCACGCACAAGACGCTCCGAGGCCCGCGAAGCGGGATCGTCCTCTGCAAAAACGAATGGGCGAAAAAGGTGGATTCAGCCGTCTTTCCGGGCCTCCAGGGCGGGCCTTTCATGCACCAGATACTAGCCAAGGCCGTCGCCATGGGCGAAGCGGCCAGGCCCGAATTCACCGATTACGCAAAGCAGGTCGTCGCAAACGCCGCCGCATTGGCTGAAACGCTGATGGAAAAAGGCTGGCGACTAGTTACCGGCGGGACGGACAACCACCTTATGCTGGTCGATCTTCGCAGCCGGAATGAAAACCTTACCGGCCACGTCGCTTCCGGCGCACTTGCGGCGGCAAGACTGGTGGCGAACAAAAACGTCATCCCCTTCGACCCTCGTCCGCCGATGCAGACATCGGGTCTGCGATTCGGAACGCCCGCACTCACCACCCGCGGAATGAAAGAAACCCAAATGACGCAAATAGGCGAGTGGATCGACCAAATCCTCACCAACCACGAAGACGAAGACCTCATCGCACGCATCGGTAAAGAGGTCCTCGAAATGTGCGGGGTGTTCCCCGTTCCGAACCAGAATACCCGCCAGACGTGAAACTCTGTTTAGCCGTCGCCGGTACGGCGACGCTTTATGACATGCGAGACATTTATCGCATCATGGACGCCAATTTCAATCGCGCACGCGAGGCGCTGCGGGTGATTGAGGATTTCGCGCGGTTTGTACTGAACGACGCGACCCTCTCATCGTCAGCCAAGGACATGCGAAGCCGGCTGAGGGAGGCAATGGGGCGTTTCCCCGCTGATGCGCTGCTGTCGGCCCGGGACACCCCCGGCGACGTAGGCACGGTGATAACCTCGGCCACCGAAGCCGACCGCCCGGACGCCGCCGCCGTCGCAACCGCCGCGTGCAAACGCCTCACCGAGGCGCTGCGTACGCTGGAGGAATACGCCAAGGTCGCCAATGGCGCCGCCGCCGGTGAGTTCGAGGCGATGCGATACGCCGCATATACGCTGGAGCAGCGGCTGGCGCTGCGCCTTGCGGGAACCGAAAGGTTCGAGAAGGTCCGGCTCTATGTCCTTCTGACTTCGCGATTGTGCAGGGGCGAACCGGTCGAAGTGGCCCAGACCGCTATCGCCGGCGGGGCCGACTGCATCCAAATCCGCGAGAAGGAAATGTCCGACCGGCAGTTGCTCACCCATGCCCGGCGCGTGCGGGAAATCACACAGGGCGCCGATGCAATGCTGATAATCAACGACCGCCCGGACATCGCCGCGATCGTCGTCGCCGACGGGGTACATCTCGGCCAGGACGACCTGCCCGTCGCCGACGCCCGCCGGCTGATGCCGGCCGGTGCGATCATCGGGGTTTCCACACACAACATCGCCCAGGCCCGCGCCGCCGTCGCCGACGGGGCCGATTACATCGGCGTCGGCCCGATGTTCCCCACCGATACCAAGGACGCCGGACCCATTGCCGGCGCAGCGTACCTTACCGAAGTGATTGCCGAGATCTCGCTGCCCCACGTCGCCATCGGGGGCATAACGGCTGGGAACGTCGGCGAACTCATCGCCGCCGGCGCTCGCCGCGTAGCTGTCTGCTCGGCCGTCATCGCCGCCGCCGACCCCGCCGCCGCAGCCGCCGAAATCAAAAAGAATTTCACCGCAGAGAACGCAGAGAACAAATAAAAAAACGTTTTTGTTTCTTTTCTCTGTGTTCTCTGCGGTGAATTCTGTTGTGGTTTCTTAAAATAAAGCGGGCGGCAGGCACGTGGCGAGCGGGGGGAGACTCGCCGGGGTTCACGCCTAACCGCCCGAAGGTTTGAAAGCCTCACTGCTGTTTTATCCTACACCTAATTCTACACCAACGCAATAGAACAGTCCAATAAAAGGTGATTTAATTCTTTTCACCCTCGCCCCAACGGGCGGGTCAGCCCCACTTTCGGATGAGGGCCTTCAGCGCCGCCGGGTCTGTAATGACGCTAAGTGTGCAGTCGTAAGTCCTGGTTTGGCCTGGTTGTAATTGTCCGGCCGGGATGCCGCAGTCCATCCCGCCGCTGATCGGTTCCAGCGCCGTTACGTACTCTCCGCCGGGGCCGAAATGCTGCCAGTTGGTAAGCCGGCCGAAATGCTTGCGCGGGTAAGTGATCTCCACGCCGAGCGGGAGTTTCTCATTGACGATCCCGACGTGGCAGAAGCCGGCGCTGTCCGCGGGCGGGTCGATGAACGCGCAGGCCTCACCGGCGCCGCGGTGAGCGGCCACGGGCGAGCGGACAAACTTGTAGCGTTTCGGGTCGGCGAACCACTTGACGCTGTCGGCCCGCGGGACCACTTTGCCGCGATAGACCAGCCGAGCGCCCTTATCGACCAGAGGCCAACCGAAGTTGCAATGCAGCAGCCAGGCGTGCCGGGCGGGCGTGTTGCCGCGATTGGTGAACACGTCGTGGATGTTAATAGCCGGAACGCCGAGGACCGAACTGATGGTCCGCCTGAGTTCGACGTTGGGTCCGAAGACCCGCGCGGTACGCACCAGGCCGGTGATGCTCATGGTGTCGATACCGGCGGCCGGGTCGGGCCGGCAAATCGCCTCGACCTGCGCCGGCGTGTTGGAGTGCGTGCCGTGCAGGCCGTACTCGACGCCTTCGACCGTCTCGGGCGCTCCCACGTGCTGCGGGCCGCAGGAACAGACCAACCCGCCGAAAAAACCGCTCAACCAGTCCAGCCCCCTATCCAGCGCCCGCGTCGGCGGCGTCGCGCCGGTCAGACTCAACCACGACAACGAAAGCGACGAATAAAACGCATCGGCAATGTCCAGCCCGCGGTCGATGAGAACCTTGTACCGCAAGGGCGAGCCGGTGTTGACCCACGCTACCCGCACGCCCCTCGCCGCCCCGTCGTCCAGAACGGACGTCTCGATGCCGCCGACCTGGGCGGGATTAATGAACCTGACCGAATCAGGATCGTAAAGCCGATTGCCGGAACGCCGCTTCGAGGGCATGTGACCTTCTCCTTTGTCGTTTCCGATAAATTACTTCGTGTAGAGTTTTTCCTTCACCGTCGGAGACCGCTGCCGGTACGGTCTGCGCTGTGTCAGGCCATATTTTTCTATTATCCGGCGGACGCTGTCATACTGCACCCGCCAGGCCTTCTCACTGTACCCGCCGCCGAGGCACATCACCACGGGAATGCCCTGGCTTGCGCAGCGGTCTATAACCATTGCATCCCGCCGGACGATCCCGTCGGTCGTCATTTGGAGCCTGGCCAGCGGGTCGCCGGTGAGCGTGTCGCAACCGGCCTGGAGGAAGATAATATCAGGCCTGGCGGCCTCAATTACTTTCGGCAGATGCTCGGCCAGTTGGCGAAGGTACTCTTTATCGCCGGTCCCAGCCGGTAATTCCACGTCGAGGTCGGATTTTTCCTTGGGGATCGGATAGATGTCGCCCTCGTGCATAGAGAAGGTGAACACAGCCTCGTCGCCGGCGAAGATTACAGCCGAGCCGTTGCCCTGGTGAACGTCGAGATCGACGATGAGCGCCCGCTTGATGAGTCCGTCTTTCTGGAGCGCGCGGATGGCGATGGCCATATCGGCATAGACGTTGAATCCTTCGCCGGCGTTCGGCTTGGCGTGGTGGTATCCGCCGGCGAGGTTGATTGCGATGCCGTGCTTCAGCGCCAGCCGACCGGCAAGGATCGTCCCGCCCGTGGCGTATCGGAAGGCGTTTAGTACGGCTGCATCGACGAGACCCGCCGGAGCGGCTGCGACAATCGGGGCTTCGAGGTATCGCGCAACCGTTTTAGAGTCCTTCAGACTTGCCAGAAATCCAGGCGTGTGCACCAGCAGGATTTGCTCTTTCGTAACGGCATCGGGGACGAAGACGTCTTCCGGGCGGAGCAGGCCGTTGGTATTCAGTGCCAGGTAAATCTTCGCGTACTTGTGGATGTCGAAGGAGTGCAGTTTCTCCAGCCCGCCGACGTTTATCTGATAATGCTTGGAATAAACCACAGCCACCTTATCGTTCATCGCTCTGCCCTCACGCGACTGCTTGACGGCCCGAAACGACTTCGGCGGACAGACGCACCCAAAAACCACCAGCGCAACGACACAACCCGCCGCCAGAAAAACCTGCCTGTGCCGTTTTTTCGATTGTTGCTTTTTCATGATAACGCTTCCTGGAACCTGTTTCACAACAGGTTATTAGCCCTCCGGGTTTGTAAAAATCAGTTCCGGTGATTGTTAACGGTATAATACTCCCAATGGCGTCCAAACGCGAGAAGGTGCTGGCGGGGTTACGGGGCAAGGCCAGCGCATTAACTTTTCGTGCGCGGGATAAGAAGGGCAAAAATGCCACAGCCCACGGGGAAGGAGAGGCATCCCCGTGGGCTATGGGTGCGTACCGATTACCGATTGTCAAAATTAACGTCGCTTCCGGCGAAGCCCCTCGACTACGCTCGGGATTTACGCCTTCGCTTCAACAGGACGCCGATTCCACCGATACCAAGCAATGCCAGCGTCGCCGGCTCGGGAATCGGCAGGACGTCGCCCTGGGTGGTGCCGAGACGCAACTCATCCACCTTGAACGAATCACCGTTACTGAGGGTACCCTCAAGCAAGACCTGCTCAAATGGATTTACCGTCCCTTCCACTGCGGCGAGTTCTCGAAACCTGCCGGTACCGGTAGCGTCGGCGGTTCCCAAGGTGGTCAGGTCGGCCGGATCGACCCATACACTGATGTCGTCGAGGAGGTCGGGGCTGCCGGCATCACCGCGATTTTCGGCCTTCAGTACTATCAGGTGAGTTGTGCTGTGAGACAGCGTGCCCAGGTTAATATCACTACCGCTATACATCACAATGCTCGCCGCACCGTCGTCGATCACTAGCATCGCGTTTTTGCCTGTGTACATCAGTGCTACCGCAATCCGACCGTCGTCCGTGGCGTATTCCGAGAAGTTAACCAGCACGCTCCACCACGAATCGCCGCTGCCACGGGTATAATCGAGGTCCCGGTACGTCTGTTTCTTGCTGGTGCTGGCTGACGCGCGGAAGTGCTCCACGCAACCGGCGGTGGTTATCAGGCTGCCGTAGCTCAGGCCGGTATCCCGCGCGGTATAATCAACTGTCAACGGGTTGACGCCCGGGTCAGCCCAGGAGTCACCCGTAGCGTCGTCCGAATCGAAGCCGACCGTGGCCTCCGGGTCCGTTGGGTTGACGCCTATGATGGAAGTGTCGGTGGCGTAATCGTAGCCCGCGCCGGTACCCGTCTCGAACCCTTCATAGACCTCCAAACTCGCCTGCGCGCCGGAGGCAAACGCCAACAGCGCCAGGCCCATCACAACAACCGTCCAATTCTTGATTCTCATCACACTGACCTCCACTAGATTCCTCTCGATCCGATATGTCGGCCATCACAGTGATGCCCGATCTCATAATAGATTATATCCGTAATCCTGTTCTTGCCTATGCGCATATTGCGCAAAAAATTTGTCTTTATTGCGTCAGGTATTATGGTATGATATGGTGATGGAAAAGACGATGAATAAAAGGACATCGGCGAGGCGTTCAGCCCGCCGGGCAAGGGTGCGCACTCCGCGAGTGGCGGTGCTTTTACACTGGGACTATACCTTCGCTCGGCAGGTTCGGCAGGGTATCGCCCGTTACGCCGCCGCTTACGGGCCTTGGACGTTCTTTTCCAGAGATGACCCTGCCTTTGAACCGTTGCGGAAACTTGACCGGTGGGACGGCGACGGGATCATAGCATCAGTCAACGAGGAGAGTGACATTGCCGGGGAAATTCACGCCTCGGGCGTCGTAACGGTCAATATCGCGTTGGGCGCGAGTTTTCCCACCGTAACGATGGATAACGCGGCGATTGGCCGTCTGGCGGCGGAGTATCTGATAAAACAGGGTCATCGTCATTTCGGGTACACGGGAAGAAACGCCGCCTATTCCCGACAACGACATGCGGCATTTGCACGGACGATTCGCCGGGCGGGAGCGGCTGACGTTGTTTCCGAACCTGTGCCCCGTGAGCGGATGCCGCAGAAATGGCAAAGTATTGAAAAGTTGCTGGTCCGCTGGCTGCGGTCGCTGCCCAAGCCGGTCGGCGTGATGACATGCAGCGATTATTGGGGCAGGAGGGTCATCGAGGCCACTCGTGGGTGTGGGATTGTCGTGCCGGACGAAGTAGCGGTGATCAGCGTCGGCAACGACGAGGTGATATGCGATTTCTGCAACCCGCTGCTTTCGAGCATTTCATTGCATGGCGAGCGGGTCGGATATGAGGCGGCTGGGCTGCTGGACCGCCTGATGAACGGCGGGTCGCCGCCGGCCAGGCCCATCCTCATCCCGCCCGGCGAGGTGGTGGTTCGGCAGTCGTCGGACATGCTGGCGGTTGCGGATGCGGACCTGGCCGCTGCGGTGCGATTTATCCGCGAGCACGGAAACAAGGCGATAGGTGTGGATGACGTTCTGGACGAGGTGCCGATCTCGCGGCGGTCGCTGGAGCGGCGATTCAGCGATATTGTAGGGCATACTCCCTGGCGGGAAATTCGTCTCGCCCAGATCGCCCACGTCAAGAAACTCCTGGCTGGGACGAATATGCCTGTCTGGCGGATCGTTACCGCTTCGGCCTTTTCCGATCACGGGCGCCTGTGCAGGATATTCAAGGAAGAAACCGGCATGACGCCCACCGCGTATCGCCGGCGGTTCGGGATGGTGTGATATTGTAGTAGTCAGTAGTCAAACCGCAAAATCCGAATATCGAAATATGAAATGCGAAACAAATCCGAATATCGAATATCGAAATCCGAAACAAATTCAAAATCCGAATTTTCCAATGTTCAAAACACAGATTACAGAAACAAATGTTCGTTTTTTTTTACGTTTCGGATTTTGGTCATTTGTATTTCGATATTGTTTCGTATTTTGGATTTCGATATTCGAATTTCATGTTATTCCCTCGGCAGGGCTTCGATTGCCTCGTTGGTTCCGACCACCAGCAGCAGGTCGCCCGATTCGATCGTACTGTCCGGCAGTGGCGTGTCGATGACGTAGGCGTGTGTTCTGGGGTCCTTTCCCGGCGGGAGGCGATGTATCGCCACGACGTTGACCTTGAATTTTTTCCGGACGTTCAGTTGCGTAAGGGTTTTGCCCACCCACGCAGCCGGTGTGCGAATCTGCACGAGCGAATGCGCCTCGCCGAGGTCGATTTTTTCAGTTACCTGGGGCATAACCAGCCGGCTGCACCAGCGGTCGGCGGATTCGGCTTCGGGGTTGACGATGTCGTCAGCGCCGATGCGAGAGAGTATTTCAGCCCGCTGCCTTGTCGTTGCCCGGCTGATGACTCGCGGGACGCCGAGGCTCTTGAGGATGGACGTCGCCAGTGCGCTGGACTCGAACGCTCCGCCGACGCCGACAATCGCCACATCGACCTTGTCGATGCCCTGTGCGACGACGGCTTCTTCGTCGGTGGCGTCCAGCGCGACAGCCAGGGTAACGACATCGCGCATCTGCTCGACGAGCGCCGGCCGCTTATCGACGGCGATAACTTCAGCGCCGGCTGACGCCAGCCCGCGGGCAAGCCTCATCCCGAAACGCCCAAGACCGATTACCGCAAAACGGTTCGAATGGTTCATGTCGAAATTATCTCCATTAAGCAGTCAGAGGCCAGACCCATGCGTCTATAACTCTTTTGCTGATTGCTGATTGCTGATTGCTGACTGCTGAACGCTGATTGCTTCCTACCCCAGAACCACTTCCTCGCTCGGATAGGCGTATCGCACCGCTCTCAATCGCACCGTCAGCGCCAGAAGCAGCGTCAGGGGGCCTAGTCTTCCAATAAACATGGCCGCGATGATTACGTATTTTGCCGCCTGCGTCAAACACTCTGTTATCCCGCAGGTCAGTCCGACCGTCCCGCAGGCGCTGCACGCCTCGAAGAAAATCTGCATGAATGTCAGCCCCTTGGCGCTGAGGGTTACGCACAGCAGCAGCGTAACAGTTACAACCAGCATCAGGTACAGTCCGGCCAGTGTAACGGCCTTTCTGACGAACGGCTCGGTGATGCTGCGTTTGAAGATTTCTACGCGCTCGCGCCGGCGGAGCATACACCAGATCGTCAGCAGGAGCACGGCAAGGGTGGTGGTTTTCATTCCACCGGCGGTGCTGGCCGGCGAACCGCCGATAATCATCAGCAGGCACATCCATAATTTCCCGCCCGTGCTGAGCCGGTTCATATCGACGGTATTGAACCCCGCTGTCCGGGCAGTTACCGACTGAAACACCGCTTCACGGACCTGAGCGCCGGCGGGCAGTTGCGCCATCGTATCTCTCTGGGCCAGCGGGCGAGGGTTGTACCGATTGCTTATCGGCGCGCCGAAGGTCTGACCCGAACCGCCGGAGGTCTCAATCATGAACAGCCCGACCGCCCCGCCCAGCAGCAGCACCAGCGACATCGACAGCACCATCTTGCTGTGCAGCGTCAGGATAGGCCCTCTGGGGTGTTCGGGCCGACGGAACAGGCTGTACCACAGCGAGCGGACGAGGTCGTAAAGCACCGGGAAGCCAAGCCCGCCGAGGAATATCAACGGCGCCATCACGCCGATGACCTGCCATTTTCCCCGCATTTCCATCAGGCTGGCGGACTGGAGCGAAAAACCGGCGTTGCAGAACGCGCTGACGGCGTGGAAAACGCTCGTGAAGACAACCTCGGCGTCCGGCAACGTCAGCGAAGATTCCTTACCGAGAAAGCCCGCCCACATTGTGTACATAACAGCCGCGGCGGCGACTTCTATCAGGAGTGTCGAGATGACCGCGAATTTCACCATCCTGCCTATACGCCCGACCGTCCCGTCGGCGAAGGTCTGCCCGGCCATGAGGCTCTCGCGTATACTCAAACCCCGGCCCGCAAGCAGCGCGAATACCGTCCCGAAGACCATTATTCCAAGTCCGCCCAGTTGGATCATCGCAAGGATGACCACTTGGCCGAAGCGGGCGAACTCCGTGCCGGTGTCGCGGACGATTAACCCCGTTACGCACGTTGCGCTTGTTGCGGTGAACAGGGCGTCCGTGAAACCGAGGGGATTCTCCTGCGGCACAGCCTTTGGCAGCATCAGCAGACCCGTGCCGAACAGGATCACCATTACGAAACTGCCGATCAGGACCCAGATGGGGTGTATTCCGGCCCCGGCGACCTTGAACTGAAAGCCAACCGTCCGAACTACCAGTATGGCGAGGATATATACCTGCGTGATGACGACATAGACGGCAGCGGCTGAAAGAAGCCTTATCTGCACCTGACCGGTAACGACCGCCACCGCCGTCGCCGCCGCCGCCAGCATCAGGGCGAAATCAATCCAGTTCTCGCGGAGGAATCGCCGGCGGTCGCCGAGAAGCAGCAGGCGTGCGAAGCGGTCCAGCACGAACGCGCCCAGCACGCACGCCTGCACGATGTGAAGATAAACGGTCGCTACCGGCGGAGTGTAAAAGCCGTACTCCAGCGCAAGGGCCGTTATCGCCGACGCCGCCGCAAACGCCATCAACACGTCGAAAAACATCAGCATGCGCCGACGAAAAAGAAACGGACTGGCAGGTTGTTCGTCTTTGCCGTTCATGTGTTAGTAGTCGGTAATCGGTAGTCAGTAGTCAGTAGTCGGGAAGAGCGGCCTTCTTCTACTGGCTACTGACTACCGGCTACTGGCTACTATGACAGCGCTACCTTCTCAATAGCCCCAGACGGGGC
>DAOWOP010000199.1 GCA_030642005.1 Planctomycetales bacterium
CGCACCACGCTGATAATCGCCCATCGCCTCTCAACACTCATGGCCGCCGACAGGATCATTGTGCTTGAGGGTGGCCGAATCGTCCAGTCCGGCACGCACGAGGAACTGCTGAAAGAACCGGGCCTTTACCGCCGACTGTGGGAAATCCAGAGTTTTCTCGAGGACGACCTCGGCCGGAACATCGGGAAGAAAAGGGGCGGGAACCAGCAATGACTACTGAAGCGGTCAGGCTGAAAGAGGAAGAATACAGCGGGCAATTCAATTTGTCCGTGTGGAAGAAGGTCTTTAGTTTTTCCCGGCCTTACAAGCGATACCTGTGGAAACTGGTTGCCATTACGGTAATCCTTGCGGCGGTCGATGCGGTCGCTCCGCTGATAATTCGCGGCATTATTAACGACGCCGGACAAAACGGTCTGGACGCACAATTATGGCCCTGGGCGATGGCGTATGCCGTTCTGGCTCTGATCTCATGCGTTTGCTTCCTGGCGGTCATCCGCCTGGCCGGAAGGGTCTCCACGAGCGTGGCCCATGATATCCGCCGCGACAGTTTCAAACGGCTTCAGGAACTGTCATTCTCTTACTACGATCATAGGCCGGTGGGCTGGCTCGTAACCCGCCTGACTTCCGACTGTGACCGGATCAGCCGGTTCACCACAGGGGGCGCGGTGGATTCGATCTGGGGCGGCTGTACCTTAATCGGCGTCAGTGTGGCCATGCTCGTGCTGAACTGGAAACTCGCCCTGGCTGTACTGGCGGTGATCCCGCCGATGGTCTGGCTGAGCATGATATTTCAGAAACGCCTCCTGGCCGCCTCGCGGAAGGTACGCAAGACCAACTCCACCATTACCGCCGCCTACAGCGAGTCGATCATGGGCGTGCGAACCACGAAGACGCTCGTGCGAGAGGAAGAAAACCTTCACGAGTTCAGCGACACGACGGATGAGATGTTCGGAGCATCCGTTCGCAACGCCATACTCGCATCAATGTATTTCCCGATGGTTCTGTCGGTGTGCAGCGTCGGGGGCGCACTGGCGCTGTGGCTTGGCGGGGTGAACGTGATGTCAGGCGCGATGGACATCGGAACGTTAATCGCGTTTTTCTCCTACGCGGGACTCTTCATGTTCCCGATCCACGAATTGTCGAGGCTCTTCGCCGAGGCCCAGACCGTTCAGGCCGCCGCCGAACGCGTTACAGGACTGCTGGAGACCGAACCGGAAATCAAAGACTCGCCTGATGTTCTCGCCGCGATTGAAACCCGCGCCGCCGCTGATACGCAAACCGGCACAGCCATCGACGGTATGGGCGAACGAATCGAAACAATCGAATTCTGCAACGTGTCCTTTGCCTATAACGAAGGCAAAGAGGTGCTGAAAGATTTCAATCTCGCCGTCAAGCCGGGTGAAACCATCGCCCTGGTCGGCCCCACCGGCGGCGGAAAGACGACTATCGTCAGCCTCATGTGCCGGTTCTATGAACCTACGGCAGGGGAAATCCTCATCGACGGGGTCGAATACCGCCGGCGCAGCCTCCACTGGCTCCAGTCCAACCTCGGCATCGTCCTCCAGACACCGCACCTGTTCAGCGGAACGATCCGCGAAAACATCCGCTACGGCAACCTCACCGCCGACGATGAAAAGATCGAGTGGGCGGCGAAAATCGTCAACGCTCACCAGTTCATCAAGGAAATCGAGGACGGATACGACACCCAGATCGGCGAAGGCGGTGTCAGGCTCTCGACCGGGCAAAAGCAACTGGTCTCCTTCGCGCGGGCGATACTCGCCGACCCGCAGATATTCGTCATGGACGAGGCCACTTCGTCAGTCGATACCGAGACCGAACAACTCATCCAGCAAGGCCTGGAAAAAGTCCTGGCCGGGAGAATCAGTTTCGTCATCGCACACCGCCTCTCGACCATCCGTTCTGCCGACAGAATCCTTCTGATCGAGGACGGCCGGTGTGTCGAAGAAGGAACGCATTCGGAATTGATTCGGCTGGCGGGTAAATACTATGAACTCTACACGAATCAGTTCACCGAACAGCAACGGGCGGAAATCCTCGCTGGAAAGACGTAACAATAGCAATCAGCGGTCAGCGATCAGCGATCAGCAAAAGAAAAAACTGAACACCAACCGCCCTGGCACGGCAAGCGTGCTCGTCAGGGCGGTTAGCATTGCAGGTCCTTTGTTTATTTGGTTTTGGCTGAATGCTGAATGCTGAATGCTTTAAAACAATGTCCGATAAAAATAACAATCAGGAAAGATGCAGCGAGTGTGGGCGGGCGTGTAACGCCGACGAAATAAGAATCGTGAACGGCCAAGGCGTATGCTTCAAATGCCTCTGCGGCGATGCCGAGCCGATAACGATCCATCCCATCGGCATTATCGTCAACGATAAGAAGCGGGCCAAAAGCGGATTTGCAACCAGCGGTGGTAACATTTCCGAGATTCGCCTTCATCCCGGCCAGGCGAGATTCATGAAGGCTTTGGCCGACGAGACGCACCTGACAATTATCTGGTATCTGCACCAGGCCAGGCCTGTCAGGACCGTTTTTAATCGCGGCTGGGACGGCAAGGAGGTCGGCCCATTCGCTTCGCGCACGCCCGACCGCCTCACGCCGATAGCCGTTACCGACGTGGAACTCATCAACGTCCGCGGCACGACTCTGATCGTCCGCGGCCTGGACGCCATCGACGGCACACCGGTCCTCGACATAAAAGTCAGCAGAAAATCCCTAAAACGCTGAAGGCCCGGTGCCGTGGTCGCCTGGATAGCGTAAAGAATTGTGTGCTCGTCGCGGCGGCCCAGCTACGGCTCGCTTCGCCGAGACGAGAGTGCGCCGTAGCCGGGTAAGTTCCCGGGCCGAGCCTGAAAGGCTTAAAGAATATAGCCCAGGGCAACCTTTTTTAAAACCAAGCCCTGTAAGGGCGGCATAGAAATCCTCTTTCGCCCTTACAGGGCTTTAATCTTTATCGGTTCTTTTCTCCCAGGGCGTTGCCCTGGGCTGGACTATTTTCAGCCCTTCAGGCTGCGATGCTGCTCGACCTGCCGGCCTGTAGTCTTGCCAGAACTTACACACAATTCTTTACGCCATCGGTCGCCCTGCCTACCTGCCGACCGGCGGCTTGCAGGCGAGTGGTGTTTGCCTGTCCCTTGGGGGCGACCACGTTAACGTCCGCACATCCTCATTCGTCCCTACAGGACTAATCGCCGCCGCGACGTTTTTTCCCGGCGAATTTCCCCGCAGGCCCGCCGGCAGTGAACAGCACGGCAAACCGCGTTATCAACGCACCAAGAAGAACGTAGCCAAGCAGCACCTGAAGTATCAATAGAAGATGCCCTGCAATACTTTGCGGATGTGCGTACATATCCCCGAAGCCAAGCGTAGTCATCGTTACGATTGAGAAATACACTGCCCGCAAAAGGTCGCCCGACCAGTGCCCCGTTTCGTGGAGATTGGCAACAAGCCCCGGCACGGTGAAATAGATTCCCGCAAAGGCAAATGCCAAAACAAAGAATGTGCCTATGACCATGCCGGTGGACCGGCCGTAATCTGACATCTGCCAAAAAGGCCACACTAGGAGTTTCAGTAGGCGATGCTCTTTATACCACTCCCGCCAGTGTTTCCGTCTGATGTTGTACTGAAGTAATTGTTTCAGACCCGGTTCAACACGGGCGGCGTCCAAACCAACAATGGTGAAGTCGGTTTTTTTGTCAACTGCCATGTAGTTCCAGATAAGCGTTTTGCCATCAACCACTGCCGCCACAAAATTTGCGCCTTCAAGATGGGTATCCCAAAGATTCGCGCCTTCAAGATGGGCATCCCCAAGATTCGCGCCTTCCAAATGGGCCCCCTCAAGAGTCGCGCCTTCCAAATGGGCGAACGCAAGTTTCACACCTTCCAGATGGGCATTCCCAAGTTTTGCGCCTTCCAGATGGGCTTGCCGAAGTTCCGCGCCTGACAGCCAAATCTCTTCGTCGGGATTGGCCTTGCGCCATTCGTTCCACTCAGTTATGTCCTTCTTTTGAGAGCAGCGGATGAGCATCTTGTATTGCGCGATGTTGCATCTCGCGCCGATCCTGAAGAACAGTTCTGTCAATTCGGAGTCGTTCATTGCGCCTGACCTTTCGTGCCGTTTCGCGGGGGGTATTAGCCCCGTCGGGGCGTTCGTTTTTAGCCCAGGGCGCCGCCGACCTGCCCACCGTAGCCTTGGCGAAGGCGGGAGGCAAGCCCTGGGTTGCGATGACGCCACAGAGATCAAGCCCCATCGGGGCGTTCGTGGGTTTCGGAGACTTCACGGCCGCCCCGTCCGGGGCTTGAAAAGATGTGCGTCCATGAATTCCCAGGCCTTCCGGCCTGGGCTAAAAACGACCACCCCCTTTGGGGGTTAAACACGTACGGGACAGGGGACCCGCCACGCGATGGTACGAATCTTATCAGGCTGAACGGTTGGGTAAAAAAACGTGTTTATTGAGTTCCGTATTTCTAATGTCCGATGTGCCAGGCCCGAAGGGCCGATCAGAAGTTAGCCGTGGGCGCCTGCCACGCCGTAGCCTTAGCGAAGGCGGGTAAGCCCACGGTGAGAGATGCCCATTATTGTCAGAGCCCCAAAGGGGCGAAAGAGCATTATTTGTAAGGGATTCTGTCGCCCCGCTGGGGCTTTGGGTGATGCTGGACGAGTTCCGGGCCCTTACGGGCCCGGCTAACATCTGGCCGACCCTTCGGGCCTGAGCTCCAAGCAGCTGGAATAAGTAACGTTGCAGTATTAGCCCCCGGAAAAATGCCGCTGAAAAATCAGTCCATCCGTTCACATCTGCGCGCGCAAACGTGAACGGAAAAATTGCACATTCAGATTTTTTTGAAAAAAATTAAGACTCGGCCGGGCCGGGAGTTGCAGATTTCGCGCCTGATTTTCGTTCACGATTGCGCGCGCAAACGCGAACATGAATGATAATATAGAGGACGA
>DAOWOP010000229.1 GCA_030642005.1 Planctomycetales bacterium
AGTAATTAGTAATTGGTCAAAAAAACACCTGATGCCGGGCCACGAATTACCAATTACGAATTACCAATTACGAATTACCAATTACGAATTACTGACTACCAAAATGCGATTCGCCTTTCCGCTCATTCTGATTTTGGCATTGGGGGCCGGAATGATTGTATTGGTTTGGATGGGCTGGTCCCGTCGTCGCCGCCTCATGGCCTTGGCCCGGACAGCCCACGAAATGGGGATGAGGTTTTCCCCGGATGACCCCTTCGACATGACCAGGCATTATTCGGAATTCGTCCTGGCGTCCGCCGGCCACAGCGGGCGGGCGGAAAATGTAATCTTCGGCCGATACGAAGGCTGGATACTGCGGACGTTTGATTACTATTTCGAGGTCGGCCACGGCACGCGACGATTGTCGAGGCGATACAGCGTAATCGCTACCGATACCGACCTTGACCTTCCCGACCTGCTGATGTGGAGCGCCGACGATACCGACCATGTCCCGCTGGCCGTCGGCGACCCCGTCGGCCGGGCCGGTCAGTGGATGGTAATATCGGGAATGAAATTCGCCCCGACCATGGCTGAAGCGTTCGGCAACTACTCCGACAAGCCGGTTGACTTGCAGATTAATAACCGCTCGGTGATGATCTGCTCGCCGGTCCGCTGGAAGCCGGCGGAACTCGCCGGCGAACTCGCCCGCGCCGTCGAATGTCTGCAACGACTGCGAAACAAATCCCCAAATTGACCAAAGAAGCCGATGTTGCAGTGTGTGGCTAATTTTCCTGGCCCCTGTGCAACAGCGGATTTCGGGGCGTTTCGGTTGACTGAAGCAATCGGCTTTCAGCATTCAGCCATCAGCAATCAGCCAAAACCAAATAAACAAAGGACCTGCAATGCTGAAAGCCTTGGCACGGCCAGGCTACGGCAGGCTCTGCCCCCCTCGGGGCGGCGAACAGCCGCCTGACGAGCAAGCGTGCCATGCCAGGGCGGTCAACGTTCAGGTCCTTTGTTTATTGTGTTTTGGCTGATCGCTGAATGCTGATCGCTTAAAAACCCTTTTGCGAATCTCGCCAGAAAAATCAGTCGCACACGTGTTGCATATAAAAAGCGGTTGTGATACAAATACCGCATCAGTGAAAGAAATACCAGGAAGGAGACCGGAAAAGTGCGATATGGCAAATGCCTTGTAACGGTGCTGCTGGGGTGTGTTGTCTTTGCCGGATGCAGTAATTCCAAGAGGGACTCCGGTGCGCGTCTGGGCGGTAAAATCGACGAGGCCAGGAGGCTTTTCGATCACGCTACCGCTCTTTTGGCCAATCCGCCGTACATTGACAAATCCACTCACCGGCGATCCCCCATCGGTCGCAAGTTGGCGGATGGCGATGTCGATGTGCCGACGACCAGACCTGTTGATTATCCCCAGGCCGAGAAAAAACTCGCCGAGGCCGAAAAAATCCTCACCGACGCCCTTTCGGCCAATCCCGACGCATCGCTCGCCACAAAGACCGACGCACTCCATCTACTCGGCCAAATCCACCTGGCCGACGGAAAGTACCACGCCACCGCCGCCGAACGCCTCCGTAACAAGGCCGACGGCATCAGGCTGGGAGCGCATAACGCGCTTGCCCTGGCCAGGAGCAACTCGATACAAGCCCGGTTCGGCGCTAAACTGGCCGACCTGCCGAAGGAAAAGATAACGGCCATGAGGGATGAAACTACCAAACAGTTGGCCGGGCTGGACACCGCTATTGCAAATATCGACCGCCAAACAGCAGCAAAGAGACAGGACAATGTTAAACTGAGCAAGGAAAACGAATCGCTGCTGTTACGGTCGCGGTCCCTTCGGGATCGCAGTGAAGTTATCGGAGGCCCGGAAGGCCTGAAACTTCTCAAAGAGGCCCGGGCCATTGAGGGCGAGGTCAACAATAAAACCAGCAGGATAGCCGCCAACCACCAGGCAATCGAGGCCTTTGAGTTCAACAAGGCTCGCCTCCAGCAGAAGCGGCGGGGCGCCGAGGTGAAACTGGCGGCAGTCAACAAACGCCTCCGGGAGACGGACCAGTTCGCCATCAGTACGATGGAGGACGTAAAGGTCGCTCAACAGCGGGCCTCGGAGCATCGGCAGCGGGCTGATAAACTTACCGGGCAGGTCGTCGAATGTTGCAAAGACATTGCCGGGCGGGAAGAACTTGCTATCGCCGCCTTCAATAAGGCGGGAACGCGCCTCGATGAAACCCTGAAGATACTCCGCAGCCGGATCAATGCTGCCAAGGCCGCCATGAAGGAATCCGGCAGTTCCAACGAGGCGCTTCAAGACAGCAGCGACGAAGGGCGCCTGGTAATAATTATTACCGCCAGGGGTTCAGCCGGTCTGGCCCTCGGCGACCTTCGCCGTCGGCAAATCGCCACAGCCGAAGCCAACGCCGCACTGGCCGATGCCATTGAGCGGCAAAAATCCGCACAAGCAACCACGCTCGCCGGAGACCTGACCGGCTACCTGGCCGACGCGGACAAGACCCGGAACCTCGCGGAAGAAAACTACAAAGACGCCGAAAACCAACTACGGGGAATCCTGAAATTGCGCCTCAAAGGCGACATCAGAAACACCGCGTGGAATTATCAGGCCATGCTGGCCAACGCATATCTGGGGCATTTCCGCCTGACCGGGCGAAGCGACGTACTCGCCCAGGCAAGCCAGTTCGTCGATGAGGCATTAGCCGATAAGGAAGCCTCACAGTATCTCAAGCCGGTAGTCGAGTTGCAACAACTCATCCGGTCAGCCCAACAGTAGCAGTCTGTTACAACAGGCGCTATCGGGCGTCGGTTGACTTCGAGGCCTCCGGCGTGTTCCCATAAGCGCCTATGTTCACTCGCCCGCCGTTGGGTTTTGGCTCGTTCTTCCACTCGGCCTTCGGATCGCCGGCGTCAATGCAGGGGGAATCCACCGTGTCTTTCACAAATTTCTTCGTTTTCGGGTCCCGGCGACCCGCCTTGCTTTTCAGGTGATAGTTACCTTTTGCGGGGTCTGCGAAAAGAGGATTCTTGCTTATGTTTCCTTCTCCGGGCTGAACGCTGAAAGAGTTCTTCCAGAAGCACGAATAGGTAACCGAAGGTTTCGCTCCCTTGCCGGAACTCATCTTGCCGGCCCCGAATACAATACAATTCTTCAGTGAATTGCCGGACGTCGCATTGTCGTCGCCCAAGTAGAACAGAAGATTGCTCATCTTCCCTTTCGCAATAATCGTGCAGTTCTCAATGCGGTTTTCCTGGGCCCTTGCAAGACCGATACAGCAATGCCAGGTCTTCCTGGGGTTCGTTACAATGAGACAGTTCAGGAAGAGGTTCTTGCGCGCTATGTTATCGACTGTCCACTTCATTTCCGCCATCCCGGGCTTGGCAGGCCACAGATGGATACCCATTGTGCATCCTATAACTTTGCAGTTTATGAACTTGTTGTCGTACGCGCCCATCCGCGCCACCAGCCCGTCCGTGTGGGAATGAGCAACATCGCCCATGTTATGGGCCTCGCAATTTATGAACTCGTTCTCGTAACCGTCGTTGGCGACCACGAAGTGCTCGAGCACGGCATACGATTTACAGTCGATCACCTTGTTATGGTGAGAAGCATGCCGCAGGGCGATACCGTGTCCTCCACCGTACCACCCCCTCTTGGCCTTGGGTTTCACGTTCTTTATCGTGCAATTCTTTATCGTATTATGGTGGGCGTGCTCGGTATAGATGCCGTAATCCGAGCAGAGTTTCTCTCCGGGGGTAATGTAGAAGGTGCAACCGTCAATCAGGTTATGGTGTGAGTAGGCCATTATATTGAGGCCGTGCATTGCGCAGTTACGCGTCTGGCAATTCGAAAGGGTGCAATTTTGACTGCGCCCCGAGATGGAGAACCCCGCGCCGCTGTTTCCCTTCCCCATGTCATGACAGGCAACTCTATCCATAACGATGTGCCTGGATTTCATTATCCGAACGCCGATCATGTAGTTGATCAGTTTGAGGTTCCTGAC
>DAOWOP010000189.1 GCA_030642005.1 Planctomycetales bacterium
ATGTTGAATTTCGAAGTAACAGAAGTAACAGAAAGAAAAAAAGACTCTGAATCCACGCTTCGGGTTTCGTTTATCTTCTTTTTCTTCTTTTCACTTCGAAATTCAACATTCTTCTGTTGAATATTCAATATTCTCTTTACCACGACAAAGGCGAGCCTGCCTGCTTAACCTGTTCAGTTGCACAGAAGCCAGAAAATCTGGGCACACACCGCCGTCCGAAATTATCATGTATCACTGGCGGAGGCTGGAGATATCGTATAGAATCCGCCTGTTGGGGTTTTGGTTGGAATTGAGGATATAACGGTGACTCAGCAGGCACCGACAGACCGTCGAGGGCATGGCCGGCATCCGCTCTCGATAACTGTGCAATTTTATCACGGTCCATCCCAGCGTGAATATCCCGCGCGAAGCGTGGACGTTTCGACCGGCGGGATGCTGATGTACGTTCCCGTCGGCACGCCGGTATCGCCGGGCCAGCCCATACGTGTAACCCTCGGCAGCCACGGTCGGCCTGAGTTCGCCGGGCTGAGCGAGCAACCGGTAGATGCCACAATCGTCCGCGTGGACCGCAAAAAAATGATGGACATCGGACACATGCCCGTCGGCGTCCGCTTCGCGTAGTAGCCGGGTGGGTCTCATAGGCGAAAAAGGCGATCTCGTCCGACGCGCCGACGTCTTCCTTGAAGAGCCGGCACAAACCTTCGAGAGATTCTTCAGCCTCCCACTGCGGGACCGCTATGCGAAAAGACACTCTGGATTTATTCACGGCGGTTTTCCCCGCTCACAATATCAGTTCTTCGACAAATCAAGGACTGTCCGGGGAATTTCCAGCGAAATTGTGGTTTTTTCAAAAAAACTGACCTTGAGTGCGGCAAAAGGTCGAGGTATCCTCTGTGCAAACTTATCGCAGCGGAACAAGGAGAGTTCACATGCGACGTTACTTTCAATGGCCCTTCGCGGTGTCGGCGATTATCGCCGTTGCCGTTACCGGATGCAGTAATGCTGGCGATGCTTATATTGAGCGGTACGTAACCGCATACAAGGCCGTCGCCGTCGCTTCCGCTCAAGGGCCGGCGGGCCTGTCGGCGACAGCGGAGGTGATTGATACAAACCTGCCTATCGGCGCTGACGAGGAACTTCCTGCGACCCAGCCGGCTGGGATCGTCCCCGGAAAGGCGGGCGAACTGGTGCGCTGGTCGAAACGTCGAGGTCCGGCATATCCGGACGATTTCTGGCGAAGTTTCGGACGCGATGTGAAGGAACTTCCCGCCACCATCTGGGACGATACCAAGGCGACGTTCACCGATCCCTGGACGCTGGTGGCGATGGGCGGAGCCGTGGCAGCCGGTATCGCGCTTGACGCTACCAACATGAACGGCACGGTGGCTGACCACTTTACTAAAAACGGGTCTCAACTGAGCAAGTGCGGCGACATGATCGGCGACGTCGGCGGAAATCCGGGGCTGCACTTCGGCGTGGCCGGCGCGATGTACTTTACCTCGCTGGCGACGGGGGACGTGAAGACCTACGAGACCTCCAAGGCCCTGATAAACGCCCTGGCCGTCAACGGCCTGACCACGCTGGCGCTGAAAGGCATAGTGAATAACGAAAGTCCCAACGGCGACAAGTTCGGCTGGCCCAGCGGACACACCTCCAGCACGTTCTGCCTGGCGACCGTGATGCACGAAGCCTACGGGCCTGCCGTCGGCATACCGCTGTTTATCTTCGCAAGTTTCGTCGGATACGAGCGGATTGACGCGCGAAATCACGACTTCAACGACGTCATCTCCGGCGCGATTATCGGCATCGCCATAGGACACATCGTGATGCAGAACCACCAGCCCAGGATACTCGGCTTCGATGTCATCCCCTGGAGCGACCCTGCCAATAACGCTGTGGGAATCGCGTTGATGAAAGAGTTTTAAATAATTTCCAATTTCCGATTTTCAATTTCCAATTGAACAGAAGAAAAAGATGGACAAGTAGTCGCAAACATCGTGGTTGCGGCGCTGAAGCCTCTTTTTTCTTCTTCTGTTCAATTGGAAATTGAAAATCGGAAATTGGAAATTTGTTCACGCCACTCCGTCGCCGCCGGCTTTGCTGCCGTCCGGTCGATGCTTCCATCGGCGGTGGACCCAGAGGTATTGCTCCGGCGCGCTGCGGACGATTTCCTCCAGTTCGCGCGTGAATTCCTGTGTAATCCAGGTTATTTCATCTTCGTGGCCGGTCCATTCGGACGGGTGAATTATCCGCTTGATACCGCCCTCAAATTCAAACTTATCGCTTAGCCGCTTGGCGTACCCTATGGCTATCGGCACTTTGTGCCGTTTCGCCAGAAGAGCGATTGAGCGGTACGTGCTTGCGGGTCGTCCCATGAAATCAACAAAAAGCCCCCTCCGCCCGGCGTCCTGATCGGCGATAAACCCTAATGCTCCTTGTTGCCGGAGTATCTCTGAAGCGCTTGCAGCTGCGCCTTTTTTGTGGAGGATGCTCTGGCCGGTGCGTTCGCGGACACCCATGATGAACTCGTTGATGTACGGGTTGTCAAGCGGGCGGGCGACCGAGACCGTCGGGAAGCCCAGCGTAGCCATCATATACCCAAGGACCTCCCAGTTACCGAAGTGCCCGGTCAGCAGGATCATTCCCGTCTCCTGCCGGAGCAGCAGGCGGATGCTCTCGGCTGTGTTCTTCAGGCGGATGTGGCGGCTCCAGCGATTCGGCGTAATCAGCCTCGGGGTGAAGAGCACCTCTATGGCAAGGAACGCCATATTGTACATGCTTTTGCGGGCGACTCGCTCGATGCGTGCCTCCGGCCAGTCGGAAAAACTCAGCCGGAGGTGTTCGCAGGCGATCCGCCGATGCCTCCGGTCAATCCGCCACAGCAGTTCGCCGATCCATCGGGCAGTCCGGTAGTTCGTCTGCACGTCGAACATGTGAATGAACATGTCGAACAGGCGAAGGCCAAGGTACTGGAGGTAGTCGATATATTTATTTCGCGGTCGAGCCATAGGGGAAAATGTCTAATGACCTAATGTCTAATGACCAATGAATGACCAATGTCTGATGACTAAAGCCATGAGACGGATAATCCCATGCCTTTTTTTAGTCATTCGTCATTAGACATTAGTTGGACATTGGTCATTGGACATTAGACATTTCTGTCCTTCATTTCTTCCAGGATTTTCAATGTTTCAGCCACTGCTTCACTCGCAGCGACTTTTTTCGGCTTATCATCTGTTCGTCGTTTGATTTCAGCGGTTCCTTCTTTAAGCCCGCGCTCGCCGACGACTACCCGCAGCGGGATGCCGATCAGGTCGGCATCCTTGAATTTCACGCCCGCGCGGGCGTCGCGATCGTCCAGAAGGACGTCAGCGCCGCCGGCGGCCAGTTCGTTGTAAATCCGTTCAGCCTCGGCGACGACTTCGGTGTTGTCGTTATTGAGGATTAGAACCTCGACCTCGAACGGGGCGATGGCCGCCGGTAAAATGCACCCGTTCTCGTCGTTGCCGACCTCGATGGCGGCGGCCACGATGCGATTGATGCCGATACCGTAACAGCCCATCACGCAGGGCTTTTCCGAGCCGTTTTCGTCCAGGAACGTAGCGCCGAGTTTTTCGCTGTATTTCACGCCCAGTTTGAAGACGTGCCCGATCTCAATACCGCGGGGGAATTGCAGAGGTTTCCCCTGATGCGTATCGCCCTCGACGGCGTTGCGAATGTCAGCAACGACAACAATTTCACCAGACCTGGACAAATCTGATGGGGTTTTTATTGGAAAGTCCCGTCCCGGCACAACATTACGCATGTGATGGTCAGTTATGTTAGCACCTGCGACACCGACCGGCATTGCTTCTACGGCGTGGTCAATAATGAGCCGCTCAATCTTCCCTTGTTCAATCAATCCCATAGGGCCTGCAAAACCAGTATCGGCCTCGGTAATACCTTTAACGTCCGTATCATCTGCCAATGCGATGCTTTCCTCGCCGAGTACGTGTTTGAGTTTGTTTTCGTTGACCTCGTGGTCTCCGCGGACCAACACAGCGACAAATATGGGTGAAGATGCTTCTTCGTCTATTTTCTTACGTCCATCGTGCTTTGCCTTTTCGGAACGGATTCTTTTTAAGCGTTCTTTGTCCAGGGCTGGCGCACAGTAAATCAACGTTTTGATCATCTCTTGTGGTTTTGTGTTGAGGTATTCGCAGACCTCATCAATAGTTCGTTTATCGGGAGTGCGCACCTCTTCGGGAGCGGGACCTTCGGCGGCGGCTTGCCGTTCGGCGCTGTTGACTGGAAGGGGGTCAACTTCCGCTTTTTCGATATTCGCGGCGTAGGAGTAATCTTCGGTATGGACGATGATGTCTTCGCCGGAGGGACACGGGGCCATGAACTCATGGGACGCCGAGCCGCCGATGGGGCCGCTCTCGGCCTCGACGATGACGTACTTCAGACCGCAGCGGTCGAAAATGCGGCGGTACGCCTCGTACATTTTCTGATAGGTCGCCTCCAGCCCGGCGAAATCGGCGTCGAAGGAGTAGGCGTCCTTCATCAGGAACTCCCGGCTTCGGAGGACGCCGAAGCGCGGGCGGAACTCGTCGCGGAACTTCGTGGCGATCTGGTAGAGGTTCAACGGCAGTTGCTTGTACGAGCGGACGTCGCCGGCGACCAGCGTGGTAACGACCTCTTCAGCCGTCGGGGCCAGGACGTTTTCGCGTCCGTGGCGGTCGGTGAAGCGGCACATCGTCTCGCCGTAGTCGGTGTCGCGTCCGGTTTGCCGCCACAGTTCCATTGGCTGGAGGATCGGCATGAGGATTTCCTGCGCACCGGCGGCGTTCATCTCCTCGCGGACGATCTGCGACGCTTTTGTCAGCATCCGCAGCCCCAGCGGCAGATAAATGTACGTCCCCGAAGCGACCTTGCGGATGAAACCCGCGCGAATCATCAGCCGATGCGAGGGAATCTCAGCGTCTGCGGGAACCTCTTTGACTGTAGGAATCAGTAATTGACTGTATCGCATAGTTCACCTTGTATCCTGCCGAGGACAGACCAGGGTAGAACGGAGGCCCGGTAGTATAATGTCCAATGACCAATCAATGACCAATGTCTAATGACTAGTATGACAGCGCTACCTTCTCAATAGCCCCAGACGGGGCGGTCGTTTTTAGCCCAGGGCGCAGCCGAAGGCAAGCCCTGGGAAAGGGATTTTCTTATTTTTAGCCTCGTAGAGGCG
>DAOWOP010000100.1 GCA_030642005.1 Planctomycetales bacterium
CTCCCCTGTTACCCGCTATCCAAGCATCTTCTCGCCTATCATTCCGACGAGGAATCCGAACGTCGCCCCCAGCGCCGGTGTCCAATGCCGGCGCATCCGGGACTGCGGTGCGATGTCCTGGAAGACCAGATAAAGTATCCCGCCGGCTGCGAAGAGCATCAGCCCCCCCACGACTTGTGGATGAGGCTGAAGGAAGACATAGCCGGCTAACGCGGCGACAGGCCCCAGCACGCTCAGAAACAACAGGGTCAGAAGTATCCTGGCTGGACGTGCCCCCTCGCTGCGCAGTTCCCTGTACGCATTGAAGCCCTCCGGCAGATTCTGTGCACCGATAAACAGGGCAAGGAGTACGCCGAGACCGTGATGGTGAGCGAAAACGGCGCCAAGCGCGATTGCTTCGGGCAGGAAGTCCATGAGCATCGCCATGAACTGCGCCTTGGAACCTCCACGACGACTGATGCTCTTGTCGAAAAGCATGAACGCGAATGCCCCCGCGCAAAAAAGCACACTTGCCGTACACAGGTCCAGGGATTTCAGGCCGGCAGGAGCAAGCACGAACGCCACGGCTGCCACAAGGATCCCCCCGCCGAAAGCGACAAGCCCGTGCACTATCTCGGCCTTCAATTCGCCTTCGCCAAATCGTTCCAGCCTGGCCGATACTGCGCCGACGAACATAGCCAGACCGGCAAGCCAGGAGAATAAAACAACCGCCGACATCGGGCTGGATATTATGTCATGGATAAGCAATGATCACCTGCCTCTGCACAGGACTCAGTAAATCAAGAACACGTCAATGAGATAATACGTCTGTTCCCTGTAATCATAAGAAGATTACAGGAAAGACGTTACATCATAGGTATCGGGAATCGGGGCGGTTTGGCTGTAATTCATCCTCGCTGCCGGCGGAGCCTTTCAAGCAGTCTCGCCGCTTCGGTGGCGTCGTACGGCTCCATAAGGTGGACGAGTTCCATGTATGCCTCGGTGGCATCGATTGAATTACCACGGCGTGAAGCGTTTTGGGCTTTGGCGCGAATTTTCGACGCCTTGGCTTTGAGAACGGCGGCGACGATTTTCGCCGCGACTTCCGAACCTGCGGCGTGAATCATGGAAGCCCGCACCTCATCATTGGAACAAAGAATCAACGGATCCGCATGTAGTCCGATCCTGGGGTTCGGGTTATCGACCGTTGCGTCTTCCTGCCTGAAGGTCTTTCGGACTGTAATTGCATCGAGCGTAACGCCGGTGGCATTTGTGATCCGAATACTTGTCCGTATAGTGCCGGACTTCTCGTAATGATTAATTACGTATGGCCACCTTGCGGGAAAACTCTCGGTAATCGTGGCAGGCGCTATGGCAAGTTGGTGTTGAAGACGCCGCACTTGTGCCAGTTTTCGTTCAATGTTCCATTTGGTTGCCCTTGTGGTCTTTACGTAGCCACGGCGTCGCGGGTGTCGGACCGGCGCCTGCTTCTTTCCTCGACTAGTCGAACGTTTAGATTTGCCGGTTGCGTGGCCTTGGCGGTTGAAATCCCGCCTGAGGCGCGCCAGGTCCCGATGTGCGGCTTGCAGCATAACACTAAGCCGCGTAATCTCCGGATTGGGAATCTCACGGTAGGCTGTATAGCGATGCGTCCGGTTCTCGCTTCGGATTAGTCCGCCACGGACACTTAAATCTTCCAGATTGACTGCAACGGTATAGAATGGCGGCTTGGCGCCGTTCTGTGCATCTTCAAGCCGCAGAAACTGTGGTTTTTTCGCCAATATGTCCGCGAACACACGAGACCGCAACGCCGACGACTCTACAGTTCCCCTGACCTTTGCATCTGTAACGTTGACGCCGATCCCAAAGGAAATTCGAGAAAGGACCCGGCCCCTGGCAGCCTTTATTTTACCGAGGTATTCCGGCTTTGAAATATGATTGTTCGCCTCCATGTACCAGAGCAGGGCGCTTCCCCACTGTCCCTTTTCCTGGTCCGCCACGCCCCTGATGTCGTCAACCCGGGCCAGACCTTCGGTTGCCGGAACCAGGTATGGAACGTATCCGAGCGAACGCTGGAATTCCTTTTCGGCTTCGGCGAGGTTGTTCCCTGCCAGGAGTCGATTTCCCGCCTCGCAGTGCTCAGCCGCTGCCGATTGCTTCGACTCCGCAAGCACATCGCCCGCCGGATGATGGAAAGGATATATCTTCCGTGCAGCCTCGGCCTGGCGAATCGCGTCATCCCATCGACGCTGTTTTGCCAAATTCGCGGCATTTTCATAAAGCCTTTCGGACTCGTCGCGTCTGGCCTGGGTCCGGGCGAGTGCCCCGGACGCCTCGTCAAAATATGGCCAGATGTCCAGTGATCCTTTCAGGGCCGCTATCGCCTCGTCCAGCCTCCCTTTGCCGGCAAGACTGGAACCGGCGCGATACTTCGCTCTGGCCTGGCGGAGCACCTCGTCGGAACGATGCAGATTCACCCGGCTGGGAAGATGGTTCGGGTTCAACTTTACGGTGGTCCGCAAGGTTTCAGATGACATCAGCCACTTCTGCTGCCCCTGGAGGGCCAGTGCAGAGTCGTACAGGCTTTGGGTCCTGCTTTGCCTGTCTTTCTTGGCGCTACTCACCGAATCAAGCGCATCTTTGGCATCGAGATTATCGGGATCGAGTTCCAGGGCACGTTTCAATTCGGCGATTGCCTGGTTGAGTTTTCCCTGATCGGCGTACTCGAGCGCCCGGCTGTGGCACTGTCTGGAAGCCTCTTTCTTTGCATGAGCCAGCGATTGTTTTGCCTGGGCGGATTCCGGGTCGATTTCGAGAGTCTCGGAAAACTTGACAGCCGCCTGTTCCCACATGCCTTGATTTGCCAGAGATTTACCTTCCTTGTAGGCAGCCTGGCTTTTGGCTCGTTTGAGTTTCGCGACGAAGTCGGCTTTCTCGGCAAGGTCCGAATCGTGCTCCAGCGCCTTGCTGTAGTACCTTGCGGCATCGGCGGGCCGATTTGCCAACATGCTCGCGTCGCCCTGTTTGATAAGTTTCTTGGCGGCACAACCGGCAATGGCCGTCCCAATAAGGAAAAGCAGCAGGAAAAATGTGATCTTTTTCATAGCCTTTCACCTCTTTCCTTTCCGGTACTCGAATCTATGTATTATAAACGCGGTAGTTGCTCCTATATTTCACCCACATTTGGAAACCTGGGAAACCTGGGGACGTTACCCAGGTTAAAATCCATTTGACGCTTCAGTCGCCTGAGGAACCCCTCGCTCCCCAGGAGTTAAAGGGACAGACGTTATTGCCTCTTGTCATCTTTTTTGCGTTTCCGGACAGTCATCCACTTTTATGGTCGTATTCGTCGGCGAGGTCTTTGAGCAATCGGCGGTTGGCGATTTTTGCGACGGTTGACATGCGGTCGGACAGCAGCATGCCGTCGAGGTGGTCCGATTCGTGCTGGAGGATGCGGGCGAGGAGGCCTTCGGCGGACTGCGTGAAGGTTTTGCCGTCGAGGTTGGTCGCGCGGATGGTAACGGCTTCGGCTCGCTTTATCTTGCAGGTCAGGCCGGGGAAGGACAGGCAGCCCTCCTCGGAAACCTCCGAGCCGGACCGCTCGACAATTTCAGGATTGATATATACGCCCTCTGCATCGTGGCCCGGTTCGGCAAACGGGTTGGCGATGAACAGTCGAATCGTCAGCCCCACCTGCGGCGCAGCCAGGCCAACGCCGCGAGAAGCGTACATTATCTCGAACATCCGCTCGACAAACCCGCGCAGAGAATCGTTAAACTCCTCCACGGCAGTACATACCTCCCGAAGCCGAGGATCGGGATATTTGACGACTTTCAGGGCAGAGAAATCAATTTCGGATATTGTGCTCATTACATCGTACATCTTACCTCCCGGCGACGATGGTATCAAAGTATTAGCAGGGATACAGGGGATACAGGGGATGCAGGGGATATGTTATTTTTGTTTTTTTATTTCTCCCTTCTTTTATCCCCTGCATCCTCTGTATCCCTGCTAATGTTTTTTCTGTGATTCTTGCGGAATTCAACATCTCGTCCTATAATGCCGATATTGGAAACAGGTCGAGCCGTTGACGAAAGACGCCGCCGGAGCGGTTTTTTTCGTCATCTGCTCGGCATATCTGTGAGGTTAATCGTGGACGACGCTGTACTGGCCAAGTGTCAGGAAATAATCTCGTACCGTTTCAGTGATGTCGAACTTCTCCGTCAGGCCCTCACTCACGCTTCGGCGGCGGCGAACCGTTCAGCCAGCAACGAGCGGATGGAGTTTCTCGGTGACGCCGTGCTGGGGATGGTAATCTGTCAGGAGATATTCATCCGCAACCCGGACCTGGCCGAGGGGCAGATGACGAAGATCAAGTCCTCGGTCGTTTCCCGGCAGACCTGCGCCAAGGTCGCCGACAAACTGGGCATCGCCGAGATGTTACACCTGGGCAAGGGGATAGGTTCGGGCAGGCGTATTCCAACCAGCATATCGGCGGCAGTGTTCGAGTCTGTCATCGGTGCGATTTACCTCGACGGCGGACTGGAAGCGGCGCAGAAATTCATCATCGACCAAATGATCGACCAGATCGCTCTGGCAACCGCATCGGAGCACCAGAGCAACTATAAATCCCTGTTGCAGCAGCATGTACAGCAATACGCCAACAGCACGCCCCGGTATGACCTGGTGGATGAGAAGGGGCCTGACCATTCCAAGTGCTTTGAGGTGGCGGTGCGAGTGAACGGCCGGCAATACCCCAGCGCGTGGGGCAACACCAAGAAGCAGTCCGAGCAAAAGGCCGCCCTGGCGGCACTGCTGGAACTGGGAGTGCTGACCGAAGCCGATCTCGAATCGGCCGAAGAAACGGAATAATATTGCGCCCGCCTGCCGACAGGCAAGCCGGCAGGCAGGCGTGCAACTTGTCCCGCCTGTTGGGATTCGTGGACTCCTAATGCCGAATGCCCGGATAATTTTCCCGGAGAAACTTTTTTCCATTTGCCGATACGGTTGTTAGACGGTACACATATTCATATTATAAATTCATACCATAGCAGGAGAGAGCATTGGCTCGGGCAAATCGGTCACGGACGATAACAACCCTCGCGGCGCTGGTGGTGGCGATGGGCGTAGGGGCCTTCGTGCTGATTATGATAGAGACCCCTCCCGCCCGTCCTCCCGCAGCCCTTCGGGCCGGCGCCGCCGACGGATCAGACGCGGCGGCTGACCCGAACCCGTCGCGTGCGGAGCGGGCCGCTCTGATACGCCGGACCGACGTGCCCGTCCAGCTCATCAAGTGGCGCAATATCATCTTGTACGACGCAGGCGATAATCAAACCACCGGCCCAACGGGACATGTGGCCGGCGGGTGTCATTTCCTGATAGGCACAGCCGGGACGCCCAGCGACGGAACCGTTCGCACCACGGGCCTTTGGCGACAGCAACTTGACGGCAATCACGTTCACGGCGGCAGGCATCCATATAGCGACGAAAACAGTATCGGTATCCGCCTGTTCTGCGACACCGGCGTCTCGGCGCCGACGTCCGGGCAAATGGCCGCCCTGACAGACCTTGTCCGGTCGCTTCAGGCAATCTGCCAGATACCCTCCGACCGCGTTTATATTCACAGTGGACCGGACACACCGGGCCGGCTGGGACGGTTCTTCCCGCTTGAGACCTTCCGAAGCCGCCTTCTGACCGCGAGGCGATAGCACCATATGAGTCATTCACAGGCAAGACTTCGGATACCGGGCTACGAGGTGCTGGAGTACCTCGGCAGCGGGGCCCGCAGCACTATCTGGCGCCTGCGAGAGAACAGGACGGGGGAGTTGTGCGCGCTGAAGCGGGTAGTCAGGCAGGCAGGGGACGACAATCGCTACTTTGATCAGGCTATCAACGAATTCCGGGTCGCCACCAAATTCGACCATCCCGCCGTACGCAAGTATTACCAGATCCGGAAGGTGCGAAGCCTCTTCAAATTGCGGGAACTGCACCTGTTTATGGAACTGTGCCCCGGCAGCAGTTGCCAGAGCAATCGTCCCGGCGACATAAGGCAAACGGCGAGGATATTTCTGGCAGTTGCCGACGCCCTGGCGCACATTCACTCGCGCTGGTTCGTTCACGCCGACATCAAACCCAATAATATCATCGCCGCCGATGACGGGACGGTAAAAATTATCGACTTCGGACAGAGTTGCCTGATCGGCACGGTCAAGGAGCGTATCCAGGGCACGCCCGATTTCATTGCACCGGAGCAGGTGTACCGCCGGCCTCTGGACGGGCGGACGGACGTGTTCAACTTCGGTGCGGCGATGTACTGGACTCTCACAGGCCAGGCCATACCGACAACCCTGCCGAAAAAAACCGACGGCATTCAACTTATCGACAACCTTCACGTCAAGCACCCGGAAGAATTGAACAGCGACGTGCCCAATTCTCTGGGGCGTCTGGTGATGGATTGTATCGAGCCGAACCCCGCCCGCAGACCACAGAGCGCAAAGGACGTCTTCGTCCGGCTGGACCTTATCATCCACACCATCAACCGTAAAAACCAGGCACCGGAGTAAAGAGAAAAACGAATATCGAATAAAGAACAAAGAATTTCGAATTTCGAAGTAAAAAAATCTTCCCTTCAGAGGCTGCCTGTTTCTTTTTTTACTTCGAAATTCAAAATTCCGTGTTCAACATTCAATATTCTCTTTTGGGTCTTATCAGCATAGAAGGTAGATTAGAATCCCAATGGCCCACCCTGTCGCAAACACCTTTGCCTCCGCTGCCGAACTGGTTGCCGAAGACGACAACCGCCAGGGCAATTGCCTGGTCTTCAGGCCGGGCGAAAAAATCATCTACGTCGGCGACATCCACGGACACCGCCGGAACCTCGCCAAAGTCATTGCCCACGCTGCTCTGGGCGCTCATCCGGCCCGCCGGCTCGTCCTCCAGGAACTCATCCACGGCGGGCAACCAGACCAGGCCGGCGCTGACCGCTCCGTCGAAGTGCTCCTGCGGGCGGCGAGGCTGAAAATCTCATATCCCAAACAGGTTTTCTTCCTTATGGCCAATCACGACATCGCCCAGATTACCGGACAGGAGATCACCAAAGAAGGTCGCGGCGAGTGCGAGAGTTTCGACGCCGGTCTCGACAATTCCTTCGGCCCGGACGCTGCGGAGGTTCGCTCGGGCGTTCATAAGTTGCTCGGCAGCCTGCCCCTGGCGGCGAGGTGCGAAAACGGCGTCTTTATGGCGCATTCGCTGCCGGGTTCGAACCGGATGGACTTGATAGACTTCGACATACTCAACAGGCCTTACGTGGATGAGGATTTCCAGCGCGGCGGGACGCTGTACGAATGGACATGGGGCAGAGGGCACTCCGCTGAACAACTTGCCGAACTTGCCGAGCGGCTTGAGGTTTCGCGGTTCCTCCTCGGCCATCAACCATGCAAGACCGGATACCAGGTTCAACACGACACCTCGATCATCCTCGACAGCCACCACTCACACGGCGTAATAATGGAATTTGATGCCGGCCTGCCGTTGAATGAAAACCTCGACGAACACATCCGACCAATCGTAGCGCTGTGAATATTTTCGACACGGTTCTATAATTATAATATACTTATATCGCCCATATACTTTACGAAGGGTTGCCATGAGAAAAGAATACGATTTTTCAAAATCGAGGAAGAACCCGTACGCGAAATTGTTGAAGAAGCAAATTACCATACGCCTGGAAGAGGACGTGATCGACTATTTCAAGAAACTGGCGGGTAAGACGGGAATACCGTATCAGAACTTAATTAACTTGTACCTGAAAGACTGCGCCGCCTCCGGGCGGAAACTGACCTTTAAATGGGCATCGTGAATCTGTTGCCCCACGCTATGCCTCGCTGAAGCGAGCACACCGGAGTGCGTTTGGCATGCTTGCTTCAGCAAGGCATGATTTTTACCGGGTTTAGAGCAGAGATCACGCGATAATGCGGGCGATTTCGTCGGCTGTGGGTTTAATTATTCCGCGTTCGGTGATGATGCCGTCGATTAGTTTCGCCAGCGTGATGTCGAAGGCGAAATTAATTGCTTCGACGCCTTCGGGGGCGAGGCGGACTCTGGCAAACTCGCCGTTGTCGGTCATGCCGGCGGCGTAGAGAACCTCCTCGTCGCCGCGCTGCTCGATGGGGATGCCGCCGCCGTCGGGACAGTCCAAATCGAATGTCGAAAGCGGGGCGGCGACATAGAACGGCACGCCGGAGGCCTTTGCGCAGAGGGCCTTTTCGTAGGTTCCGATCTTGTTGGCGACGTCGCCGTTTGCGGCGATGCGGTCTGCGCCGGTGATAACAAGGTCAATCTCGCCCCGCCGCATCAGCAGCCCGGCGGCGTTGTCGGCGATGATTTTCACCGGAACGCCTTCTTGTTTCAGTTCCCAGGCAGTCAGGCGCGAACCCTGGCAGCGGGGACGGGTTTCATCGGCGATGACCGAGACCTTCCGTCCTGCCCGGTGGGCGAAATAGATCGGCGCGAGGGCGGAACCCCAATCCACGAACGCCAGCCAGCCGGCGTTGCAGTGGGTCAGCACCGTCATACCGTCGGTTATCAACTCCGCTCCGATTTCGCCGATTCGCCGCCCGGCTTCGACGTATTCATCGGCGATGGCCTCGGCCTCGGCGACGGCATCGCTGGCCGAACGAACCCTGTCGATGGCGTAGAACAAATCCCGCGCCGTCGGGCGGGTGTTTTTAAGGGTTTCATATCCGGCGGCAACATAGTTGGAATGTTCCGGTTCTTCGGCGGTCGCCTCGATGAACACTTGCGCCATGCCGTAACCGGCCGCAGCGCCAATCGCCCCGGCGCCGCGAACGACCATATTCCTGATGGCCTCGGCCGTGTCGCGGTGGGTCGGAAGCCTTACAACCTCAAACCTGTGCGGCAGCATCGGCTGATTAATCGTCATAACCGCCGAACCTTCCATCCACACCGTTCGATAATCTTTTCCTTCGACTCTCATCGTTACCTTACCACGAATTTCACAAATTGTACCCGAATTCGTGTAATTCGTGTTAACATCTTCGGCGGCTGTTGCCGACAACGACACTTGACTTTTACGCGCCGTCGGCGATGCTGTGAAACCTGACAGGGTTGATTACGACAAAGATTGAACAGACAAGATAGCAGGATTACAGGGATTACTGGATTATAGAGATTTTTTGTTTTTATCCTGTAATCTTAAAATCCCCATAATCCCGCTA
>DAOWOP010000220.1 GCA_030642005.1 Planctomycetales bacterium
AATTTCTCGAATTCTCTAATCTCGAATAAAATCGGTCAGTTTGAGTTACTTACTGAATTCATCGCCATTTGCAGAAAGGAAATACAAACATGTCTGACACATTGAAAGTGGTTATTATCGGCGGCGTGGCCGCCGGACCCAAGGTGGCGGCCAAGGTTGTCCGTCTCAGACCCGATGCGGAGGTAACCGTCGTTGAGAAGGGCCGGTTCCTCTCCTACGCCGGTTGCGGCCTGCCTTACTACATCTCCGGCGTCGTAGCCGAACAGGCCGAACTCATGAGCACGCCGATTGGCGTCCTGCGCGACCCGGGCTTCTTCCAGAAGGTCAAGAACGTCCGCGTGCTGAACCACACCGAGGCGATGGAAATCGACCGCAAGGGCAAGCGGATTCGCATCCGAAACCTCGAAGGCAACGAGGAATCCTGGCTGGATTACGACAAACTGGTACTGGCTACAGGCGCTAATCCCGTCGTGCCGCAGATTCCGGGCGTGAACCTGCCAAACATCTTCAGCCTTCACGGCGTCGAGGACGCCGAAGGCATAAAGACCGCCCTGGCCGAAGGCAAGGCGCGGGATGTTGTCATCATCGGCGGCGGGCTTATCGGTATCGAAGTAACCGAGGCGCTTGTGCACAAAGGCTGCCGTGTTACCGTCGTGGAAATGCTCCCGCAGATACTCCGCGTTCTTGATGAGGAAATGGCCGCCCTCGTCGCCGGGCACCTGGAATCGCACGGCGTCAAGGTTCTCACCGGCACAAGGGTCGAATCGTTCGAGGGCAACGGAAGAGTTACCGCCGTTGTTACCGACAAAGGCTCCATCCCGGCCGACATGGTCATTATGGCCATCGGCGTCCGCCCGAACGTCCATCTGGCCAAGGACGCCGACCTGGAGATCGGACAGACCGGCGCTATCAAAGTCGATACGCACATGCGGACGTCCGACCGTGACATATACGCCGCCGGCGATTGTGTCGAGTGCGTCGATATTGTTACAGGCCAGCCCTGCTACGTACCGCTCGGCTCGACCGCAAACAAGCAGGGGCGCACCGCGGCGATGAACGTCTGTAACGAAAATGACGCTTTCGGCGGCGTCCTGGGAAGTACGGTCTGCAAGGTCTTCGACTACTGCGTAGCCAGGACAGGCCTGACAGAAGCGGCCGCACGCGAGTCCGGATATAACGTAACGATCGCTCTTGTCCCTGCGCCGGACAAGGCCCACTTCATGCCGGACGCAAAATCGCTCCTGCTGAAACTCGTCGCAGACAGCAAAACAAGGAAACTGCTCGGCGCACAGGCGACCGGGCCGGGCGACGGCGACAAGCGAATCAACGTCGCCGCCATGGCAATCACCGCCGGTATGACCGTCGATGACCTGGCGAACGCCGACCTGTGTTACGCGCCGCCGTTCTCGCCGGCGATGGACAACATTATTACCGCTGCAAATGTTACCAAGAACAAACTGAACGGTTACATGGTCGGCGTCTCATCGGCTGAAGTTTATCAAATGCTTCAGGAAAAAAAGGACTTCGTCTTTCTCGACGTCCGCAGCCAGGGCGAATACGACCAGGTCCGCCTGCCAGGCTCGACCCTGATACCGCTGGGGGCGCTTCGCAGCCGGCTGGACGAACTGCCAAAAGACAAGGAAATCATCGCATTCTGCAAGATTTCTCTTCGCGGTTACGAGGCCGCTCTGATACTCAAGGCTGCGGGTTTCGAGAAGGTCAGCGTCATGGACGGCGGCGTCGCAATGTGGCCTTACGAAAAGTTGCAGTGAATTTCTTCCGATAATGTCTGGTAACAGGTTTTTGCTACAGTCGAAGCGGTTCCGGAGGAAATTATGGGCAACGGATTGAAAGAATTGTTCAGAAGGCATCCGAGTAATCCCATTTTGACCGTTGATGATTGGCCTTATCCGGCCAATTCGGTCTTCAACGCCGCCGCTACGCAGATAGACGACCATACGCTGCTGCTTGTCCGCGTCGAGGACCGTCGGGGAATCAGCCACCTGGCCGTCGCAAGAAGCGCCGACGGAATTTCCGACTGGGACATCGATTCCGAACCGACCTTTCCGGCCGATCCGGAACATCACCCCGAAGAACTCTGGGGCGTCGAAGACCCGCGTATCACTTTCGTACCTGAGTCCGGCGAATACCTGATTACCTACGCCGCCTACAGCGAGGCCGGGCCTTTGGTATCGCTGGCCCGGACGCGCGACTTCCGGCAATTCGAGCGCCTAGGCCCGATAATGCCCCCCGAAGACAAAGACGCCGCGCTGTTTCCCGTAAAGTTCAACGGCAGATGGGCGATGATTCACCGCCCCTACGGTCTGATTGCCGAACACGTGCCGGCCCATATGTGGATGTCATTCTCGCCGGACCTGAAGCACTGGGGCGACACGCGAATACTCATGCGAGCCAGACGCGGCGGGTGGTGGGATGCAAACAAAATCGGACTTTCTCCACCGCCGATGGAAACCCCCAACGGGTGGCTCCTGCTCTATCACGGCGTCCGCAAAACCGCAGCCGGGAGCATCTACCGGATCGGAGCGGCGCTGCTTGACCGCGAAGACCCCACAAAAGTCATCCGCCGAAGCGATGAATGGGTCTTCAGCCCCCAGGAAGCATACGAAAGGGTCGGAGACGTCGGCGAGGTTGTATTCTCCTGCGGGTGGGTGCGGGACGACGACAGAATCCGCCTCTATTACGGCGCCGCCGATACCGCCATCGCAATGGCAGAGGCAAGTTTGAACGAACTGCTGAGTTACCTCACAGCCCTGCCGGCATACTGCAACGACATCAATAAGAACCTGTCCCAGTAGGCATTCATCAGCCCAAGGTCGAGCGAACCGCCGAAACGGTGTAGAATTACGGGCTTGAAATGGCTTGGAAGGATCGACAAAACCGGCAGGGGATGTTATTTCGCTTCAGCCTCTACGGCTTTTTGAAGAACCAGCGATACTTTGATCCCTTCCTGATTCTTTTTTTCCGGCAGGCGGGGCTGAGTTTTACCGCTATCGGACTGCTGGTCGGTTTCAGGGAGGTTCTTATCAACCTGTTCGAGGTTCCCAGCGGGGCATTGGCGGACATCTACGGCCGGCGACGGTGCATGATATTCAGTTTTTGTGCGTATATTGCTTCGTTTGCTGTCTTTGCGTTTTCGTCGTCGGTGTGGCATTTCTTCGCGGCAATGGCCTTGTTCGCACTGGGCGACGCCTTCCGCACCGGCACGCACAAGGCGATGATCTTCGGCTACCTGTTGCGCGAGGGCAGAAGCGATGAAAAGACCCGATACTACGGCGTAACACGGTCGTTTTCGAAACTCGGCTCGGCGGTGTCCGTCGTTGTCGCTTCGGCGATAGTTTTCGTTGCGGCGGGGCTTCAGGCCGACGCTGGCCTGGTTGTCTATAGATACTTATTCCTCGCCAGTATCGCCCCTTACGTCGTCAGCCTGATTAACTTCGCCGGTTATCCCGACCATCTCGACAGGGCCGGCCGGCGAGCCGCTTCGGTCGGGCAGGTCTTCAGACATCTTTTCCGTGTCGGCGGGCAGGCGCTGAAGGTTTCGCGCATGCGCAGGCTTATAATTGAGTCGATGGGATTCGAGGGAACCTACAAGGTCGCCAAAGATTACCTCCAACCGATTATAATGGTCGCCGCCCTGTCGCTGCCTCTGTTTGCCGGGCTGGGAGATATTCAGCGAACGGCTGGGCTTATTTTAATTGTTTATGTCGCGCTGCACCTTCTTGAGAGCCTGGCTTCTCGGCGGAGCGAAACAGTCAGGCTGCGGGCAGGCGGGGCAGAACGCGGCGCGAGGTTCCTGTGGTGGATGAACTTGGCTGTCTTTGCAGCCATCGCCGGCGGGCTGGGGCTTGACTGGTGTGTCGGAACAACGGGTGCGCTTATCGGCCCCGCCGTTGCGATTGGCGGCTTCGTAGCCCTGGCGGTAGTCCAGAACTTCTGGCGCCCCATACAGATCGGTCGATTCAGCGCCGCTGGCGATCCTGCCGACGGTGCGACCGTTTTAAGTATTGAGTCGCAGGCGAAGAGCATCTCGGCTGCGGTTCTCGCGCCGCTGCTGGGACTGGCGGTTGACTGGTTCGGTTCATTCGGCCGGCCTTGCAGCAAAGGCGCTTCGTTCATTCCGGTCGCGCTGGCGGGGCTTGGGATTACCGCGGCGGTGCTTGTCTTTTGCCGGCAGGCAAATCACAAAGAAAAACACGAATCACGATAAAACAGAAACAAATACGTGAGTGGTTAATTTTTCTGGCCCCTATTCAACGGCGCAATTCCGGGGCGTTCCGGTTGACTGAAGCAATCAGCAATCAGCAATCAGCAATCAGCAATCAGCAATCAGCAAAAGAAAAAACT
>DAOWOP010000062.1 GCA_030642005.1 Planctomycetales bacterium
GGAACCGCTTGGCCTGCCGGAAATAGGCCGAAGCGCCGTTGTAATCTTCACGGTTCATGGCTTCATTGCCCAGCACCTTCTGTTGCTCGTAGCGGATTTGCTTGATGATCTGTTCGACCTCCGGCGTACCGCGGACATCCTTTGCCGCCTCGGCCCTTACGAGGGCTTCGTTCAGATCGCGGGCTTTAAGGGCCTTTTCAGCAGCGGCAAATTGTTCGGCATAGGTGCGGTCCTGCCTGAGTCGTTCCAGCCTGGCGTCAACCTCGGCCGATGCAGCCGGTTTTATCCGCATGGCCTTATTGTAGGCGGCTTCGGCCTGTGCCCATTCGCCCTTGACGCGATGGGCTTCAGCCACATTCAGTTCGATGTGATAACGGCAATCCGTTATCTTGCCGCGCAATTCCGCATCGGCCGACAGTTCTCCGGCGGCTTCGTATTTCTCCAACGCCGCTTCGTATTTCTTCTGCTTGAACAACCCGTCGCCCTGTCCCAGCAGCGACCTGTACTTCTCTTTCTGGAGTATCTTTTTCAACTCGGTTTCAACTTCGGAAGAGGCTTGGTAAGACTGCGCCTTTTTGAGTTCCCGTTCGGCATCTTTCATCCGGTTGGCGGCCAGGTGCTGTCGGCCCAACCGGAGGTGGTGATCGTGCCTCAACTGTCGGGCCTTGGGCAGTAAAGACTTGGCCTGGTCGGGCTTTATTGTAGCGGCCTTTTCGTAGGCGGCTGCGGCAATAAGCAAGTTGCCGGCCTTTTCGGCTTTTTGGGCCTCGGCTATCGCGGCGGAGTAGTTCGTTTCGACTCGCAGTGCGGTTTTTTTCTTCTCGGCCTCTTGCTTGAGGATTGAGTACACCTCCGGCGTCAGTGCCGCCTTGGCGGTTTCCAGCACGGCCAGGGCTTTATCCCACGCCCTGATTGCGTTGTCGGCGTCACCGTTTCTCGCCAGTTCTTCGCCCCTGCTGATGTACAGCCGGTATTCGCCCTGCTTCCTTATTACGCTGATGTCCTGCTGGATCGCCTGAATCTCGGCAACCTGCTCGCTGGAAATCGCCAGCTGGCCGGCGTCCTTGAGTATCTTCCGGGCTTGCTCCAGTTCACCGCCGGCAATGGCCTCCTTCGCCCGGTTTATTGCCATAACGTACTGCCGGCGATTGTCCAGGTCGGCTTTCATCTCCCGCAAATCCTGTTCGATCCTCTGCGTCCACTTGTACAACCCGCCCCGGCTTCGCTGCAGATGCTTCGTCAACTTATCGGCAAGTTCAAATTGCGCATAGGCGGTGGTCCAGTCGGCTTCCAGCGCTGCCAGACGGGCCAGACAGAAATATTCCATAACCTCGGCCTGCCCGGCCACCACCTGGCGGGAGTACTGCTTCCTGGTACGAATGGTCTTGAATGCCTCCATCGCGGCGGCGTAACCGGCCTTTTTCTCGGCCGGGGTCTCCGCCTTGGCGGCGGCTTTATACTTATTCTCCGCCAGGCGGTAGTCTGTCTGCGCCTGTTCGCGAATCTTCTGCTGCTGCTGCCTGTCCACCACCAAGTACACCATCAGTCCGACTATAACGACCCCGACAATCGTTCCGGCAATCGCGAGTTTTTTACGGAGCGACATCGGCTCTTTGGGAATTTCGGCGGTAATCGGCTCTGATTCGGCGTCCCGCATCGGCTGGGACTGGTTTTCCTGCCCGGCGGCGACAGACCGCTTTTTCCTGTAACGTTTGCGTGGTCGCTGGGCGTGCGGTGAAAAATTCGCTCGAATCTTCCTGCCTAACTCCTCGATATTCGTAAAGCGGTCGTCCGGGTCCTTGGCAAGCATCTTCGCCACCATTACCGAAAGCGCCTTCGGAACACTGGGATTAATCTCGTTCAGCGGCGGGGCCGTCTGTTCCGGCGAAGAATGCCACTTCATCCATCGCAGCGCCTCGCTGTGGCGATCGCGCACAACGTCGTGGAACACTTCGTTGAATTTCTCCCGCCCGGCAAGCATCTCATAGGCGATCATTCCCAGCGAGTAGATGTCCGCCCGCCCATCGGCCTGACCGCCGGCGAACAGTTCAGGGGCCATGTATTTAGTCGTCCCCAACCTCATTGATACGGCGGCACCGGCCTTGGCCGCTACGCCGAAATCGGTAATCTTTACCTTCAACCTCTCGCCGACGATGATGTTTCCAGGCTTGATGTCGCGGTGGACTATCCCCGCACGGTGTATGGCCGTAAGCCCGGCGGCGATCCGCCAGATAATCTGGAGAACGGCTGTCGGATCTATCGGGCCGGGATGACCCGCGAGCGTCGTCTCAATGGTGCTCCCTTCCACAAATTCCATAACGACGAACAGCCCGCCGCCTTCTTCCATCAATTCGTAGATTGTAACGACCTGTTCACATCCCAGGCCGGCCAATTGGCGGGCTACCTCGCGGAACCGCTGTGTGAATTTCTCTTCACCCGCCAGTTGCGGGACCACCTGCTTTATCGCGACGTATCGGTCCAGCAGGGAATCGTAACCTTTATAGACGATGGATTGTCCGCCCGATCCCAGCCGCTCGACGATCTTGTATTTGCCGAGTTTTGCGCCCGCCGGCAGGACGCCGGAAAGGTCGCCGGTGTTGCTGTTTGAGCCTTCCTGATTCATAATTTCAAATCCAATATCCTGACACTCATGACACTATCGAAGCAAAGAAGAAAGATAGCGGGATTTCAGGGATTACCGGATTATAGGGATTTTCTTTAAATTACTTTTTCCAGTAATCCTGTAATCCCCATAATCCTGCTATTCTGTCTGTTTCTTCTTCTTCTCACAAAATCAAAATCCCCACAATCCTATAATCCCCATAATCCCGCTATTCTGTCTGTTTCTTCTTCTTCTCACAAAATCAAAATCCCCACAATCCTATAATCCCCATAATCCCGCTATTCTGTCTGTTTCTTCTTCTTCCATCGAATCCAATTCACTGTCCCACATAGATGGGAAACTGTTCCACGTCTATCTCGTCCTCGACGCCCTGATTGGTCAGGGCGTATGTAACGTCAATTGTCGTCGCGTAATGGCCTGGCGCACCCGGCAGTTCCCCGCCGCCGGCAAGACTGAAAACCATGCCGGCATACGGGACCGACAGGTACAGCATGTGCCTGACCTGCACGCTGATTGTCTCGTGGTCGCCGTAAGCGCCCCCGCCGGCCGGGTCAGACAGCGATACCTCGGTGAAATTCCAGGCATACTGGTACTTCCCCACCAGCATCGTCTGCACCCAGTTTGGCGCGGAAGAGCCGTAAAGTTGCCAGAACTTCTCAAACCCTTCCTGGATCACCGCCGCGCCGCCGGGGTCCATGCCGCCAAGACCCTCCTTGCCGGCGGATACCGGCATCACCGCATAAACAGCCGCCGAACGGATGCGATGAAACTTGGCCGAGAATTCCGGCAATGCTAACACGTTCCTCGGCTCACCGTACGAGAGGTTCTCCGGAATCCGCACAATGGCCGAGCGGGCGGCGGCGTAGGCGGCGTGATGAACCGCCAGGTTCCCCGCCACCAGCAACATCGATTGGATCATCACCAGCACGATCATCAATGCAAAGGGAAACAGCAGGGCGAACTCGATAGCGGCTGTGCCGGCTTCGGCCGGTCGGGGACGGCCTTTTCGCCGCGTTCGCCCCAGACGCCAGGCGGCTCCGGTAAGAATGTACAGCCCCACCAGACAGACCAATGAAGCCGCACCGGCGTAAAGGGAAAATCGGCTGCGGAAGCACCGCCCCACCCAGCCGTTGTCGAGCGAGACAAGGGCCCAGCCGGCGCAGATCAGCACCACCGCGACGACAATTACCGTCGCGGAAACTGAAAGCCCCATTCTCCGCTCTTGTCGGTTCTGTTCCATCAATCGCACCTGTCGTTTAGCCGTCGTCGGTACGACGACGCACCAAACTAAACACCTAGAACCATCGCGATAAAGGTCCCGAGGCACAATGCCACAGCCACCGGAACCGTCGGGCTTTCAGGCCCGGTCGGATCGGCCGGTTTGACGCCCGGCAAAATCAGCAATACAACAGTGTGCCAGACCCTCCGCACAGTCCGGCGGATAATCCGCCTGCGAACCATTACCACCACGGCCATCAGGCCCGCGATTACGAAGCCGAACAGCATCGCTCCGATAGCGAGCCTCCACCCGCCCAGCGCGCCGACAGCGCCCATTAATTTCGCATCTCCCCCGCCGATTCCGCCGGCAAGCCAGCATAGAAGCAGCGGGAAAAAGCCGACGGCAAAGCCTCCCAAGGCTCCGGCCAGTCCCATATGTTCGCCGCCGTTAATAAAACCCTCACCTGCGGCATAACCAGCCACAGCGTGCCCGACCAGGCCAAGAAGTATCGCCGGATACGTCAGCCAGTTGGGAACCTTGCCACAGCGCAGATCGACAACGGCGGCGGCTACTACCAGTACGGCAATCGCCGCGACCGACCACAGACCTGCACCAGGCGGGACAATCTCGGACAGCATGATAATAACTCACCCGCCCTACGGCGCCGGAACGCCCTGATCGGCCTCGCCGCGAATCTGGTTCAGCATATCGGTAGCCCACTCGCCGATATACTGCCTGAAAGCAATCAGCAGCCCCAGCAGGGGCAGGACAATCGCGGCAATAATGAGCAGCTTCTCCAGCCCTTCGGCGCCTCGCTGGTCCGAATGAAGCCGCTTCGCTATTTTCCATAAGACTTTCATACTCTTGTTCCCTGGGCCAGTTATCTTTTGCTTCCCGTCCGTACCTGACCCGTTACGGGAAAGGAAGCGTTTCCATAAACGTTACCATCCGATAGTGCGCCACAAGCAGATTCAGGCACACAACAATAATAAAATACATCGGCAGCGCCACCGCCGCCAGCACAAGCACCCATTCAACGGTCGCCTGACCGGCGTCGTCGGAAAAGATTTTTTTTGAAAGCGCGAAACCGCAAGCGGTTCGATTCTGTAACATCAGGGCGCTCATTCGAAAATCTCCCGCGTCAGTTCCATCTGCTTCCGCAGGACGCGAACCCGCGGATCGTCGGCGAAAACGGATTTAGCGCCCGTCCAGACCAGTTCGCCCACACTCAAGTCGGACTTCTCATCCAGTTGATACGTGAACATATCGGCGATGCTATACCGGCCGTCATCGTCCAGCGGAAGGACTTCGGCGATATGCGTTACCGCCCTTCGGCCGTCGCTGAACCGCGTTACCTGGACCATCACGTCTATCGCCGATGCCACCTGGGCGCGCAGCGCGTGCAGCGGCAGGTTCACGTTCGACATCATGCACAGCGTCTCCATCCGGCCCAGCGCGTCAAGGGGGTTGTCCGCGTGAAGCGTGCTCATCGAGCCGGCGTGGCCTGAGGTCATCGCCTGGATAATTTCCAGCGCTTCTCCGCCGCGGCATTCGCCGATGATGATCCGGTCGGGTCTGAGCCGGAGCGACGAACGGAACAGGTCACGGATTGCCACCTCGCCTCGCCCGTAACGGTCGGCGCTGCGCGACTCCAGCGTAATCAGGTGGTCCTGCTGAAGGTTGAGTTCGGCTGAATCCTCGATCACCACTATCCGCTGGTGATTGGGAATGAAGCCGCTGAGAACGTTCAGCAGGCAGGTCTTGCCGGACGACGTCCCGCCGGCCACCAGCAGGTTCTTCTCGCCCAGCACGCAGATTCGCAGATATTCCATCACCTGGTGAGTCCAAGAACCGAGTTTGACGAGGTGCTCGGCGTCGAACATGACCTTGGCGAATTTCCGAATGGTCATGGTCGTGCCGCGCCGGCTGAGCGGGGAAAGGATTACGTGTACGCGCGAGCCGTCCGGCAAGCGGGAATCCTGAAGCGGATGCTCGGCCGTCAGACGCTTGCCCGTGAACTGAAGGATGTTGTTGACCGCAGCGGTAAAGGCCTCTTCGCTGTCGAACTTCGCATCGGTCCTGACCAGTTTGCCGTTCTTCTCAATGTATATCTCGTCGGGCGTGTTAATCATAATCTCGGAGACCGTCGGGTCGGCCAGGAACGGCGCAACCGGGGCGAGGAAATGATTGATTGTTACCGAAAATATATCTGATCGAGCCATAATTACCGCCTCCGAACCGCCGGGATGCCCAGGTAACCAAACCGAGGCGTCAAGCGATCCCTCTGTATTGTTAAACACGCCAAAGGCTGTAAATAGTCGCTTCTATCCTTATTTAAGTGTACATCGGCACGATAAGTCAGGCAAGTTGAATATCACTACCAGCCAAACGACACGTGCAAGATAACCGGGACTATGATAGAATCCGTTACTGACTTCTAAACACTGGAGAGGTGGCAGAGCGGTTGATTGTGCCGGTCTCGAAAACCGGTGTGCCTTAGGGTACCGTGGGTTCGAATCCCACCCTCTCCGAGTTGACTGGCCGAGTTTTAAAAAAACTCGGCCAGTCAACTAGAGCAGGAGAAAGGAGATAGTAGAGAGTAGAAATAGCAGCTGACGTCGCCACTGCTTGTGGACTTGACTGGCGGAATAAGGGCTTTCTCCTGCGGTCCCCTTTCTACTATCTATTTTTTATGGAATCGGGCATGGCGTTTCTCTTCGGGAAACTTGATGTTTATCAGAAGGCCGTTGTCGATACGATTAAGGAGCACCGAGCACAGACGATCAGTTACTTAAAAGCCTCCGGGTTACCCTTGGCTCTGCTGATAAATTTTGACTCGGCCTCGTTGCAAATCAGGAGATTCGAAAATTAAATGAATCCCTATAATCTCACTCTCTTTCTTTTTCTTCTTCTTTTTCTTCTTTTTCAGCAAAAATAAAAATCCCTGTAATCCAGTAATCCCTATAATCCCGCTATCTTTCCTTTTCTTCTTCTTCTTTCTCTTCTTCAAACAAGATTACAATCCCGCTATCTTCCTCCCCCAACGGACTGACACAATATCTCGTAGAAGACGCTGTTTTCCTGCTCGAACTCGATGGTGTGAGCGGCGTCAAGCCGGCGGATTCGCACGGGTCTGTCTGCCAGCCAATCCAGCAGGTCGCATGTGGCGGCGTTGTCGATGATCCGGTCCCGACCGGCCAGGATTAACGTCGTGGGAACCTTCAGCGCCCGCTCGCCAGCGCGGGCGATAATCCGGTCCAGCCTGAATGAAGCGAGCATAAAGCGAGCGGTGGCGCGACCCAGGCGGTGCGGGTCGTTCAGCAGATACTCCCGCATCTCAGGGTTGTCCGTAAAAAGGGATACATCATTAAGCGGGATGTCGAAATACGCGCCAGGCCGGAAAATCAAAGCGACCAGTATGGCCAGTTTGGTCGCTATCGAAACATCCACCTGCGGCGTCAGCCCCGGCGCGACGAGCGTCAGTGAATCAATGTTCGCAACGTCCGCCCGCAGCGCGTACGCCGTCAGCAGTTTCCCGCCCCAACTGACGCCCAGCAAGGCGAGGCGTTCAGCGCCGGTCGCCTCCAGGACGTACCTGACGGCGACATCGACATCATCGAGGAGTTGATCCGCCGAGTTCGCGTCGCCCCTTCGCGCCGTCGCCGTCCCGTTGCCGCGGCGCGTTACCTGAAAGACCTCGCTGCCGGAGCGCCCAAGCGCCTGGGCGGAACCTGTGAACCAGCCGGGGTGAGACTGGATACCGTGAACGTACAAAACCGGAACCCCGGCCTTTTGCGGAGGATGATGATGCAGCACCAGCGTCTCCTGCCCGTCGGAGAGTTTCAGCATCTCGGACGTTACGGGCACGTCGTCGGCGAGTCGGTGTGCAAAGGTGAGTTTTTCTGAATCGGACACCCATTAATCCCTATAATTAAAGTTAAAGCCATTTCAGCCCATTGCCGATGCGTGATTTTATGGAGCAGAACCGGGGCATTGTGCAAACAACCCCAGCCGAAGGTCGGTTTGTACCCATTCGCCGCCGACATCGACTGTGGAGGTGGATCAAACAAGCCCGCGACGACCCGAGCGCCCGCCGCGCCAGGCGGGTTATACTTATGCTCCTGCTGCTCTGGGTAATCAACGCCTTCGACCTGGTCTTCACCCTGCTGGCTGTCAGGACCGACAGGTTCGAAGAAGCAAATCCCATCGCAGCGCCACTGCTGGACAACCCCGGCCTGCTTGTAACCTTCAAGGTCCTCGCCGTATTGTTCGCCTCGATAATCATTCTCAAATTCCGCAGACGCCTGCTGACCGAAATCGGCTGCTGGGGGCTGTGCCTGACTTACACACTGGTTTCGGCCTGTTGGTGGCTGTACCATCAGTAGCGACTCAGCGTTCAGCAATCAGCGTTCAGCAGTCAGCAAAAGAAAAAACTGAATGCTGATGGCTGACTGCTGACTGCTTTTTTCTATCCTTTTCGTCTTCGTTCCCAATTGAACAGCGGTCCGTAGGCCGCTGGTTCGATGAGCCTCCTCCTGCCGTATTCAAACGGTTTAGGTCCCAGAAGGATAGGCCTTCGTTGAGCGACATTTATCAGCAGCCCCATCGCCACGCAGTTGACCAGCATACTCGATCCGCCGTAACTGACCATAGGCAGCGTCATTCCGGTAATCGGCGCCAGCCCCATAGTCATACCGACGTTAATCAGCACCTGCGCCAACAACAGTCCCAGCACGCCCACCACCAGCAGGCGTCCGAAAGGATCATCGGTCGTGCCGGCAATCTCGGCGCCGCAGAAGAAGATCGCCAGGTAAATCAACATCACGCCCACACACCCCATAAACCCCCACTCGCCGCCGATGACAGCGTAGATAAAGTCGGTGTGGTCGTCGGGCAACATGCGGAAATACAGGTTCTTCTGCTCCATGATGTCCTGGCCTCGCAACCTGCCGGAACCGAGGATGATCATCGAATTCTGAAGTTGAAACCCTCTGTTCCTGCTCACCTCCACAAGCGGGTCAGGCTGCATCAGCCAGCCCTCGATGCGGGAGAGTTGGTGGTGCTTCATAATCACCAGCGGAGCGGCGGAGATAACATACTCTTTCTGCCCGATCCTGCCATGCCAGTACGCCAGTACCTTTCGCTCGGCGACGGCTGAAGGGGTCTGGTGAGTAACGTTTCGGGGCACGGGAAAGAATATCACCGCAACGGCAATGGCGACGACCGCCGACAAATGCCGCAGTTTCGCCCCGGCCAAAAAGAGCATTACAAACAACGCCGGAAACAACAGCAGCGTCGTGCCAAGGTCCGGCTCGATCAATATCAGCGCCGCCGGAATGAGCGTCAGTATAAACGGGACCAGAAGTCCGCGAAATCGGCGGTAGTTGTCCCTGTATCGCAGGTACCACGCCAAGGCCAGGATGTAAGTCAGTTTGGCCAGTTCGCTGGGCTGGACCATGAAGAACTTCAGATTAATCCACCTGTGGCTGTTCCGGTTCGCCGGGAGAAACAATACGAGAACCAGCAGGCCCAGATTCAGCGCAAAGAACAGGTACGCACTGCGTCCGATACGCTGGTACGGAATAATCGTCGCGACGATAAGACCCAGCACGCCGACCGATACGTAAATCATCTGGCGGACGGTGCTGCCGCGGTGTAACGAATCAGACGCCTCGGCGTGTTCGGCGACCCTGACAGAAAGGACGCTGACGACCATCAGGGCTGCCATCGCCATGATAATCGGCCAACTTACTCCACGAAGATATGTTCTAAGCCATCCAAACATCACAGTCCAATTTTGCAAAGGTTTCTCATGTATAAATCATTTAGCCAATTAGCTTAAACGCGTTTTTTCAAATACGAAATACGAATTTTCCAATGTTCAAAACACAGATTACAGAAACAGATATTTGTTTTTTTTACGTTTCGAATTTTGGTCATTTATATTTCGATATTGTTTCGTATTTCGTATTTCGATATTCGAATTTTGCGTAACGATTTCATTCATTCATATATCCGAAGGCCCGGCAAAGCCCAACGACCCGCCTTGCGATCGGTCCACAGGTCGGCCCGCCGCCGGTGTCGGAGTATTCAACCACCACCGCGAAGGCGATTCGCGGATTTCGATACGGCGCAAAGCCGGCGAACCAGGCGGTGTCGCCGCTGCAAACGACCGGCCCCCGGCGGTCGAGCGTCCCGTCGCCGTCGGAGTCAATCCTTATCCGCCGGTCAGGTGTCTCGGCTGTGCCCGTCTTGCCGCATATCTCAATCTCGGGGTCGCGAGCATGCTTATAGCCTGTGCCGGAAGTCGAATTGACGACTTTATACAAACCTTCCCGCACCAGTCGGAGATGTTCGTTGTCTATCGGCAGACGGCGAACAATCTGCTTGTTTTTCAACTCGCGGACCAGCAGCGGCGAGCGGAACTGACCGTCGCGGGCGATTGCCGCCATGGCGTTGGCGACGTGCATCGGCGTAGCAATAATCCGCCCCTGCCCGATAGCGAGGAACCTCGCCTCGCCTACACTCCTTACCCGCCGGGGATCGGGAAGATTGCCCGAACGCTCCCCCGGAAGCAGCGTTCCCGGCTTGTCGGCAAAACCAAACCGGCCCAGCCACTCAACCTGACGCCGAACACCAAGGGCCTCACCGACATTATAAAAGAATACGTTGCAACTCTGCTCCAGAGCGCCCACGACGTTCAAATCACCGTGCCCCCTGTGATACTTCCATATCCAGCAGCGGAAGGCATTGGGGTTGTGGAGGTAGCCTTTGCAGTAGAATGTTTTTGTCGGCGTGATTACGCCGGTGCTCAGACCCGCCAGTGCGGCGATGGGCTTGACCGTCGAGCCGGGCGGATACCGGACCGATACAGTCCGGTCCCACAACGGCAGGCGGACCTGATCCCTGCTAAGCCGACCAAACTCGCGGCGGTAGGTGTTCAGGTCGTACGTCGGCAGCGAGACCATCGCAAGGACTTCGCCGGTCAGCACGTCCAGTACCACGATCGCGCCGGGCCGGCCGAGGATGTCGGACAGGGCGCGCTGAAGTTCAATGTCAATCGTAAGATTCACGTCCGAACCGAAGCGTGCGGGTATCTTATCGAGCATCCGGCCTGTTCGCCGAAGCCGGCGATACCCCCTGCTGCCGCGAAGCAGACCCTCGCAAAGCCTCTCGACGCCGTTTGCGCCGACGAGGTCGCCGGGGAGATTGCTGGCGAGTTTGGACTCGATGGGCACGTCGGCTCTCCACGTCGTCCTGGCCCGTTTGCCCTCCTGTCTCGTCAGCGGCCTGAGCCGCCCGATGACGTGGCAGGCGTCGTGCCGGCAGGGATACCGGCGTCGATGCGACGGGTGAACCGAAGCGCCGACCATCTCGCCCAGACGGGATCGGACCTTCACGGCCGTCGCTTCATCCAGCCCCCCAACCACGGCGTGGGCAAGGTTTTCCTCCCGAATCGGGCCGCCGACACTGCGGCGAATCGCCTCGATGCGACGGACGGCGTTCTCGGCCTGACGTGAGATTTCGTTTCGCGTCGCCCCGGTCAATCCGCCTGCCAACTCCCACGTCCGTTCGCACCGACGCTTGAAAATCTCCTTAGCCCGCTGCTCGGAAACTCCTTCCCGCTCCCTGAGGCGGCGAACCTGCCGGCGAACCCATCGGCTGTAAGCCTTACGCTCAACGGCGGTCGAGCCGGGGCCTTTCAACATGCGATAGTCCAGACAGAAATCGAAGCATGGCTCGTCGTAAGCCAACACCCGCTCCTTGCGGTCCAGCACCTTGCCCCGGACCGTCGGCAGCAACTCGCCGTAAATCAACAGTTCCTCAGCGCGCCGGCGATACTGCGCGCCCTGAATCAACTGCAAATGCGCAAGCCGACCAACGACCACGGATATGGCGGCTACAACCACCACGAGGAACACTTTCAGGCGTCGCTCATACATCGGTTATCTTCTCTCACGGATCGGCGGCGCCGGCAGCAGAAACTTTCGCAGCCGACTCATCACCGCACAGACCAGAGGGGTCAGCATCGCAGTATAAATCGCCAGTCCCAGCGCCTGAAGGACCGGCCTGAAATATCCTCCGGCCGACCTGCCGCCGAGAAGGATGTCATAGACCGTCCACAGTTCATAAACAAACACACAGAAAACAAAGCCTGTAATTATCTGCGTCAGGGGCTTCTCGCGGAAAAAGACCTCGCGTATGCGGAAGATCCCCCAGCATCCGGCGGCGTACAGCAGCGCCAGCAGCCCCATGCCCGAACCGCTGATACTCAGGTCCACGGCAAAGCCCAGCACCCACCCGGCCAATGCGGCGTCCGTAGCGCTTGCAGCATACAGGGCCAGGAACACCGCCACCGCCGCAAGCAGTTCCGGGCCGACCCACCCGACCTCCGTGCGGAACCACAATAACTGCCCAGCCGTGGTCTGCACGACAACGCCCACCAGGGCAACGAGCACCAAAATCCCAAAGTGATACCATCGCATTGTCATTCAACCCGTACCTCGATACGGAAGCACGATGTACACCTCTCGCAGCCGGTGCAGGTCGGCCAATGGCTCGACGAACACGGTAACGAAATGGGCGTCGCTCCTGTCTCGTTCGACCCGGCTGACGCGACCGATGGTCAGGCCCACCGGAAGCAGTCCGGTCGAGCCGTCCGACGTGAGGATGTCCCCGGCGCGTACGCCGTGATTGGCCGGCACGTGCTCCAGCACAACCTCGCGCCCGTTGCCGACGGCCTCAACGGGAATGGGCTTGCCGACGGGTTCAGGTCCGGGACCTCTGCCGCTGTGGGCAAAGGTGCGATTTTCCATCTCGCCGGTCGGAGTAGTCAGGTAGATTGTCCGCTGCCGGCCCGGCTCGACGAGTCGCCACAGCCTGGCCGGCATTTTGAAATGCGGGTCCGTTACAAGCAGCAGCGTTGCCGAACCGTCTGAAGAATCACTGATGCAGCCGACGACGTAATTCCGTCCCAGGACGGTGAGTTTGTCGGGCAGGGGCGACGACCCGTGAAGGATTATGCGCGTGGTTACGAGGTCGCCTTGGCCTACTCCGCTGCGCCTGCCTGCGCCGACAAGCCGACGGTTGCGCAGCGCCAGCGGCTCGGCGGCGATAACGCGCGCGGGCAGCAGACGGCACCTGAATCCTTCGAGCGTCCCGTTCCACTTCGTAAGCGTTTGAATCTGCCGGCGCTGATGCTCGATCATCTGCTGCATCAGGAGTATCTGCCGGCGAAGGGCCTGGACCTTCTCGCTGTCGCCCGCCGACGTTGAAGCGGTCATTTCGTCAAGGCGTGTCCGCAGGTGCACGGTAACGTATGCGCCGGGCATGCTCACGGGGACCAGGACGCCGCGGAAGGCCCGGCGGCAAAGCCCGCGCACGCGACCGGCCGGCGGCGCCATCAGGGCTGCACTGAAAAGACACAACCCGACAAGAACCCATTTCTTCAGAGATTTACCAGACAGTTTCACGCCCTTTGGCCCCTGGAAGCACAAACCTTCACCGCCGACATCATACCGCTTTGAAAACTGAAAAAATAGTCCGCAAATTAAATGCTAAATGACAAATGATAAATGATA
>DAOWOP010000093.1 GCA_030642005.1 Planctomycetales bacterium
AGGGGCGTCGTATAGGATGCCCGGACGTTATTTGATAACCGAATACAGACCGGAATACCGGAATACCGGAATACCGTGAAAAACGGAAAGACAGGGACCAGGTTCCAAGGACCAGGGACTAGAAAAACAGAACCCTGAACTCGGAACTCGGAACTCCGAACTCCGAACTGATTCACCGATTCACCGATTCACCGATTCACCGATTTACCAATCAACCAGTTAACCAGTCAACCGATCAACCAATTATCCGGCGTGCTCGCTTCAGCGAGGCATGGCGAAACGGCAAGCCGTAGAGTTTAGGCAAGATGGGCAAGACGGGAAATTCAAAAACAGGGTGTTTTTCGGGGTGAAAATGCGTAAGTGCTTGAAAGCAAAGGATTTGCGGATTTTTAAAACTTTCCTAAACTTTCCCATTCTTTCCGTATCTTTCCGTATTGTTCCGTATTGTTCCCAGTTGTTCCCAATTGTTCCCAATTGTTTTGTATCTTTCCGTTTCTTTCCGCACAGAACAATGTCCGGGCTTATCGCAGGCGAGCAGTCCACCCGCCCAGCCAGAACAGCCCCGCCGCAAGGGCGAGGAAGGGCCACAACTGTCGGCCTTGGCTTAATGGTTGCGGTTCGGGCAGCGAGATGTCGGCGATGCGGCGTTGCGGGTCGGTTTCGGGCTGGGCGGATTTCAGACCGGTGAGGCTGACGGCGTGAATTTCGCCGACCTTGTCGCGGTACAGACCGGGCCGGAGAACAGGTCCGTCGGCCTCGGCAGCAAAAGGTGCATTTTCAGGCAATTCCAGCGACACCCAGTCCCGTCGCGGACCGGCCGACGACGGCGAAACTGATTCCCAGGAAACATCAGGCCGGCCCTGTGGCGCCAGATATTTGAAGACATTGGCCATGAAGATAACGAACGATTCGGTCATTGCGAAATTGGTGTTTTCCGTGGCGGTGTCGAATGTCAGCCAGACGCGCCGCGGACCTACCTGGGCCAGGACCAATGCGTCCGGGCCGATGCTTACTAATCGCTGCTGCCTTGGCGTCCCGACGGGTCGCCAGCCGACCGCCCGCCGAACAACGACGGCGGAAAAATCCACGTGTGCGAGTATCGGATGGTCGGCCAGTACGTCGGCGTCGCGGAGTGCGAAATTTTCCAGGGTGTTGCCGGCCCGCCATTCCGTCGGCGGCTCCGGCGGGTCGATCACCACCGCGGGCGCGCCGGCGGGGGCCGACTTACCCACGGCAATAACGGCGTCGGCTCCGGCGGGGTCGTCAATGAGACGAAGGGCTGGGTTCTTCTGCACGAATCGCCGAACGAGCGGCCCGGCGCGACCGATTATCGCCACGTCGGCAACGACCCGGCGTCGCCGAACAGCATAGGCCGACGCACCAAGCCCCAGCGGATTAGTAACATAGACCGAGTAGTAATCACTCGCGCCGGACATTTCCATCACGAACGATTGTCGCCCTCCGGGAGGCAGGTCGTATTCGGGGACCACGGGGCTGACGCCATTGCCACTGATGACAACCATGCCCTGTTGTGGCTGGGCTGTGTGGTTTTGCAATGCTACGAAGACCTGAACGTTTTTTTTGCCGATGTGGCTGACGGCGAAAGTATCTATGGTTATTTCTCTCGGAGTTGCCGGAAGTGCGATGGTGGTTGTATCGGGACCGTCTTCAAGTTTCAGCGTTGCCGGCGCGAATCGGTAAATGTGTTGAACGTCCTCGCCCATTACCGGAAGGGTCAGGTCTTCAGCGGCAACCGGGAGCAGGCGAACCTTGTACGCCCGCAGGGTTGCCTCGTGCGGGCTGATAAAATCGCTCGAACCACCGAGAACCGTCGGAAGGACCAGGCGAACGCGGTCGGTGTCCGACAGCCGTTGCAGAAACGTGTGTGTGATTTCTCCGAGCGTACCGTGTTCAAGCCCGGCCAGTTCGGCTGCCGGCCAGAGGGCTATGGCGACGCGCCTTGCGGGTGCTTCGGCGTAGTGAACCGGTCTGGAAAGAGCGACTCCCGCCGCCGCCGCTCCGGCCAGCAGCAGCAACCACGCCGCCGAAACCCGCCGGGGCTTCTTTGCCGTCGGGCCTAGCGACGCAACCGCACGCTCCCAAAGCCGAAGGCTGCCGACGGGCATCACCTTCTGCGTCGCCCGGCGGATCGCCCAGAACGCCGCCGCCCCTATCGGCAGCAACGACAACAACGCCCATGGAAAAAGAAATTGCATCGGTGAATATCCGTATCCTCACAGATTGAACCACAAAGGACACAAAGAGCACAAAGAAGAGAAAGAATTTTTGATTATCTTGTTCTTTGTGTCCTTTGTGCTCTTTGTGGTTCAGAATTGGTCCATGTTGCGTTTTTTAATAACCGCCCGGAGCAAGAGGTAATCTTTTCCACGATAGCGGTGGACCTCGCCGGAGATGCCGAAGACCGCCCCGAAGGCCGTCCCATTATTTGAGAGCGTCTCCATCCTTTCCAGGTACACGTTCGGCAGGATTCTCATGGGCGGTTCGCGCAGTGTGTTGTCGGCCTTGAATGCGATGCTCGCCCATTGCTGGTCTTTTTCCTTTGGCAGGAGTCGCGCGAGCCGATGGCTGGCAGTCTTGCCCGGACCGGCTCGGAGCGGCCTGCCCGCCGGCGCTCCGGACGGCGACGGAACGGTTTCGGGCGGTTCTGGCTTGACGATCGGTACGACGGGCCTGGCGGGCGTTTCACGGAGCAGTTCGTCGGCGATATCGTCGGCCGACGCCTTTGCCGGTCTGCTCGCCGTCGGGCGGGCAGGCGGCTCGACAAGGCTCACCACAGGCGGTTCAGCTGGTTTGGTCGCCGCCGCGGCTGTCGTGGTCGGATGGGTCGTTACCGCCGGGGACGGCGACGGTGATTTCGGTATCAGCAGCGCCCTGTGCAGGAGCATGTAGTATCCCCCGCGATAGCGGTGGACCTCGCCGGAGAGGTTGAACGTTGCTTCGGGGTTCTCGGCGCTGGCCTCTTCGACGGTCTCCAGCAGTTCGCACGGCAGCAGGTAGAGCACGCCGACTCGCGGGTCCTTTATTGTATTCCACTTTCCGACCTGGTCCTTTTCAATTGAGGCGATGCGGTCGATTATCATTATGCCGCTCGGCAGCGTCGGCCTCCGCTCGCCGATAGCCTTGATCGTCGTCGGAAGCGTAATCGGCACCTCCGTCGGGTCGGCCGGGGCGATCCGAATTTCGCCCGCCGGCGAGGCTGGGCGCGTCGCCGGACCGACAGGCCGGGCCGGAGACTGACCCGCAGCGCCGGCCGCCGCCGCCAACCCAAAGGCCACCCAATATGTCCACGCCGGTAATCTCATAATAACCTGCCCTGCAGACAACCATTTTACGCCCGCTATGCTTACTTGTTCAAGTCGGATACGCATTATTGGACACACAAGTTCGTTTTGATGTAGAATGGCAACATGGGTTCGGCGGAGAAGACTTTGAATCAAGTCCTGCGAGGGACATCAGATGCGAACATTGCTTTCCGTGATTTGTGCCGAATTCTGATACGTTTCGGTTTTGAGGAACGAACCAAAGGCAGCCACCATATTTTCCGAAAAACAGGAATACCAGAACGAATTACATTACAGAAGGACGGCAATAAAGCCAAACCGTATCAGGTACGGCAGGTTCGTCGAATTATTGTGAAACACAAACTGGCAGGTGAAATCTGATGGACAAATACGAGATCATCATTTTCTGGAGCGAGGCCGACAAGGCATATATCGCCGAGGTCCCTGAACTACCGGGCTGCATGGCCCACGGCGACAGCCATGAGGCTGCTCTGGCCAATATTCGCTCGGCCTTGGAATTGTGGATCGAGACCGCCAAAGAATTCGGCGACCCGATCCCCAAGCCCAAGGGCCACCGACTTGTCTTTGCGTAGGGATGCGACGACAACGACCCACACCGATTCATGTGAACAGGCGTATCCGGCTTGGTTCGGTCGGCGTGTCGCTGCGGGCTGGTTGGGGTTGGGTTTGAGTTTCCTCTTCAGCCGGTTCGAAGCCGACAGCCTCGCGGACGACATAGATAGGTCTGCCCTTTGCCTCGTCGTAAATCCTGCCGACGTATTCGCCGCAGACGCCGATCGCCGCCAGTTGCAGCCCCGTAAGCCCGACGGCCAGCATCACCAGATTGGCAATGAGCGATCCGCCGACAAACGGCCAAAGGATCAGCGCCGCGACGGCGTACACGATTGCCGTCGCCGTCATCGTTCCGCCGGCCAGACCGATCAGCCTGAGCGGCATCACCGAAAAATTGAACAGGCCGGCTGAACCCATCCTCGCCAGTTTTCCCAGCGTGTAAGCGGGCGTCCCGCCCAGGCGGTCGGCGACTTCGTATTGGACCTCCGCCTGACGGAAGCCCACCCAGCGGACCAGCCCGCGCAGGAAACGCGACCTCTCGCGCACCTGCCTGACCGCCTCGACGGCCTTGCGGTCCAGCAGGCGGAAATCCGCCTGGTCGGCTATGTCCATACCCGTCAGCAGGCGGATCAGACGATAGACACACTTGACCGCCAGACGCCGCGGAAGCGAGACGTCTTTGGTGTGAGCCTTGACCGTGCAGACCACCTCGTAACCCTGCCGCCACTTGGCGACCAGTTCGGCGATGACCTCCGGCGGGTGCTGACCGTCGGCGTCGAGACTGATTACCGCTGAGCCCGCCGCGTAGTCGTAACCGGCGGTTATCGCCTCCTGAGGCCCGAAATTGCGTGAGAACGAAACACACCTGACGCGATCGTCGTCTTCGTGGAGGCTGCGGATAATCTCCGGCGATTCGTCCGTCGAGCCGTCGTCGATGAATATTATCTCGTAAGGCTGGCCGAGTTTGTCGGCTTCGGCCCGCAACTTCGAGTAAAAGGCAGGGAGGCTTTCGGCCTCGTTATACACCGGCACGACGAAACTGAACGTAACGGCTGTTATGTCGCGCTGCTTGTCCATAATTATAAGTCCCGAATCCTACCACAGCCTAACCACTTCAGCGGATTTGTAAAGACCCGTGCAGCCCAGGCCCAGCCATCCCCACGGGACAGGTTCGAATGGCGGGGCTTGCCGCCGCGCGTCAGGTGTTACTTTTTTTCAGGCGCTGCACCGTCAAGACCGGCCTGCTTCTGAACCTTATTTGTGAAGTTTCTCTCGATGGTTTTGCCCGCGCCAATTATGCGTATCGATCCGCCCGGCCGCCCGTCGGTGGCGAACATCACGGTTACTTTCCGACTGTCGGCCTGGAATTCCACGCCGACATCTTTGCCATTTTTTATGAGTTTGGATTTGCACATCTTCATCAACGTCTTCCGGTCGCCGACCTCGATGAGGTGCAGCAGCAGGTCGGCCTTTTGAGCCTGCGGCGGCGAGACCTCCACGCGCCACTGGCCTAGCAGGGGATTCGTTTCTTTACCTTTCCCCAGCCACTTGGCGTATATAGGCCAGTTTTGTCCATCGCACCAGAACTGCTTGCCGGGTCCGCCGATCTTCGTGATCTCCGCTTTTCCCGGCAGGAGCGTCCGGCAGAATAGTCTGCCGCCCTCGTACGCCCATGAGAACGTATCGCCTTCAATCTTCGGCTCGACCGGCGAATGCAGCAGGAAGGTTTTTTTATATTCGGGCTTTATAGCGGTTACCCGGTCGAAGATTACGAAGTAGTTCGGCGGAACGAACACGAACTGCCGCAGCGCAAGGGCGCACTTTTTATCGTTGTAGCAGGGCGTAGCATCGCTGGCGATGTAGGTGAAGGCCTTATGTGTCTCGAATGCCTTGACCTTCGCGCCGATTTGTTTGTTCATTCCGCCGTCGTTTGGCATGGGCGGGTTTCCTTCGCCCGGTGCGGGTCCGCCCCAGCGACGTGGCAGTTTCTCGCCCGGCATGTGGATGGTGATGCAGTTATGTGCGACGGTTCGGCCGTAGTAATGCGTAATATGTATGCCCGGCTGGGGCCGCGTGCCGGTGTCAAGCGCGAGGTGTCCTTTTTTGTAAATAAGAAAATTGTTCTCGTCGCAGTGCTTGTGCTGACCGGAGATGCTGCCGGCGGTGAACAGCGCGTAGGTGTCGTCTGGCCCGGAGCCGGATCGCATGAATATCTGTCCCATCTGCTCGAAATGGCGCGCCGGGGGAAGGAGTTTCGACGGCGGCTTGGGCGGCGGAGACTTGTCGATTCGCGTCAGCAGGAACGGTAGCCATGGGAACGGTCCGGTCAGCAGATATCGCTGACGGTCCTTCGGTAGTTGTCCCTGCATCCATCGGGCCATCGCCGCGCAGTCGGGCACGTCCCGGCCGTAGAAATGCCGGGCTTGTGCGAGGTGGCCGTACATGCGGTAGATAGGAAGGCGATTATCCCTGTGAAAAACGTCGCCGGTGCCGAACTCCATCGGCGCTTCCGGCCCGGCAATCCAGTTCCACATCACCCAGTTGACGAACATCCCCACGTAAGGCCACTGCCGGGGCAAGTCGGCGCCGAAGGCGGATTCCATCGTGTGAAAGAAGTTGAATTCGGCGTAGGGATAGTTATCCATCGCGTAATTTGCCGACGCCGATGCCGACCCGCCGTCGTCGCCGGCCATCCGCCGCCGCCAGGCCAGAAGTTTTATGTGTTGTTCGTACCCAGCCTTCAGGAACCTTTCGGCCCGTTTGTCGTCGATACCTTCTTCATAAGTTGCCAGGCCCACATACCAGGGCAGGTTCGGCGGGCCGTACAGGCCGCTCTTGTGGCCGCCACGGTTGCGCCTGTTCCATTCCCTCACCTTCAGGTTTGCCTCCTCGGCTGGGCTTTGTCTGGGGATTGGTTTCTGGGCGGCATCGACGTGGTCCATCAGCATTTTCCCGATGCGTTTGCGGTCCGCCGCCGTCAGGTTGTTGAACAGCCAGTCGTAGGCAATAATGACGTTCATGCGGGAGTATGAATACCAGTCTATGGACCGCTTCTCGCGGTCGCATCGGCAGTAGTACTCCGCGCATTGGGTCAGCAGTTTCCTTGCCCGGTCGAGATAGACCTTATCCCCGCTGACAAGATAGACAAACGCGTTTCCGCCGAGCAAGTATCCGTTGGTAACGCCGAGTTGGCGGTGGCTGGGTGATTTTTTGGGATTGGCAGCGGCTTTATCCACCCACGCTTTGAGTTTTTTATAATTTGCCTTCTCAGGCCCCAGCGCGCGGGCACGCACGGCAGGGAGGGTCTGCTTGTTAAGGAACAGGCGGGGATGGTCCTTGCGTAGTTTCGCCACCGGCAGCGAAGACGGTTTCGTTTCAGCCCCTGCCCGGTCCGCGAAAAGCACACAAACCGAAAGTACGACCAAGAGCATACTGATGAAAATCCGTTCGGTTTCCATTTCTGTTTCTCCTTATCCTGTGTTGGGTGCCGTGGTCGCGGTGTTTGCGACCACGTTCGTGCATCCGCGTGGTCGCAAACACCGCGACCACGGCACCCCGCAATTACCTTTGTTCTTCTGTGTCGCAAAGCCAATCGGCGGCAGTTTCGAACAGCACGTGATGCAGCGAAAGAATCGTATCATAATCAAATGCCACGTCGGTGTCGTCAAATCCCTGCGGTGATTCGTGAGTCATCGGCATCGCAGCGCCGGCGTGATAGAACATGCTGGTCTGGCCCATCGCCGGCGGGCATTGGCCGCGCGGACCGTCTTCGGTAACCTGCGGCAACCAACTGTAGGGGATATCCTGCGCATTAAGGTCCTTGGCATACTGCTGGGCGAAGGCAAGGATGTCTTCGGCCACCGCCACCGGCACGTAGGTGGTCCGGAGGATGGCCGGCGGGGCTTGGAATCCGTGAAGGTTCAGCAGCATGTCTGGACCTTCATCGCAGACCAATTTCATTATGGCAGTCGTGGTGCGGCTCATCGGGTTCACCCAGTTATCATGGGCGAGGTTCACGCCGTTGTCGTCAAAGTAGCAGCCGAGGAAGCCCACGTCGCCTTTCATCGGATGGACGACTTTGCAGCCGGGCCAGCCGTAGAGCGAACCGTCGGCCCGCGTGCCCTGGCCGACGCGGTGCATCTCCTCTTCCGGCAGGCCGACGAATCCGTCGTAGGGGCAGCGCGCTCGACCGTCTGGGTTGGCGATGGGAGTAATAATCAGCCGCAGGCGCTGGAGTTTTTCGCGCAGTTTCGGCTGCGGATTACCCGCGATGTCTTTTCCGGTTTCCAGGATGTTGATTATCGACAGAGCGCCGATTGTCCCTTCCGGTTCTGCCCCGTGCGCTCCTGCCTGGATCATCAGCACCGGGCGCTTGCGCACGCCCGGTCCGCGGCGGTAATAGGCGTCCGGCTCCCGCGCGCCCAGGGCGGAATTCCAATTCGCGGTCCCGCGGAGTTCCGGCTCTGCGTCGCCGTAAGTAACCGACCGGACGACCCTGCCGCCGGGTGATTCACACAACACCTCCACCTGACCGGCACGGACTTCCTTATCGAGATACGCCCCGACCGCTTCCACGCCGGGCTGCCACCACGAGGGGATTGGAACGGAACCGGTCAAAAGATTGCCAACTGGGTTTTCCTTCATTACCGGAATCCTTTTTTCATTCTTTTACAGCCCACAGACAGTGAGCCTGTGGGCTGTGAGATCAATACAATATCACATCCTACATATCCTGACAACAAGCCTTTACCGCCGCAAGCAAGGCCACCGCGGCGGTTTCGATGCGGAGTACAAGGTTGCCCAGACGGACGGGCGAAAAGTTCGCCTGCTTCGTCGCGACAATCTCATCGTCGGTCAATCCGCCTTCCGGGCCGACGAGAATCGTGATGCGTTTTCCCGGCGACCACTGCTTCAGCACCGCCGGGATGATCAAATCGCCTTCGATGTCGCCGAGAATCTTTATATCCGCCTCGACGTCGGCGAGGAAATCCGTCAGCGTTTTGGCCGAGGCGATCTCCGGCAGGAAGTCGGCCCGGCACTGCTTGGCTGCGGCGATACATGTCCGCCGCCATTTTTCGGACGGGGTGGTCGTTGCGACGCTGCGCTCGAAGCGAACCGGCATCAGGCGAGCGGCCCCCAGTTCGGTGGCCTTTTCCAGAAGAAAGTCCAGTCGTTTGCCCTTTGGGACGGCGAACGCCAGTTCAACAATCGGCTCCGGTCGATTCGGCGCTTCCCGCCGGCGGAGAATGTGCACATCGACCTTCTTTCGCCCGTGCAGACGAAGCGTCCCTTCAGCGGAGCCGCCTGCGCCGTCGAAGACTTCCACCTTCGCACCGTCGGTCAGACGCAGCACGTCCAGCGCGTGATGGGTTTCCTCGGCGGACAGTTCAGCCGTCTCACCGTCCAGCGACTCGACGAAGAAGCGGCGAGTCTCACGAGAGGTCTTCATCGTTCCTGTCCCCCGACTCGCCGGTCGGCACGTCGCGTTTTCGGCCTGACAACAGCAGGATGTCGCGCAGGTGCTCGGCGTTGGACGCATCAAGCCATCGCCGGCGGAACTCGTGCTCCTGGACGATGTGTGCGATGGCCATCAGGGCGCGAAGGTGATAGTTCCTCTCGTCGCGCGACCCGACCAGGACGAACGCCGCCCGCACAGGCTCGTCCTGACCGCTGAAACGCACACCCTCTTTGCAGCGAATCAGCAGGATTTCAAAGATGTTTTCGCCGGCGACGATGATATGCGGAATTGCCAGGCCTGGCTCGATTACGGTGCTGCTGGAAGCCTCTCGCTGCTGGAACAGTTCAAGCAGTCGCTGCTCGTCGATGTCCATTCTTCCGGCTAGGGCTTCGGCCGCACGGGCGAACATCTCGTCGGCTGGGACCGAGCCGCCGATGTCCAGGATGTCGCAGTGGCGGATAAGTTCGTCGAACCTGTCGCGGACGACCTCGTCGCGCTCAAGGGCGATCTGCTTGAGTTCCTCTTCCAGTTCGCTGCGATAGATTTCCTTGGAGACGGCGCTGCGGACCATATAGAC
>DAOWOP010000008.1 GCA_030642005.1 Planctomycetales bacterium
CCTTCGGCGAAACGCAGTGGATCCACGGCGCTCAATCGCATCGCCGGGAGCGACAGGAACTCAAGAAAGACCTGGCCGCCTACTATGGCATGGTCAGTTTCATGGACAGGGAAATCGGGCGAATCCTCGATTCGCTTGACCGGAACGGCCTGAGCGACAATACGATTGTTGTCTTCACAACAGACCATGGTCACTTCCTCGGCCAGCACGGTTTGATCTTCAAGGCGATCCACCATTACGAGGATATACTCCGCCTGCCGTTCATCGTGCGCTTCCCCGGCCGGGCGCCGGCTGGGAAGAGTTCAGACGCCATCCAGAACCTCGTGGACTTGGCGCCGACGTTCCTGACAGCCGCCGGGCTGGAAGTACCCGGAATAATGACCGGCGTGAACCAACTGGACACCTGGAGCGGTGCCGAACCGGTGCGGACCTGGACCATCTGCGAAAACCACCACGGCGCAACGCATTTTCACATGCGGAGTTACGTCAACCAGCGGTATAAAATAACCGTCTATCACGACGGCGCCGACGGGGAGTTATTCGACCTGGCCGAAGACCCCGGCGAGATCGACAACCTATGGCACAACCCAGCCGCCGCCGAGTTGAAATCCAAACTGCTGCACGAGTTCCTCCAGGCTACGCTCCAGAGCGAACCGGTAAGAATGCCCCGAATCGCCGGAGCGTAGTACTGCGCCGATTATTCGGTTGTTCGAGCAGCGCGGCGGACCGCGTGAACCTGTGCCTGCGAAAATGCACGGCTGTTGGAGCGGCAAGCGTTCACACTTGTCGAACTTCTTGTAGCAGTGGCCATATCGGCCCGTTCGATATGCAAATATAACCCTTTTCGGATCGCCGGCGTGCCGATATAATATCATTGGAAGACTTGTAAGTCTGGGGGCGAAAGGTTTCGACCGGACGAGTTGAGGTATCGGTTGCGTGCCCAGGTTCCAGGAGGCCTGGTTAAACACCTGGAAAACTCATAGTTGCCAATAACAACTATGCAATGGCTGCTTAATTAAGTAGCCCGTCCGTCGGTTCTTTGTCCGCGGGGACTGACAGGGCGACAATTAGCGGACTGGTCGCTCGGAAGTAACCCGGTTAATCGAGCGGCGAGATTCGGTCGGGCTGGCCGGTACCGAAGCGTGTCGCTGGCGCGTCGGCATAGGCGAGATTAAAACAGCGACTACGCACGTAGAAGTCGATACTGAAACGTCACGGGACGCGGGTTCGATTCCCGCCGCCTCCAGTGAGCGTACCATTGCGAAACGCTCTCTCGCCAAACCAAGCCCACCGGCTGCGTCCGGTGGGCTGCGTCGTTTTCGCCCTTTATCTAAAGCATTTTCGCACTTTTCCCAACCCGACATGCCCTCGCGCGTCGGGACTTGCCTCGCTGTCCCTACCGAAAACTCCATACGGAACAAAAAGTGACCATGTTTTGGCGAACCAAGGGGCGCTCAAGGCTGCTTGAGGGCAGAACAACTCTTGTAATGGAAGAGTATCGAGCAGTAAAAGAGGCCGATTTCTGCCATAGGCGCAGAAAGGTTCCGTCGGCAGGACAGCCGGTGGAAATGATCTGGCAAGTCGCTGAACTACGCCGCTCGCGTGTAGCGGTGGTGCAAACCGCCGACTTGGGGTATGGCGACGACCTTGCCGCTTCCCGGTGGCTCGACCCTTCGCGGAACAGGCGAGTTCCGATTCAATGACAGATGCGTCCGTGAATTGTTGTAATACTCAAAGTAATCCGTCAATATCCGCTGCAGGTGTTTTTCATTCAGCACAATCACATGGTCGAGGCATTCTCGGCGAATTGACCCGATCAGTCGTTCGACGTATGGATTTTGCCATGGCGAGCGCCAGGCTGTAACGACTTCCTCAATTCCCATGCTCCTGACCCGCTGCCGGAAGTGCTGGCCGTAAATTGAGTCTCGGTCGCGGAGCAGGTATCGTGGTGCATCCTCATACGGAAATGCTTCGGTGATTTGTTGGGCCGTCCATTCGGCGGTAGGATTCCTCGTCACGTTGAAATGGACAACGCGGCGTTGATCATGCCACAAAACCACAAAGCAATACAGCACGCGGAAAGTAGCGGTCGGGACGGTGAAGAAGTCAATTGCAGCGGTTCGACAAGGCTCACCACAGGCGGTCTGGCCGGCGTGGTTCTTCAGAAAGGTCCGCCAGGTCTGCGATGGCGGTTTGGGACGGCGGATTATGTATTTGGCTACGGTGGATTCGGCGACGGTGTAGCCGAGTAGTCGCAGTTCGGATTGGATTCTGGGCACGCCCCAGGTTGGGTTTTCGCGGGACATGCGGCGGATGAGGCTGCGAATTTCCGATGCGATGTTGGGCCGGCCCGTCTTGGGTCTTCTTGATTTCCAACGCCAATACAGCCTGAAGCCCTGGCGGTGCCACTTTACGACTGTCTCCGGCTGAACGATTATCAGGCTCGACCGCCAGCCTTTCCACAGCTGGGACAGCCAGACCCATAAGACCCGGTCTCGCTGCCGCAGGCGAGGGCATTTGACTGACCTTTGCAAGATGGCCAATTGTTGCCGCAGCGCCAGATTTTCCACAGCCAATGCAGCCCGGCTGGTAATGATGCCTCGAAGAAACAGAAGAATCGCCTTTATCACATCCACTCTGCCTCCTTGATCGTTCTGATTCGCTCCATCTTGCGGCTCGAATATAGTAGGCCGTCATGGTAGCCATAACCCCAGGCCATAGCAAGACTTGGCATCTGGTTGCAGCCAGCCGGAAAACAGAGACGGTTTCGACCACGGTTACACTTGCTCCAGTGGACGGGCTTAACAACCCGTCTCGACTCGAACAAAGGCCCGCTGGAACAATCCGGCGGGCCTTTCGTATATCCCTATGACACAAAGACCTTTGCGTGTTTGGCCGCACCCGCCCCCTCGCCAATCGCGTGATACGCTTACCCGCACAGCCAGCCCGAAATCCCTCGAAATCGTCTCGAAGTCTCGAAATCGCGTGATACGCCTCAAGTGAGTCCCGCGATTGTATGTACCTATCATAAAGCGACTTACACCAATCGCCCATTTTCGCTGTTTTGGCTGAAAACGCCAGTAGGCGAAGGGATAAAACCCGTGTCCCGTGACGTTTGCAGTGCCAAAAAATCGTCATGTGATCGTCACATGACTGGCACCGCAAGCGATTCTGGCACTGCTTGGCACTGCTTCGGGAGCGCGAGTGCGAGCGGCGGCCGGAGGCGACATGGGCGGTGTCACCGGTGACAGATAAATGCTTGCGGAATTCATGCAGCGGCCACGCGTACCGTCGCCACGCAAAAACCTCTTGCTTTTCCAGCTCTTGAGACTGAGAATGCTGCTCGGGCAGGGAGACGGCCGGATTGCTAAAGTAACCGGTCTGACGCTTGCTTGCCATAGGAGACCAGTATGGACACATCATAAAAGACGATGCGCATAAACATCGAACTGAGGGCCATGAATATGCATTGTGGCCGTCGAAACTCCATATGACAGGAAACTGAGGTAGGTAATATGAACAAGAGGCGCATGGCGGTATTGTCGGCAACGGGCACGGGGCAGAAACGGACACTGCCTGCCGTGCGTGAGGGGAACATATGTGACATAGTGGGGATACATGGAAGAGACCCGGGAAAGGTTGAGGAGATCGCGGCGAAGTTTGAGATTCCTGTGCACTCAACTGACGCCGCCCAGCTTCTTGACTCGGTCAAACCGGACTTCGCCTTCATTGGGTCGCCACCCTTTATGCACCTTGAGCAGATCCGCCTGTGTGCGGATAGGGGAATTCCTGTCCTCTGTGAGAAGCCCCTTTGCGTATCTGTCGAAGACGCAGAGGAGATCAAGAGACTTTCGGCGGAAAGCGGTATTGATTTGAGGGTGGCACACCACCTCAGGCATCAACCCGCAGTAGACTACATTCGTAAGATCGTGGCAGGAGGCGAACTCGGGGTCGCTAGACGGGCTTCGTTGCAGTGGGCATTCTGGGTGAGGGAGGAAGCGACAAGCAATGTTTGGAAGAGCGACGTCACCAAAGGCGGTGCGCATGCATTCTTCGACTCAGGTATTCACGCAATTGACATGATGATGTACCTGTTGCCCCGGCCGAATAGCGTCGCCGCTATGGGTACTAAATCAAGATTCGCGAGCTCTCTCTCGACAGTGTCTGCACTATTCGATTGCAGCGGCGTCATCGCAGAATTGAACACATCTCAGGCCTTGAAATGCCCCATGAATGCAATGGCCATCGACTTCGAGGATGGGACGCTCCATGTCCCGAATGCCTTCGGAGAGAAATCGATTGGGAAGGTGGAGATTATTCGGAAAACGGGTCTGGAGGAGGTTGCTTTTGAGCCAATGAACCCATACGGGCAGGAAGTTGCCGACTTCCTGGACATTCTCGATGGCCAGGAAAGCCGGGGCACTACGCTTGAAGAGGCTATTCAGGGCGTTACGATCCTGAACGCAATCGAGCTGTCCTGCGCGGAAGCACGATCTATCAAGCTCTGAGTAAGGGAGGTCAATGGTGGCCAAACGCAAGACCAAACCTGCTCAGTCGGTTGCTCGGCAACTTGCTGTGCAGTTGATCAAGAGCAAAGGGACAGGTCGCCCCGGTGCGACTGTTCTACTCGGAGCCGGTGCATCCATAAGCTCTGGCATCCCCCTATGGACACATTTGGCCGAACGGGTATGCCGGGAGTGTGCAATTCCCTGTTCTGACAAACCGCCCACAGTTGCGCTCTGCGAGTACTTCTCCCGGCTGGATGTGCCATACGAAATCCGCTACACGTTCTTTCAACGGTATCTTGAGGGGCAAGACCATTCGATCGGATACTCTCACCTTGGACAGATGGTCAAGGATGGCCTTATATCGACGGTTCTCACCACTAATTGGGACTCATTGTTGGAGGCTGCGTTGCTGCGTTTTATTCCTTGTGCAGCCCTGAAGGTGCTTGTGCGGGGGGAAATGCCTGATGACATCATAGCAGATGTACTATCTTGGCGTCACGGACGGCCAACGGTTCTGAAACTCCATGGTGATGTCCAGTCGCGGCGTTTTCTGCTCGGTGACAGTGAAACGCGGGGATTCGACGGCAAACTCTCGTTGAAGCTCTCCGAACTCTTGTCAGACACCACCTTCGTGGTCGGCCAATCGGCACAAGATGTCGATATCCTAAGCCTCCTGATCGGGTGCGCGGGGAAACGGAAAGGGATGCTATACCATGTGAGGCATGCCGAGACCCCCTCCGAGATAGACTCGCTGCTTGAGCGCGCAGGAGCAAACGTCGTCCACGGTGAACAGGCCAGCATCCTAGCTGACGGACACACGGTGAATGTTGGTGACTTTGATTCGTTTTTTACGCAACTGAATCTCGCGGTACAGAGAGAACTGATAGAAGAGAAGCGATCCCTCCTTCGTCAAGCAGAATCTTCAATTCTGAACAAGGAAAAGACCGGGGTCGGCTATATCAACTACACGAGAATATCCGACCTCGTCGACCACTTCGCACTACAAGTGCAAGAAGCCGACCCGGACCTAATACTCTATATCGACGATCCAAGTGCGCCCGGAGGCATGGAGCTGAGACGTCGGTTGCTTCCCCTTCTCAAGAGTGGTCGCGGCAGGAAGAAGTTCGCGCACGATACGATCTGTGTGAAAGGGCAAGGTGGATCACGGGCCCACAAGAGGGGCGTAACATCCAAGGTCTCGGATCTGAAAATGGATGGCGTGAGAAAGGTTCTCGTCCTTGACGCAATCACTTTCTCCGGCAACACACTAGCGTTGGCGCGCGAACAGTTGAAGGAGGCGTTTCCGAATGTTTCCGTGAAGCTCGGTGTTCTGGTCATCTCACAGCAACTGCTTGCCAGCGAAGGTCCAGCCAAGGACTATCTTTACCAAGAAGTCACCGACCGGCATGAGATATTCTTCCCTTGGGGGGTTACGCAGACGACCTCAACCTTTGATCGTAGTTTTGAGGCGGGCGTCGACGGTGAGGGCCGGCGGGTCGCGATCGGGAAAAGGCCGTGGGGCACCATTGAGGTGCTGGCCGACGAGGAACTGACGTCCGTTCGACTATTGACTATTGAAGCTGGTTGCAAGCTGAGCTTTCAGAGGCATCTGTGTCGCGATGAGCTATTCGTTGCATTGGACGACAATATCGGCCTGGACATCTGCGCCGAGGATCTGACCCGTAAGGCGAACCCCTACGATGAGCACGTGAAATCGCTCATTCTGGAGAAGAGCGACTACGTACTCATTCCACGTGGCGTATGGCACCGCACTAAGGCGTCAATGGATCGAGTGCGACTCCTGGAAGTGGCATTTGGCCTCTACGATCAGAGCAGTGATATAGAACGACGCTGGGACGATTTTGAGAGAGAGCATGACGATGGCACGAAGTAGGACCCGCGACCTGTTCTTCCTGGGGGTAAGTACGGGAAGATCAACGATCCAGAGCCTCTTCGCCCCTTGGGCGGATTGCCTAGGTCATGATATGAGGCTGGTCACTCATGACCTGCCACTCAGATCTTCGGCTAGGGATTATCGTGCGTTTGTCGAGTCGATCAGGAACCGAGGCGGACGTGAAGTGTGTGGGGCGCTCGTTACGTCGCACAAGGCGGCTGTCTACGACTCGGCCCGTGACCTTTTCGACCGCGTCAGCATGCCATCAGAGCGTCTTGGTGAGATCGGTATGATCTATTGGGATGGCGATAGCCTCGTCGGGGACGCGAACGACGCGATTTCGACGGTAGAAGCATCACGATCCTTCCTTGTTCCTAGCCCAGCCTGGTCTGCGGGGTCAAGAGACGCCCTGATACTCGGTGGGGGTGGCGCAGGTCTGGCGCTGGCAAGTACTTTGGCAGGTGATCTCGATATCGACTGCAGCCGGGTTGTGATCACCGAGAAGGATGATTCGCGTGCGGCCTCGATACGCGGCCTGATTGAGCGATGGGGTGTCGGCGTGCCGATTGACGTCGTCAATGTGCATGGACATTGCGATGAAATCGTGGCCGGCATGGGCGACGGGTGTTTGATCGCCAACGCTACGGGGCTGGGCAAGGATGCCCCCGGCAGCCCAGTGACGGAATCGGTCATCTTCCCGCAGCAAGCTCACTTGTGGGAGTTCAACTACCGTTTTGTCGACCAGCCCATGCTGAATTTCATGGAGGTCGGAATGCGGAAGCAGTCAGAACGTGAGCTGACGATTCGGGACGGCTGGGAGTACTTCGTGTGGGGGTGGTTGGTTGTGATGGCAACTGCCGTGCACTTGCCTCCACACACGTTCTATCAGGGGTTCCGAGATATAGCCGACGCGAATCGTATAGTGCACTGAACGGTTTGGTGCACCGTGCGTGGCTGACTGGAATAGATGGGTACAGGAAAGGATGAATGGGATGCGCATAGCAATTGGTTCGGATCACGCTGGCTTTGGTCTGAAGAAGTACCTGATTGATGAGTTGGGGAAGAGAGGCAATGAACTCCTTGACCTAGGCACCGACTCGCCCGAAACGATCGATTACGCCGCGTTCTGCATCGCGGTCGGTGAAGCGGTTAGCGATGGCGAAGCCGAATGGGGAATCGTGCTCGGAGGCAGTGGGCAGGGCGAGATGATGGCTGCGAATAAGGTGATCGGTATCCGTGCGGCACTGTGCAACAACCCCTATTTTGCAAGGCTCGCGCGGAGTATCAATAACGCGAACGTGATTGCCATAGGTGCCCGGATTGTGGCCCCCGAATACGCGATGGAAATACTGGACGCCTGGATGGGTGCCACATTCGAGGGTGGCAGACATAAGCGTCGCATTGATGAGTTCATGGATTATGAAAAGTCACGTTCGCGCTAGATCGCCAATGCAGCCGGACGTAGCGGCGGGCGACGCGGGTTCTTGAATTGGGAAGTCGTTCGCCGCCGCCCGGTGAACGCGGATATTGGCCCTTCACAGCCACGCCTTCCGCTGTTCATCCCACTGCACCGGCAGGTTCTTCTGGAGCTTCCGCAAGCTGATGCCGTTCGGTTCGTCACCCCGCAGGATGGCTTCGATGATGTCTGGAGCAAGGCTGGTCAGACGTAGTATTCGCCCAGCGTAGGTGCGGTCAACGTCGAGGGCTTGGGCCAGGTCTTCGACGCCAGCGTACTGGCCGGACTCGAGTTGCTCCTGCCAGCGATGGGCCTTGGCGATGGCTTCGATGAGCGTCTGGTTGGCGTCGCGTTCGGGCGTCGGTGCGGCGGCTGGCTCGCCGTCGGTCAGGATCATCTGCCTGCCGTTGCGGCGGTGGAATCGCACCGGGATATGGACCACCACGGCCTTGCCTTCGCGGCGGACGCTCAGGCCCGGGTAGCGGCGACTTTGTTCGTTCTCGATCACGGCTATGTCATGCATTTGTTCGTTCCTCGATTGGCTGGAGTTCATCAACGATCTGCTCGATGCCGTTGGTGCGGAAGCGGATATCGATGCCGCTGGTGCTGACGGTTATGTCCTCGACCAGCAGTTGCACGATCCGACGCTGTTCCTCGGCGAACAGTACGTCCCACACCGGGTCAACGGCCCGTAACGCCTCGACCACGCGGTTAAGTTCCATCGGCTCGGTGTGTGTCGGCTGGGCTTCGAGTTCGCGGATGGCCTGGGCCAACGCCTTTATTTCGCCGTTGAGTCGTTTCAGTTCCGCGGCCATGAAGCCTTCATCCGAGTCGCCGACGTTCAGTACGGCCCGGATGGACTTCTGCGTCTGGTTGTGTCGCTTGCGGAGTTCGTCCAGCCGGGCCAGCGCGGCTTCATTTGGCCCCGTGTCGCCACACTTGCGTACCTCGCGGTACGTTCTGGCGATCACGTCGGGGTGGCGCAGCAGCGCCCGGAGTTGGTCGACCACGGTTTTCTCAATCTCGCCAGCCGGCAGCGCCGGCAACGGGCATTCGCCGTAGCCCGTGCGGACCTTCTTAGCGCATGTGTAATAGCGATACTCCCGCTCATACCGTTTCACCCAGGCGGGCTGGACCAGGCTGCCGCAGTGTCCGCAATGGAGCATCCGGCGGAGCAGCGAAAAACGCCGGACCTGGTGCTTGTGCGTGTAGGTCTTGTTCGCGCTCAACTGGGCCTGCACCCGTTCGAAGATACCCGCCGGTATGATGGCTTTGTGCTCGCCGGGATAGGCCTTGCCCTTGTGAACAATCTCACCCGTGTACTTGCGATTGGTTAGTAGGTCATAGACATTCTTCTGCGACCATTCCTTGCCACCACGAGTTTTGCCGGCCTTTGTTGCGTACTGCTTCGTACGGAAACCCTCGGCGTTGAGGGCAATGGCCACCTTCCGGCAAGACTCCAGTTTCTCGAATATCTCGAAGACGCGACGAACCAGTTTGGCCTCGGGCTCATTGACCACGTACTTCTTGTTCACGATATCCAAACCGAGTATCGGTCCGCCGCCGACGAATTTCCCTTGTTGCGCGGTGGCCAACTTCTTGTCGCGGATGCGCTCGCCGATGATCTCCCGCTCGAACTGGGCGAACGACAGCAGGATGTTCAGCGTCAACCGGCCCATCGACGTGGTCGTGTTGAACTGCTGCGTCACGGAGACGAAGCTGACCTCGTGCTCGTCAAAGAGGTTGATCAGCTTGGCGAAGTCCAGCAGTGAGCGGCTGAGGCGGTCAACCTTATAGACGACCACGCAGTCGATTCGACCGGCCTGAATATCAGCGAGCAACTCCGTCAGAGCCGGGCGATCCGTGTTGCCGCCGGTGAATCCGCCGTCATCGTAATGCTTGCGGATACACTGCCAGCCCTCTTGCTTTTGCGACTTGATGAACGCTTCGCCCGCCTGGCGCTGGGCATCCAGCGAGTTGAACTCCTGGTCCAGACCCTCCTCGTGGCTCTTGCGCGTGTAGATCGCACAGCGGATTGTTGGCTTCTTCTCGTTCATGCGTTACCTCGTTTCGGATTCCTTTCTGGTATCAGGCCGAAGAACCGGTTGCCGCTCCATCGCGAGCCTGTAATTGTCATGGCGACGGCGGTCAGACTCTTGTAGTGCTTGGAGTCGTAGAGGAACCCGTCCTCCTTGACGATCACCTCGTAACGATCACCATGCCATTCGCGCAGCAGCCGCGTGCCAGTTGCGAGTCTCATCTTCCGGCGCTTCCGCGCCTGCACCACCACCTTGGGGGGCGTTCCGTTGGCGGTGGCGCTCAGTTCCCGCCGGGCATCCCGGCTGAGCCCGCCGAAGGCAAGCTCCTGAATGCGGTACGCCAGGCGGCGGATGAGGTAGTTTCGGCCCAACCTGCCGGGGTCGGTGCCCAACAGGTCGGCCCATCGTTTGCGGAGCTGGACCATCGACATGCGATTTAACTCGTCGATCTGTTTCAGAACGGTTATTTGCATCTGCATCATGTCACCTCGCAATCTTCCGGTCTGTCGGAAGTGGGGACAGTGAGCCTCGTTTCGGTGGGAACCTCAAGGGTATTTTTACTGAAAAAACCACTCTTTTTCGCGGCCATGCGGAGCACGCCCCTGGCGAGAATTTCAGCCAATTCGTCGAGTCTCCGGTCAGCCGTGGAAGGCACGGGAACGTAGGTGTTTATGCGAACCATTGGTCGAGCCCCCGATTTGTGAAGGCCTGCCGAATGCGACGGACATGGCGGCAGATGGTCTCGTAATGCCTGCCTGTACGACAGGCGAACTGGTAGACGCTCTCGCCATCCATAAGTGCCAGGCATATCTCCCGCTGCTGCGGCGTCAGTTCGGCCACCAGTTGCCGCACTTCCGCCTCGGCGGCGATGTCGTCGGGCCGATGCGTCTCATCGGTCTGCTGTGTCATCTGACTGAGTCGGTCCAGCATCGCCAGGCGTCGGGCATTGCCCCGCGCGAGCATGCGGATGCGGTTGTCCAGGGTACGGCAGAGAATCGTCTCTTCGCTGGCCGCGTGCGCCTTGGCGGGGTCGAAGCGGAACTCATGGATCACGATAGCCAGTTCCTGCATCATGTCCTCCCATGAATTCTGCGGCACACGGAAATGCCTCATGCGTGCGATGGCCAGCTTGATCTGCCACTCCTCCATTCCGCCGACGTAATGCTGATACAACTCTCTAATTCGGTTTTTCTTCACGGTTCGGTTCTCCGTAACCAGGGTCTCGTTTGTGCCCGGTCCTTTCCCGAGCGTCTGAGGCGATGGTCACTGAGAGACCGGTGCCACGTATCTAGCCGTGGATGTGAAACTGAAAAATCGCATGACCGTCATGTGACGGTCACGTGACGTGGCACCGGTGCCAAAAGCGCTCACATGACCGTCATGTGAGCGCTCATGTGATTTTCGATGGCACTGTGAAGTTTTCGGCCTCTGCGGCAATAGGCACTACGGACGGCGGGCAGTGACGCCTGCCCAAAAGCAAGGGAGTCCGACAATGCCGCAGAACGACGAACACGATGTGATGATCAACCTCGACGTGCTTATCGCCGAGCCAGCCGAGGAATACCACGCCAAGACCAACGAGTATATGAGTAGTCACCAACTGCTCGACTTCATGGCCTGCCCCTGGCTGTACCGCAAGAAGCAACTCGGCCTGATCGAAGACCGTGACACTCCGGCGATGCTCATCGGCCGGGCAACGCACACCCGCATCCTAGAAGGTCGCGATGTCTATGAAACGCAGTTCGCGCTAGGTGGACCGATCAATCCCCGGACGCAGAAGCCGTTCGGTTCAACCACGAAAGCCTTTAAGGAATGGGCCGTCGAGCAAGGCAGGCCCGTCCTGTCGAACGAACAGGTCGAACTCATCGAGAACATGTCCAGCGGCGTTGCCATGAACGACGAAGCCGTTGACTTGCTGCTCTACGGACGGTCCGAGGGCGTCGTGCGTGTGGATTACTGTGGTACGCCGTGCCAGATTCGCATCGATTGGCTGCACCCGCATCGCGGCATCATCGATTTGAAGACCACTGCCGATTTGACATGGTTCGAGAACGACGCCAGGAAGCGGCGCTACCACAACCAGCTCGCGTTCTACCAAGCCGTTCTGGCTGAGGTTATCGGCGAGCACGTTCCCGTTTACATCGTCGCCGTTGAGAAGATAGAGCCGTATCGGTGCGGTGTGTGGTGGATCAATGATGACACCCTCGCCATCGCCCGCCGTGAAAACGAAGCCGCCATTCGGCGCATCAAGACCGCGTGGGAGCGGGATCATTTTCCCACCGGCTACGAGAACATGCGCATCATCGACTTCCCGTAATCGCTCCTTTCGCGCCCGGGTGGGACGGCGTGCCGTGCGGCAGAAATGCCATCACGGACGAACGCGGCCGGACTCCCTAGACCCACCTGGGCGCATCCGGCAGGGCCGGGCTGTCGGGGTCTCATAAGCCTCGAGACGCGGGTTCGACTCCCGCACCTGCCATTAGACAAACAGAAGCATAAACCCCGAAAACAGGAGAACTCGCATGACACTGATAAACTCGCTGATTACAACCACCACGCCATCGCCACCGAAGATGATTGTCTACGGCCAGCCGGGCGTTGGCAAGACCACATTCGCCGCGTCGGCCGGCGCGATTCTGCTTGATTGCGAGAACGGGGCTGGAGCCGTGGGCGGACTGACACGCACGCCATATCTGCAGTCCTGGCCACAGATGCGGAAGTGGCTGGTCGAGATTGCCTCCACGCCGCCGGACGGCGTCGCCGCCGTGGCCATCGACACTATCGACTGGATGGTCCAGCGGATAGTCGAGCACGTGGTGCTGGACCTGGACGACAAATCGCCGAACGACATCACAAACACCCTGGGCACGGCCCACGGCGGCTACTTCAAAGCCCGCGAGATCGTGCAGAACATCGTCTACCGCGACCTGCTGCCGATGCTCAATGCCGTAGCCGATCACGGGATAGCGATCATCCTGCTGGCCCACGCGGCTAATACCAAGATGACCTCGCCGGAGGGCTTCGACCTCCGACTGGCCGCCCCTGACCTTCCCCACTGGATCTCGCCGCCGTTCATCGAATGGGCCGACGCCGTGCTCTACGCCTCGCGCGACGGAGACCGGCGCGTGCTCCTGACCGAGGGCACGAACGTGATCCTGGCGAAGAACCGCTACTCCCTGCCGACCGAGCTGCCACTCTCGTGGCCCGCGCTGATGCAGGCTTTGGCCACCAATCACAACACCACGACAGACCCGGCACTTCGCCAGGTTGATAACGAAACCACCAACAGCAAGGAGACCTGAACCATGGCAAACCTGAACGGATTCAACGCAAACGAAGTCGAACCCACCACCGCTTTCGAGCCGCTGCCGGCGGGCAAATACCTCGCGGCGATCACCGCCAGTGAAATAAAACCCACCAAGAAAGGTGACGGAAGTTATCTGCAACTGGAGTTCACCGTCCTCGAGGGCGACTGCAAGGGCCGCAAGGTCTGGGATCGGTTGTGCATCAACCATCCCAACGACCTGACGCAGAAGATTGCTCGCGGCAATCTCTCGGCGATCTGTCGGGCCGTCAGCGTGATGCAGCCTGGCGATTCGGTCGAGCTGCACAACCTGCCACTGGTGATCACCGTCAAGTGCAAGAAACGCGAGGATAACGGCGAGATCGCCAACGAGGTCAAGGGTTACGCGGCCAAGGAGGCCGCCCAGGGCCAGCCGCAGCAGGCCCCGGTGGATGACAACACCCCGCCGTGGAAGCGATAAAGGAGAGCCGACCGATGATGCTGACTCTCCCCTGGCCGCCGAGCGCGAATCATTACTACCGCCGCGTCGGTCATCGCATGTTGATTAGTCGTGAAGGACGGGAGTACCGCAGGGCAATCTGTGGGCTCCTGGCCGGCGGCGGGCCACGCAAGCCGCCGTCGGGCGGGCGCATCGCACTGGCGATGGACGCCTTCCCACCGGACCGGCGAAGGCGCGATATGGACAACATTCAAAAGCCCGTGCTCGATGCGCTCGAACACGCAGGCGTCTATGAAGACGACAGCCAGATCGACCTGCTCATTACGAAACGCTGCAAAGTCGTTCCGAACGGCAGACTGCTGGTACGAATCATGAATCTTCCCTTGCGGCGATGCCCGCTCTGCGGGGGGCAGTGGAACACGTTCAATGCGGAAGCGAACTGATATGCACAAATTCTTCCCGACATTGCTGATCGTTCTTGATGTCTGTGCCGCCTTGGTCTACGTGCCCACCGGCGACTGGCGAAAGGTTATCTACTGGTTGGCGGCTGCCACGTTGACGGCGGTGATTACATGGTGATGCAACTTCGTCCATACCAAGCCGATGCGGTCAATGCAGTCTACGACCACCTCCGCCGGCGGGAAGACCACCCGTGCATCGTTATCCCGACGGCTGGGGGCAAGACGCCGGTAATGGCGTCCATATGCCGCGATACCGTACAGAAGTGGAATGGTCGCGTGCTGATTCTGGCGCACGTGAAGGAACTACTCGAACAGGCCGTTGAAAAACTGCACATCATGGCCCCGGACCTGTGGAACCGGATTGGCGTCTACTCGGCGGGCCTCAAGAGCCGCGACACCGACCATCCGATCATCGTGGCTGGAATCCAGAGCGTCTATCGGCGGGCGGCGGAACTGGATGCTTTCGATCTGATTTGTATCGATGAGGCCCACATGCTCCCGCCCGACGGCGAGGGCATGTACCGCACGTTCCTGGCCGACGCGAAGGTGGTCAATCCGAATATCCGGCTCATCGGCCTGACGGCTACGCCGTACCGAATGACGACCGGGATGATTTGCGCGCCGGACCACTTTCTCAATACGGTCTGCTATGAGGTCGGCGTTAAGGAATTGATTGTCCAGGGCTACCTATGTCCGCTGCGGAGCAAGGCGGGCAGAGTCAAGGCCGACACATCCGGCCTGCACATTCGCGGCGGGGAATTCATCGCCGGCGAGGTCGAGCAGCTCATGGATGATGACTCGCTGGTCCGCTCCGCCTGTCGGGAGATTGTCGAGCACACACACGAGCGCCACTCCGTGCTGATTTTCGCCAGCGGCGTACAGCACGCACTGCACGTCCAGCGTGTGCTTGGCGAAATGGGCCAGGAGTGTGGCTTCGTTTGTGGCGAGACACTGCCATTCGAGCGGGCCGAGACGTTGGGGCGCTTCAAGGACGGTCGGCTGAAGTATCTGGTCAACGTCAACGTGCTGACAACCGGCTTCGACGCGCCCAATATCGACTGCGTGGCCATGCTGCGGCCGACCAACTCGCCCGGTCTTTATTACCAGATGGTCGGTCGCGGCTTCCGCCTGCATCCGTCGAAGGACAACTGCCTGGTCCTGGATTTCGGCGGCAACATCCTGCGTCACGGGCCGGTGGACGATTTGCTAATCAAAGAGCCGGGGCAGGGCAATGGCGAAGCGCCGGCCAAGGAATGCCCGCAGTGCCAGGCGGTAATCCATGCCGCCTATGCGGTGTGCCCCGAATGTGGTTACGAGTTTCCGCCGCCCCAACGCGAACAGCACGATAGCCAGGCGTCGACGGCTGGCATTCTCTCCGGCGAGGTCACCGAGACGGCCTGCGACGTCAGCGATGTTTACTACAGCGTCCACGTTAAACGCGGCGCGCCCGAAGACCATCCGCGCACGATGCGGGTGGACTACCACTGCGGCTTCAACGACTACCGCAGCGAGTGGGTTTGTCCCGAACACACCGGCTACGCACGTGGCAAGTTCGAGGCGTGGTGGCGAGCGCGGTCGAACGAGCCGTTCCCCGACAGCGCCGAACGCGCGGTCGAACTGGCCGATGCCAGCGCTCTGGCGCAGACCCGCGCTATCACCGTGCGATCCGTGGTCGGGGAGAAGTACGACCGCATTATCGACTACAAATTGGGCGAGAAGCCCCCACCGCTGGGCGTTGGCGACTCGGCCGAAACAGTGCCCGAATACACCTGGGCTGGAGATGAGATTCCGTTTTGATGGAGGCGAGAACCGCATGCGAAACACTACGTCCCTGACAACTATCACCACGGCGCTCAATGCCGTGCTGGCCGTGCCTTTCGGCGACCTGGAACGGGCCATGCAGGAAGCCCACGAGTCAACGTCCAAGCAGATAGAAGACCCGGATGAGATTTTCCCGGTCTCGCGCCAGGCGCTGCGCATGTTCTGGCACTTTCGCTGCAACATCGACGCAGTTCAGGTCTTCATGGAGTCCGAATGAGCCTGCTGGAGATAGCACAATCCTATATCGCGGCCGGGCTGTGTGCCCTGCCCGCCAACCGGTCGCAGAAGCGGCCGACGGTCGGCGCGTGGAAGCCTTATCAGAAACGCCTGCCGACAGGTTCGGAACTGGCCACATGGTTCGCCAACAGGCCCGACGCCGTGTGCATTCTTTGCGGACAGGTCTCCGGCAACTTGGAGATGATCGACTTCGATTACGGCGGCGAGCTGCTGGATGCGTGGTCGGCGAGCATCCCTGCCGATCTGCTGAAGCGCCTGGTAATCGAATCCAGCCAGTCCGGCGGATGGCATGTCATCTACCGCCATGACGGCGAACCGTGCGGTAATCTCAAGCTGGCTCAAGGCCAGCGCGACGGGAAACGTGTCACACTTATCGAGACACGCGGTGAAGGCGGGCTGTTCCTGTGCGCCCCGACCGAAGGATACGAATTACTCCAGGGCGACCTGGCCAAGCCGCCCAGGCTGTCGGCTGACGAACGCGACGTTCTCCTTCAGGCCGCGTGGGAATTGAACGAATATCAGCCGCCGGTGGTGGATGGTCCGACGCGGGTGGCGAATGTCGGCCACAGTGCGGCAATGTCCGACGACAATTCAAACAATGGCCAGATGTCGGCGAACAATTCGGATAACCGCCGATTGTCGGTGAACAGCGCCCACATGTGCGATCCTCTGGCCGACAATTCGCACAGGCCCGGCGATGACTTCAACCATCGCGGAGATGTGCGGGCCGTGCTCGAACAATCCGGATGGGTTCGCGTCAAAGGCGGAGATAACGAATACTGGCGACGACCAGGCAAGACATCGGGCACATCCGCTACGCTGAAGGACTGCGTTTTCTACGTTTTCAGCTCCAATGCCGCACCGTTTGAGCCGAACCGTGCCTATTCTCCGTTCGCCGTCTACACATTGCTGACCTCTGGCGGAGATTACGAACAGGCCGCCCGTTCTCTGCGACAACTCGGATACGGCAGCGACTGTGGGGCCGACATTCCCACAGGCGTGGACATTTCGGGCATTGTGGGAATGTCCGCCGAGAATGCCGATTGTGCGACGAACAATGCCGACAATGGCCCAGATGTGCCGGAGATAACCGACCCCGGGCCGATACCGGAACACATGTTCCACATTCCCGGCCTGGTGGCGCAGGTCATGGACTTCACGCTCGCCAACGCGCCGTATCCGAACGTTGGCCTGGCGTTCTGTGGCGCGATGGCGCTCCAGTCCTACCTGTGCGGCCGAAAGGTACAAACCACCGGCGACCTGCGGCCAAACCTCTACCTACTCGCGTTGGCGTCCAGCGGAACGGGCAAGGACTTTCCACGGAAGGTCAACTCCCGCGTGCTCTTCGAGATTGGCCACGTAGCCGCCCTGGGCGACAAGTTCGCCAGCGGCGAGGGCATTCAGGACGCACTGGTCCGCACCAGCGCCATGCTGTTCCAGAACGATGAGATGGATGGTGTCCTGCGGCAAATCAACCTCGACCGGGAGAACCGCCGCGAGTCGATTCCCAACATCCTGCTAACACTCTATACGTCCGCCAACGATGTGTACCCGATCCGTGTCAAGGCCGGCCAGAAGGAGGCGGCACATATCGACCAGCCGCACCTGACGCTCTTCGGCACTGCCACACCGCAGTATTTCTACGAATCCTTGTCTCAGCGGATGCTCACCAACGGTTTCTTCGCTCGGCTGATGATCGTGGACATCGGCAAGCGTGGCGAAGGCCAGAAGCCCGGCTCAGCGCGACACATACCAGAGGAGATTCTCGACACGGCTCGCTGGTGGGCAGAATGCCAGCCCGGCACCACGCGCAGGAATCTGCTGGAGGTCCATCCGGAACCCATAGTCGTCCCGTCCAGCCCGGAAGCTGAGAAAGCAATCAACTCCCTCCAACGGCAGACAGAGGCGGAGTATAGCCAGTCCCACGAACGAAACGACGAGGTCGCCCGCGTCGCCTGGAGCCGCACCTGCGAGAACGCCAAGAAACTGGCGATGCTCTACGCCTGCAGCGAGAACCACGAGAACCCGACCATCAGCCTGCCAGCCGTCGAGTGGGCGACGGCGTTCGCCATGCACCAGACCCGCCGCCAACTGTTTCTTGCCGCCAGTTACGTGGCAGAGAACCCGTTCCATGCCGAGTGCCTGAAACTGCTCCGCAAGCTGCGCGAATCGCCCGGTGGACGAGTGGCGCATAGCACGCTGCTCAAGCGGATGAAGACTAAGGCCAAAGACTTCCGCGAGTTAATCGAAACGCTTGCCCAGCGCGGTGACATCGAAGTCATCACGACGCCCACCGATGGCAGGCCAGGCGTTGAATATGCGGTGAAGGAAGGTGCGAGATGAGGGTGAAACTTGGTGAAAGAAGTGCTTCGGACCAAGGGATAGTTCACCTGCCTTCACCCTTCTTTCACTCCCAAGGGGTGAAAGAAGTAGAGCCTGTAAACATAGTTAAAACAACACTCTCTCTCCTTCTTTCTCTCTTTCACCCGTATGTGTGCGCGATGCGATATTTTGGGCTGTGTGCGCACACGCGAGGGGAGGTGAAAGAAGAAAGAGGGAAAGAAGGTCGAATAGGTACTTCCAGGCCGAATCTTTTTCCTCACGCCAGCGGGAACAGTCGCGCCCATAGGCAGAGTTTGTTTGCGCTGTCCGGTTTTTCTGAAACGTTCATTTTGACCCCAACGCACCGAAGGAGACGCAACGATGGTAATCAAGACTTTTGACGTAGAACTTCGCAAGATCGACGAGATTCAGCCCTACGAGGGCAATCCACGCATCAACGACCAGGCCGTGAACGCTGTGGCGACGAGCCTGAAGGAGTTCGGCTTCCGCCAACCGATTGTGGTGGACGCCGACGGCGTGATCGTCTGCGGCCATACGCGGTGGAAGGCGGCGAAAAAACTCGGCCTAGCCAAGGTGCCGGTCCACGTGGCCAAGGACCTCACGCCGGAACAGATTCGGGCCTACCGCATCGCGGACAACAAAAGCGCCGAACTGGCCGAGTGGGATTTCGACCTGCTGCCCATCGAATTGAGCGAACTCCAGGACGGCGGTTTCGACCTAGACCTGCTTGGTTTTGATGAGAAGGAACTGGCCGGGCTGCTGGAGACGGATATTCAGCAGGGTCTGACGGACCCCGATGATGTTCCAGAACCGCCGGACGAGGCGACCACACAGCCGGGCGACTTGTGGATTCTCGGCGACCACCGGCTCCTGTGCGGCGACTCGGCCAAGGCCGAGGACGTGGACCGGCTGCTGGATGGTGCCCCGATTCACATGGTCAATACCGACCCACCATATAACGTGAAATGCGAACCACGGTCGAATAACGCCGTCGCGGCGGGCAAAAGTTCCTTCGGTGGCAAGAAGGCACAACTTCACCACCAGAGCTTCGACGAAGCCCGGTTCGGCCATCGCAAGCCGACCGACAAGAAGTTGCGCCCCAAAGATCGCCCGCTGGAAAACGACTTTGTTTCCGACGAGGAATTTGACCGGCTGTTGCGGGCGTGGTTCGGGAACATCGCCCGCGTGCTCGAACCCGGCCGGGCCTTCTTCATCTGGGGCGGTTACGCCAACCTCGCCAACTACCCGTCAGCCCTCAAGGAATGCGAACTCTACTTCTCGCAGGGCATCGTCTGGGATAAGCAACACCCGGTCCTCACCCGCAAAGACTTCATGGGCGCGTTCGAGCTGGCGTTCTACGGCTGGCGTGAGGGAGCGGCCCACAAATTCTTCGGCCCCAACAACGCCACCGACCTGTGGCACGTCAAGAAGGTCAACCCCCAGTCGATGATTCACCTGACCGAAAAGCCGGTCGAGTTGGCAGTCAAGGCTATCCAGTACGGTTCCCGGACGGGCGAAAACGTCCTGGACCTGTTCGGTGGCTCAGGGAGCACGCTGATCGGCTGTGAGCAAACTGGTCGACGTGCGTTCCTGATGGAACTCGACGCGTTGTATTGTGACGTCATCGTACAGCGGTGGGAACAGTTCACTGGCAAGAAGGCTGAGCGAATCGAGTGCGTCTAGGAGGCGACAGCATAGACGATCAAATTGGAAGACGGACACGAGAGTGCTCAACACCATATTGCGGCGTATGGCTTCAGGAGATCCCAGAATTCAGACGGCGTGAGAACTTGAATTCCCTCTTTGGCAAGGCGTGTTTGATGACGCCATATCGTGTTTCGGTCAGAAGTTAGAAAGGCATCACAATTGCCCATTTTATACTGCAACATGAGAAGTCGATCTAGGGGATCGCAACGGAAGTCCGCAATCTGCATCAACCGTTCCTCAAGCTCTTGGAGTTCTTTGGTAAGCTTGAACCGGTGGCGGACTGTTCCCCCTTTGGCTACACGGTCGCCAGTCTCCTCAAGCATGATCAGCCAGACATCGAGGACATCGAGAGCCCAGGAAACGCGGCGCTGGCTTCTCGGCATGTCTCTTTCGTTGGCCAGTTCAGCGAACGTGATGGGGGATACGACAAACTGGAAGGAAGCCCGTTGGTTGACCGTAAATATCAGACGAAGCGCCCTTAAATCCAATGGAACGTCTTTCTCGTCGCAGCCATTTGGCAGTTCACCCTCAAAGATGTACCCGCCCTCATCCTGCAAAAGGTTCAGTATGCATGTGTCCAGAAGCAAACGCCCAGGAAGGGACAAGAAACTGTCGTACGCATCGACCATACAAAGCCTCCAACAGAACATATCTCCTTGGGTGCTACATAGCAAGACATCAGAAGTGGCTGTTCCACTGCCCTTCCTTGATGGTGTTGATCAGGCATCTAAACGCCGGAGAGAGCACCCCGATCCCAACCGGAACCGGGGTGAAGGGGGGAATGAGTTGATGATGTCGCTACTTGGCCAGCGTGAATTTGCCGCGTTCGACTTTGCGGAACCGGCTGGCATCACCCTTGGCTGCGATCTCGCGTGTAATTGCCGCGTAGATGGTTGCTGCCGGCGTCTTGCCGTTGGTCTGCCAGTAGCCACGGTCGATCATGATCTTGACGAGTGCACCACATCGCATCGGCAGCGCAGAGCCCAAGCCCAAAACCTTTGCCGCGGCGTCCAGACCGCTCATCTTCGCACCGTCGCCGCGACGTTTGGCACCCTTGCCGCGAGGTTTGGCCGTGTCGCGTTTGGCGGCTTTGGCCGTATCCTTCGCCTTGGCGGGCTTCTTCGCAGGTGTCGCAACCTTGGCGGCTGGTTTAGCCTCCGCCTTACCCGGCCACGTGGCCGCCAGGCCTCGCAACCGTTGGGCCGATTTGATGTAGATGCGTTTCTTCGTAACCAGATTGGTCGCTTCCCACCCGCCGTGCGGGTTCACTGCGTCGATACGAACCGGCACCATCTTGCCGGTCACCTTCGCGCTGTACACCTTGCCAACTTTTACTTCGTTCTTCTTCATGACTTTCTCCTCATAATTAGGCCCCATTGGGGCGGTTTCTCAAAGTCCGACCTCTTCGCAGAGGGCGTTGTACTGGTCGCCGAGCAACTCCAGCAGTTGGTCGGTGAACCATGCGACCTCGCGGTTCACGCCGTCGTTCTTGGTATTGACGATACCGTGAAGGTTCGCCGCGATGACGGCCACCGCTTCGGGCGACATGCAATCTTGAAGCAAGTCCTGCAACGCAACCGACGGCTCAACCGGATCGCGGTATTCTTGCTTCGTGGCGAGGGCGTCCTCGGCGTTCGGCGGCACGGTTACGCGGACCTTTCGTCCCTTGTGCTCCGCTTCGTAGGTTTTGGCTTTTCGTTTCGTCATGGTTCGTTGTCCTTTCATTCTCCGGTCTGGCCCGTCCAGGCCCGGGCGCTCCCGGCCCGCAGGCCGGTCGCGTTCGAGTCCGGTTCAGTCGGCGAGCATTTCAATGGCGTTCATGTACGTCCGGATGTCGGTTCCGGTGCCTTCGAATCCGTCCATCGCCTCCTGGAGGCATTCGGCCATCGACCACTGGTCGTCGCTGTCGTCGGCCTTGACCTTGTGCGTCCGGTCTCCGGCATCGCCCCCGGCGGTAGTAAGGATTTCGATAGTGATGTGGTCGTCGCCGAGTTTGCGGCCGATGCGGGCGAATGCCCTGGGCAGGTGATTTCCTTCTTCGATGGTTCCGGCGAGTTCGATAGTCGTGATTCTCATGGTCATGCTCCTTTCAGTTCGGGGTTTCTATTTGGCGTGCAGCTTCCGGGCTTCTTCGTAGGCTCGCTGAAGAACTTCGATGTGCTGTTTGAATTCGTCGAGGTCGTCAGTTCCGAACGAGGGGCAGTTGACGGTAACTTTCTGTACCGTTCCGCCGAACGCCCTGTACTTGCGAATCTCTACGCGGTGCTCTTCGCCTTGGCGTACTTCCAGGAGAATGTCGTTTTCGCCCGTCTTCGTTTTCTTTACCTGCGTCATGGTCGTGCTCCTTTCGCGTTTCGTATTGTTTATTTGATTTCTCATGTTGACGATCTGATCAGGGCATGGGTTCGCGGACATTCCAAGTCAATTCCTGAAAAAACATGCAGATTTTTACATGTGATATGTGTTTGCGAGGCAAAGACTTATGTCAACTGACGAAAAACCCAACGAGATTTATGAAGATGGCTCCGCCAGCCCGGCTGACAGGATCGCCCCCGGGGCGATGACGGTCGAACAGGTGGCGAAGGTCCTCTCGGCCGCAGGCGGCAGGAGGATTACCGAGGAGATGATCCGCGCGGACATTGATGCCGGCGCTCCGGTAAATGCCGACGGCACGCTTAACCTGGTGCACTACACCGCTTGGATGGTGAAGGAGTTGGCCAGTGGCGATTAACCCCAGACAACTTCGGCCATCGATGCTGACACGGATGCTGAACTCCACGCCGCTGGGCGAGGTCATCAGTGAACGTCAGTTGCGTCGCCACCGCAACCGGGCGGGCTACCATATCGGCGACGACCGGCACGTGGACCTGTTCCGCTACGCCGCTTGGCTGGTCCTGCTGCGCCACGCACCGACGCCGGAAGAAAAACCCGCTGCCGATTACGATGCGATCAAGGAGGCAGCCCGCGCCCGCAACGCCGAGCTGTCAGCAATCGGCAGGGATATCGGCGCTATCCCCGAAGTGGTGAACCCGCAGCGGAAGGTCAAGGCCGATACAGACTTCCGGTTCTTCTGCGAGGTGTACTTCCCCGAGGCCTTCTGCTTGCCGTGGTCGGACGACCATCTGAAGGTGATCGCCAAGATCGAGCAGGCCGTCCTTCGCGGTGGGCTGTTCGCCATGGCCATGCCGCGCGGCAGCGGTAAAACCACGCTGGCCGAGACGGCCTGCATCTGGGCGATGCTGACCGGTGCGAGGGAGTTCGTATGCCTTGTCGGATCGGATGCCGGCCACGCCCGCAGCATGCTCGAAAGCATCAAGGTCGAGTTCGAGACCAATGAGCGACTGCTGGCCGACTACCCAGAAGCGGTCTTCCCGATCCATGCCCTGGAGCGGATTCATAATCGCGCCAAGGGCCAGCTCTGCAACGGCCAGCACACGCGGATCGTCTGGACGGCCGACGAGATCGTTCTTCCGACGATTCCTGATTCCAAGGCCAGCGGCGCGATCATCCGCGTGGCGGGCATTGAGAGCCGGATTCGCGGCATGAAGTTCAAGCGAGCCGACGGCCGGGCAGTTCGGCCGTCGCTGGTGGTTCTGGACGACCCGCAAACCGATGAATCGGCACGCAGCGATCCGCAGACCAAGGCCAGGATGGAGACGCTCAGCGGTGCGATACTCAATCTCGCCGGGCCAGGCCAGAAGATCGCGGGCGTAATGCCATGCACCGTAATTCGCCCTGGCGACATGGCCGACCAGATACTCGACCGCGACAAGCACCCCACATGGCAAGGCGAGCGAACGAAGTTGGTCTATTCGTTCCCGTCCAATGAGAAACTCTGGGAGCAATACGCCCAGATTCGCGCCGATAGCTTCCGCAACGACGGCGACGGCCACGAGGCCACCGAGTTCTATCGCGAGCATCGCGAGGAGATGGACGCCGGCGCGGTCATCGCCTGGCCGGAGCGGCACAACACCGACGAATTATCCGCCATTCAGCACGCGATGAACCTGAAGCTTCAGGACGAGCGGGCGTTCTGGGCCGAGTATCAGAACGAACCGCTGCCGGAAGATGAGGGCGATACCGACATGCTCACTGCCGAGCAGGTAGCGGGCAAGACCAACGGCTACGCCAAAGGCGAAGTCCCACTCGGCTGCAACCACCTGACGATGTTCATTGACGTGCAGGGCAAGGCACTGTTCCACGCCGTCGTGGCCTGGGAAGATGATTTCACAGGTTACCTTCTGGATTATGGCACGTATCCGGACCAGCGGCGCGCGTATTTTACGCTTCGGGATGTCCAGAAGACGCTCGGTCGCGCTGCGCCTGGTTCCGGTCTGGAAGGTTCAATCTACGCCGGGCTGGAGAAACTCACGAGCGATTACTTGTCCCGCCAGTGGCGGCGCGACGACGGGGCCCAGATGCGAATCGAGCGATGCCTCATCGATGCCAACTGGGGCCAGTCGACAGACGTGGTCTATCAGTTCTGCCGCCAGAGCAGCCATTCAGCCATCGTCATGCCCAGTCACGGGCGATACGTCGGGGCGTCGAGCATCCCGTTCTCGGAGTACAAGCGTAAACGCGGCGCCCGCGTTGGCCATCACTGGCGAATCCCGAACGTCCAGGGCCGTCGCCAGGTGCGCCACGCCCTGATTGACACGAACTACTGGAAGTCCTTCGTCCATGCCCGTCTTGCCGTGGCGATTGGTGATAAGGGCTGCGTGTCGCTGTTTGGCCGAAAGCCAGCGGAACATCAACTACTTGCCGAGCACGTTACCGCCGAATACCGAGTGCGGACGGAAGCGCGAGGGCGAGTCGTCGATGAATGGAAACTCCGCGCCGGCCACCCCGACAACCACTGGCTGGACTGTCTCGTCGGCTGCGCCGTGGCGGCGTCGATTCAGGGGGCGGTTCTGTTCGGAACGAATGGCGAACAAAAGGTTCAGCGAAAGCGAATCAAGTTATCTGAACTACAACAGGGGAAGCGTCGGTGAAAAGTACTACTGTTCAAGTCGATGAGCCGCGCCACAGGGGATTAGTTTGTCGTCACTGCGGCTGCTGGCATTTTCGCACCGTCTACACACGTCGGCGCAACGACGGGATCATCCGCCGTAAACGTTGCCGAAACTGTGGCAAAGCCGTCACCACCCGTGAGAAAATCGTCTGACGTACCAGATATGGCACAATTTTCGTTTCCTGCTGAATTTGGCGCGAAGTTTTGCGGCTCTGCGGCAATAAGCACTACGGGCACCCAATGGTAAACCCGGAGCAGAGCGCGTGACCGACACCCTCGACAATTCTATCAAGACCAACGCCGAAGGCCCTGCCAAGGCCAGTGGGGATTCAGGCAGCGTCGAACAACACAAGCCCTCCGAGCAGATCGCGGTTGCAAAGCATTTTGCCAGCAAGGAAGCGGCCGCCGGCAAGGGGCTGGGCATCCGCAGGGTCAAACTCTCACCACCGGGGACAGCGTAATGTGGCCCTTCGGCAATAGTAAAACTCGCAGGGTCCGCCGGTTCACCCGGATGATTCGGGCAAAGTTCGACGCTGCCGTCACGAATGCCGACAACACTCGCCACTGGGCGAACGCTGATGGGCTCAGCGCCAACGCGGCGGCGTCACCAGGCGTCCGCCGGACGTTGCGGAACCGCAGCCGGTACGAGGTGGCGAACAACTCCTACGCCAAGGGCATCGTCCTAACGCTGGCGAACGACTGCGTGGGCACTGGCCCGCGTTTGCAGCTGCTTACCGGCGATAGCGAAACCAATCGCATTGTTGAAAAAGCCTTCAGCGACTGGGCCAGGGAGGTCGGTCTGGCCGAAAAACTCCGCACCATGCGGATGGCCAAGGCGACCGACGGCGAGGCGTTCTGTATGTTGACCGCCAACCCGAACCTGGCCTCGCCGATCAAGATGGACGTGCGGCTCGTCGAGGCCGACCGCGTCACCACGCCCGACTTGTCGCTTGGCGTCGTCGGGTCGGCACTTGCGACGGATGGCATTGAGTTCGACCCATTTGGCAACCCGGCGGCGTATTTCGTCCTGCGAAAGCATCCTGGAGGTACGATCTTCACTGACATCAACGCCTACGACCGCGTTCTGGCCGGAGCGATGATCCACTGGTTCCGTACCGATAGGCCGGGCCAGCATCGCGGCATCCCGGAGATTACGCCGGCGCTGCCATTGTTCGCCCAATTGAGGCGATACACGCTGGCGGTTCTCGGCGCTGCGGAAACTGCCGCCGACTTCGCGGCTGTGCTCTTTACGGACGCACCGGCCAACGGCGATGCGGCTTCTGTCGAGCCGATGGACGTCGTCGAACTTGAAAAACGCATGGCGACGGTTCTGCCGGATGGTTGGAAGTTGGGGCAAATCAAGGCCGAGCAGCCCGGCACGACCTACAGTGAATTCAAGCGGGAACTCCTCAACGAGATAGCCCGCTGTCTGAACATACCGTTCAACATCGCCGCCTGCAATTCGTCCGGCTACAACTACGCATCGGGGCGGCTTGACCACCAGACCTACTTCAAATCCATCCGCGTCGAACAGGACAACTGCAACGACGTAGTGCTGGATCGCATCTTCGCGGCATGGGTGGCCGAGGCGGAGTTGCTTACCGAGTTCCGTTTCCTTCGCGCCGCGACTGACCTGTCGCATCAATGGTTCTGGGATGGGACCGAGCACGTGGACCCTGCCAAGGAGGCCAACGCCCAGGAGAAGCGGCTTAAGAACAACACGACCACGCTGGCCAACGAGTATGCCAGGCAGGGTAAGGACTGGGAAACCGAGCTTCGCCAGCGGGCCAAGGAAAAGGAACTGATGCAGGAACTGGGACTCAGCGAAGCTGACCTGCCTGCCGGTCAGGCAGGGACCATTCCGCAAGCGGAAGAGGAGGAGGACAGCGATGTCGAACGAGAAGCAGCCTGAATTTGTAACGATGACCGCCACGGCGAACATCGAGGCAGCTGGCGATGAGAAGCAGTTGCCGCGATTTCGGATGGTTGCCTACACCGGCGGGTTGATGCGGATTGCGGGTTTTCCGCGGCCTGTCGTGGTGGACCTGGCCGGGCTGGAGATTCCCAATCAGAACCTGCCGATCCGGCTCGATCACGAACGTCGTCAGGGTGTCGGACATACACAGCGAGTGGCTGTCGAGAACGGCGCGCTTGTAGCAGAGGGACTCATCAGCCGGGATACGTCTTGGGCGCGGGACGTGGCCAAGAGCGGCGTTAACGGATTCCCCTGGCAGGCGAGTATCGGCGCGGCGGTGACGAAAGCAGACTTCGTCCCGGCTGGCGGGACGGTTCAGGTTAACGGACAGACATTTACCGGCCCGGTGCACGTGGTGCGCCGCGCCATTCTCAAGGAAATCAGTTTTGTCGATAGCGGGGCCGACACGAACACCTCGGCCCGGATTGCAGCCCAGGATAAGGAGCAGGAAGAAATGACTGACAAGGAAGTCACCAACGTAGAGAAAACGGAAAACGAGGAAACCCACGCGGACACCACTCGCGACGAGTCGGGGCAGACTACTCAACAGGATTCAGGGCAAACGTCCCAGCAAGATGTTCCGAGCGGGACGGATGTCCAGGCGGCGGCAGTCGAGGGCACGGAGGCCCTGACCGCCGCTGACCAGGTTGCTGACATGCGAGCCAAGGCGGCAGCTGAACAGCAGCGCATCGCTGTGGTTCGGAAGGTCTGCGGCGACGATTATCCGGACATTGCCGCTCGTGCAATCACCGAAGGCTGGGACGAGACCAAGGTCGAGCTGGAGGTGCTCCGCGCTTCCCGCCCGAAGGCACCGGCGGCTCACGTGCCGGACAATTCGGTGGACGGGACCATCCTGGAGGCAGCGTGCATGCTGACTGCCGGTCTGAGCGACGTGGAAAAACTCCACGACGAAAAGACGCTGGACGTGGCCAGCAAGCGGTTCCGTGGCGGAATCGGCCTTCAGGAATTACTGCTCGAGGCGGCCTGGGCTAACGGGTACACCGGCAGGAACTTCCGCAACAGCCGCGAGGTTCTGCGGTACGCATTCGCTCCGAACATCCAGGCTGCGTTCTCGACCGTCGATATCGGCGGGATTCTGTCGAACGTCTCGAACAAGTTCCTGCTGGAAGGATTCTTCAGCGTCGAGCGGGTCTGGCGGAATATCTGCACCGTCCGCAACGTCAGCGATTTTAAGACCGTTACCAGTTACCGGCTGGTCGGGGCGGACCAGTATCAACCGGTCGCACCCGGCGGTGAACTGAAACACGGGACGCTCGGCGAGGAAAGTTACACCA